>JACDAL010000168.1 GCA_013695465.1 Actinomycetota bacterium | reverse complement strand
GCAGGCGTGAGAATCCGACTGTGGACTCTCCCTGTCGCGGAGAGTTTCCGGTAACCGGCCGGAGGTGACTCCGAAAAGTGCAAGTCGTGGCAACTACTGCCCTGACTACTGACCTGACCGTCCCTCCGGCCGGAACCGGACTGGCGGAAGTGACTCGATAGAGGGGTGTTCCCCCCCAAACGCCTGGTTGTCCTCCCGCTGGTCACATCGTAGATCGGCCGAGGGAAGGAGGCCAGGATGGGTGTGACTGTGGGTGTCGACTCCCACAAGAGCTCGCTTGCTGTGGCGGCGCTCGATGAACTGGGGCGGGTGGTGGGTACCAAGGAGTTTCCCAACGATGCACGTGGACACGATGCTCTGCTGCGATGGAGCAAGGCGCAGGATAGCGACCGGGTCATCGGCATCGAAGGCGCCGGCAGCTACGGCGCCGGTTTAGCCCGATACCTGATCGACGCCGGCGAGAACGTCTACGAGGTGCCCGCGTTCCTCACACATCGCGAGCGCAAGCGCGCCCCCTCCAAGGGCAAGTCCGATCCCACGGACGCGGTCGCCGTCGCCCGCGTCACCGCTCGGGGCGAGGGGCTGTCATCGCCGCGGCGCATCGATATCTTCGTCGACCTCAAGCTGCTGTCCAACCACCGTGACCAGCTCGTTCGCGCCCGCACCCGGCTGATCAACCGTACGCACACAGATCTCGTGATCTCCCACCCGGGCTACGAGAAGAAGATGCCCAAGCTCAACTCGAAGAAAAACCAGGACGGCGCGATGACGCTGCTCCGCGGCGACCACTCGGTGCGCGCGGGTCTCATCCGCGACCGCATCCGGGAGATCCGCCGGCTGAGCAACAAGATCGCGGACGTCGAGAGGCAAATTGCGGGCAAGGTCAACGAGTCGGGCACCACCCTCACCGAGCTCCAGGGCATCGGCTTCGTAATCGCGGCCAAGATCCTCGGCGAGGTCGGCGAACCCGGACGCATCCGCTCGAAGGGAGCGTTCGCCATGTGGACCGGGACCGCGCCTCTCGAGGCGTCCTCAGGCGCCACCAAGCGCCACCGGCTGAACCGCGGCGGCAACCGCCAGCTCAACTACGCGCTCCACATGATGGCCCGAGCCCGTCTGCGGCACCACGCTGACACCAAGGCCTACGTCGCTCGTCGCCGGACGGAGGGAAAGTCCGAGAAAGAGACCGTGAGGTGCATCAAGCGGCACCTATCAAACCTGGTCTTTCGGCAGCTTGTGGCGGACGTAAGGGCCTTGCCTGAGGCCGCTTGACAACATAGAGGGTCAGGTCAGAGCTGGTGAACTGCGTTCGATCGTGCCTACGAGGGGCCAATGTCAAACGCATGTCAGCGAGGATGCCGGGCCTCAATGCGTCACCAACCGAGTGCAGACAAGACCTTGAGGGCGATCTCACGGATCGGGCGGTCGTTCTCAATGGCCAGGTCCTCGATGCTCTGCCCGCGTCCGTCGGCGATCCACTCTCCCGCTTCGCGCAGGTCGTCCTGCCGCCCAGCTGTGACCGCGGAGGACAGCCTGCGTTCGATCTCTTCCAGCGCCACGGTCAGCCGGACGACCGTCACCCTCATCGCCAGCGACGCTGTCAAGGTCTCCACCTCTTCTAGCGAAGCGTACGCGCCGGCGATTGCGAAGCGCCGGACGCCCTCGTCCAAGTAGTTGCCGACGACCGCATCGAGGTTCTTCAGCATCACGCCTTCCGATGCATCGTCGCCGCGGCCTGAGTCGAACCACTTCAACCAATCCAGGTCGAGCGCGGCGTACGGAACGCCTCGGCGCTCGAGGACATCGGCGATTTCCTCGACGACCGATGTCTTCCCCGAGCCGTACACGCCCGTGATCAGCACGGCTTCGGGGTCCGATCGGTCAGCCATGGTCACACCCCAGCCGCCACACCACGACATCAGATCCCATTCCAGTCCCCGGTGTTTCGACTCAATGAGGCTGCTCATGGGGTGGTGACGCTTCTTACTACGCGCAAGAGCGGGTGTCAACGCTGTACCTGTTCGTGCTACAGCTTGCGTTCAGCGTCTTCTGCCCAACGCCATCAGCGAGCTCATCACCGCTGTCATCGCTTGTCTGGTTCTTAGCCATAATCGTTGGCTTCTCCGTCGCCGCCCACGGCAGTGAGCAAGCACTGGGAGCGAGCATCGTAGAATGCCTAACAGGAGTCTTCCAACATCGAGGAAGAGCGTCGAGTTCCAAGGAGCGCTTCGAGCAGCGGGCAAAGGAGCGAAGGAAGCTGCCCAAGCGGCGGGAACGACCAAGGGAAGAAAGGTTTCCCCGGCCCCGCTCGGATCAGTGGACGGCGACCGAGCGCATCGTTTGGTCGAAGACTTTATAGCGCCCTTTGCCATCGATCTTGGCACTGTACATTGCAACATCGGCGTTCCGTAGCAGCTCGGCCGCTCCCTGACCATCTCGGTGGATGGCGATGCCCACGCTTCCGCGCACCGAGACAAGCTTGCCTTCGAGTTTGATCGGCTCGAAAACTGACTCTAGTATGTGCTGGGCAGGAATAGCCACTTCGGCCGCGTCGTTTACGTCTTCCAGCAACACCGCGAACTCGTCACCTCCGAGGCGAGCGGGGGTATCCGATGTCCTCACGCTCTCCCTCAGCCGTCGAGCGATCGTAACGAGCAACTCATCACCGGCGGCATGCCCCAGGCTGTCATTGATCGTCTTGAAATCGTCGATGTCCACGAAGGCCACCGCAAAAGACTTCTCGGCCTGTCTGGGCCGTTCAAGAGCTTGTTCCACTCGCTTCTTGAACAGCGTCCTGTTGGGGAGTTCGGTTAGGGGGTCGTGCAACGCCTGCCGTCTCAGTTCCTCCTCGAGCACCCTTTGAAGAGTGGCCGCATCGGCGAGGGCTCGGGCTAGAACGCCGAATTCATCCTTACGAGCGAGGTCCGCCTCGTTCGACTCGCGAGTCTCGCCACGTCCCCCGATAACGGCCATGAGCCTGGCGACCGGGTGAGTTATTCGTCTTCTCACCCACAGGAGAGCCCCGAGGCCGAGAATCACACCCAACACCAGACTGGCGATCAGAATCAGCTTCGACCTCTCCACGGTTCGTCTAGCTTCCTGGCTGTGTCGTTGAAGGCTCGTGTCTACGGTTCGGTCGATTCCGTCGCCGAGCACTCGATCGAGCTGGGAACGGGTGCTCAGGAAGCGCGGAATGGCATCCTCAGACCTTTCAGTCAGCGAGATGATGCGGACCTGTATCTGCTTGAATTCCCGAGTCTCGGCAAGAACTGCGCGCAGCTCTGCTAGCTCAGTCTTGGTCCCACCTGCTCGAACAGCCTCGCCGAGCTCGTCGATCAACTCATCCAATTCCTCGAGACTTCGCTCGCTGTTCTCGAGTGAAGGAGCGGCAGCGTAGTTGCTAACGAGGCGCGCGTTCTCTTCAACATCCCCTTCGAAGGGGGACAGGAACTTGATTTGGCTTACCCTCTCATCCATATCTTCGAGGCGCTGCTGAACAGCAATGAACGAGCGCCGCCGTTGCTGGTCATCGGTTACAAGCCTTACCCCCAACCGCTTCAGTCCCCCAAACAGTTGTCGCTCCAAATCACTCGAATCTTCTGCTGACGAGTTACGAACGAGAGTTTCGTAGCTCACCATGGCGGCGCTGAACGCGTTTTCAGCCTCTCCTGACGGCACGATCTTGTCCGTCACCAGTGATTCGAGGAAGGCGATCGTTGTCTCATCGGCGGCCTGGATCATGTCTGCCGCGGCCTCGTTGCTGGGCTGATCGACTGAAACAACGTCATCGAATGATTCATCGATGGATTGAACGCTCAGATAAGAAGCGAGCATGAATGCCACGAAGGCAAACAGTACGAGCCCAGATGTTAGCTCGAGCGTCCTGGCCAAGGTTAGCTTTCCGCGTCTCGGGTCGGTTGCAGTGTTCCCGAGACTGCTTCCCATTCCTGTCCCCTCCCGCGTCATTGCTGGAAAGCCTCTCCCGCTCCGCGATTGGCATGCTCAGAGTCGGCCAATGACGATGTAACTGTCCGGCTGGACTCGGTCGGCACTCCGTTCTCCTGTTCTGGCTGACTACGTGGGGCCAGCTCCCTTTGCCGCCTGACGACGAGCCTGCGGACTGGCGAAAAAGGTCCTTCCGTAATCTGCATCGGCCCTCGAGGGGTGGGGTTTAGGAACCTGCCGGGCGATCCGATTTGCCGGCACCCCCCCCGGCGACCCCGACGCCTTCCTCTGGAGATTCACCCACCACCGCGGTCGCTGAATCCCTTCCAAGCATCCGAGCAGCGGCACTAGATCGGCTGCAGGCCCTCCTGGCGCAGTTGCAGGTCGAAGTCCGTCTGGTTGGTCGCTCCGCTGCGGGCATCCACGAGCTCGACGACTCCCGCCCGGTAGAGGTTGAGCAGCGCCTGATCGAAGGTCTCCATGCCGTAGTAAGAGGACTCGGCGATGATGTCCTGGATCATGTGAGTCTGCTCTGGCTTGAGGATGAGGTCTCGAATGCGCCCGTTCATGACCATGATCTCGAGGGCGACGGCCCGGCCCCCTCCCATGCGCGGCAGCAACCTTTGTGAGATCACGCCTACCAGTGTGCTTGCGAGAGAGATCCGGACCTGCTTTGCCTGGTGGGGGGGGAAGAAGTCGATGACCCGGTTGACGGTCTCTGCCACGTTGGTCGTGTGAAGCGTGGCGATGACGAAGTGGCCGGTCTCGGCCGCCTGCAGGGCAGCCTCCACGGTCTCGGTGTCCCTGATCTCGCCCACGAAGATGACGTCGGGGTCCTGGCGCATGGCAGCCCTCAACGCAGGTCCGAAGCCCTTGGTGTCCTGCCCGATCTCCCTCTGAGTGACCACCGCCACGAGGTCCTGATGCAGGATCTCGATGGGGTCCTCGATGGTGAGAATGTGGCACGGGCGTGTGGCGTTTATGTGGTTCATGATCGCCCCGGTGGTCGTGGTCTTGCCCGAGGACGTCGGCCCGGTCACGAGCAGCAGCCCGCGATGCTCGTTGGCGAGCGTTTCTACTGCGGGAGGAAGCCCCAAGGACTTGAAGTCCGGAGCCCCCGGGAGCACGAGCCGGGCCGCGATCGCAACGCTTCCGCGCTGGTGGTGGACGTTTACTCGAAAGCGGCCCACCCCGCGATGGGAGAAGGCGAAGTCGACCTCGCCCACCCGGTTGAGGTGGGCCAGCTGCTCTTCGTCCATCAGCGCCGCCGCCGCCTCACGGCACTCGGGGGCGCTCATCGGCGGGAACTCAGTCTTGATGAGGTGCCCGCTGAGACGAACGCAGGGGGGCGAGCCTGCCTTGATGTGGAGGTCGGAGCACTTCCTCTCCACCACTTGGCGCAAGAAGTCGAGGATGGTCGGCTTGCTGGTCGGCGAGACCTCTGGGCGGTCCAGCTGGGTTTCGGGATGGATTCCGGCCGTCCTTTCATGCGTCGCGAGTCATCCGTGCACGGATGACCTGACTTGAGAAAGAGTCGGCAAGTGGCCGGCGAAATTGAGCGCCCGCCCACCAGGCGCTACCAACTAACATGCTCCGGGTGAGAGTCCTGGTGGTGGGAGCCGGAGGAGTCGGCAGTGCAGTCGCTGCGGTCGCCGCTCGGCGAGATTTCGTCACCGCGATGGCCGTGACCGACCTTGACCCCGAACGCGCCGAGCGAGCCGTTGGTCGCCTCGACGAGCGCTTCAGCGCGGCTCCCCTTGACGCCTCGGATGTCGCCGCCGTGAATCAGGCCGCCAAAGAGCTCGGTGCCGACGCGATGGTCAACGCTTGCGACCCGCGCTTCAATGAGCCGATCTTCGAAGCCGCGTTCGCAGCGGGCTGCACCTACCTCGACATGGCGATGACCCTCTCCAAGCCTCATCCCGAGCGGCCTCACGAGCTGACGGGGGTAACGCTCGGCGAAGCTCAATTCGCCCAGGCCGCACAGTGGCAGGAGAAAGGCCAGCTGGCGCTGGTCGGCATGGGCGTCGAGCCGGGAATGTCGGATGTTTTCGCCCGCTATGCCCGGGACCACCTCTTCTCCGAGATCGACGAGATCGGCGTCCGCGACGGCGCCAACCTCGAGATCGAGGGCTACGCTTTCGCCCCCACGTTCTCGATCTGGACCACGATCGAGGAGTGCCTGAACCCTCCCGTGATCTACGAGAAAAGCCGCGGTTTCTACACTACCGAGCCCTTCTCCGAGCCGGAGACGTTCAATTTCCCGGAGGGCATCGGCCCCCTCGAGTGCGTCAATGTGGAACATGAGGAGGTTCTGCTCATCCCGAGGGTGATCGACTGCAATCGCGTCACGTTCAAGTATGGGCTGGGCGACGAGTTCATTGAAGTGCTGAGGACCCTGCACCTGCTCGGCCTCGATTCCACGAAGAAAGTCAGGGTTGGAAAGGTCGAAGTCGCCCCGCGGGATGTAGTGGCTGCGACCCTGCCCGATCCCGCCACGCTGGGCGATCGCATGCACGGCAAGACCTGCGCCGGAACGTGGGTGAAGGGGCGGGGCCCGGACGGCTCGGAGCGAGAGGTCTACCTCTACCACGTGGCTGACAACGACTACTGCATGAAGGAGTACGGCGCTCAGGCAGTCGTGCTGCAGACGGCCCTCAACCCGGTCATCGCCCTCGAGCTGTTGTCGTCCGAAACGTGGGAGGGTGCGGGTGTGCTCGGCCCCGAGGCGTTCCCGGCGGACTCCTTCCTCGAGCTCCTGGCCGACTACGGCATGCCGCACGGCATCGACGAGGCGCCCGAGCGCGAGACTTGATCTTCCGAATGATCGGCCCCTAATTAGGCTTTGTGCCAGAAAACGTGCGGAATCCGCCCCTGATTCGGCACAGAGCCAGCTCAGGGGCGGGGCCTCGGGATCCTTCCCTCAGCAGTATTGCCGATTTACTGTCAATAACTGGTTACGCTATTGATTAGCTTTCGGCAGTCAGGGGATGGAGGTCGAAACCATGAAGCAAGTGCGGATCAGGCGACGCGGCCGGCGTTGAGCTGGAGGCGGCGGCCGTCACTCGCTACGGGCGCGGAGGCAACGGTCTTGTTGCGCGCAGCAACTAGGTAATTATTCGTATGGCAATAGCGACCCGCCCAAGTCAGGCTTCTACTCATATGGGGCTTGGCAGAAGGAATGCCGACGAAGCGCGCTCTGAGCTGCTCAAACGGCCCGAGCTCGTAGCGCTGCCGCGCGTGGGCATCGCAGCCACCATGGCCGTCTTCCTGGTCGTGCGAGACGTGTCCGCGCCGGGAGTTGCGCCCGAGTATGCGGTGAGGCTGGTCGCAGCCCTGGTCGTGGGCCTGCTGGCAGTCTCGGGCATCATCCACATGCTCACGAGCGTGTGGGACAAGCGCCGCTTCGCCTTTCTTGCTCTGGGTGGCGCGGCGGTGCTCGCCTTCACCCTGCTTTCGGACATCGGCCCTCGCAGTTATCTGCTGGCCCTTTTCTGGATCGTGGCCGAGGCAACCCTGTTGCTGGGCTATCCGATCGTCCTGGGGGTGTGGGCGGCGATGTCGGCGGGTTTTGTGTTGAGCGAGGTGTGGTCCGCCCCGGCCCGGGTGATCACGTCCGCGCCGACCACCAGCCTCAAGGTCATGGCGACGATAGCGGTTCTGCTCGTGGGTGGCTCGCTGACCGCGGCCGCCTGGGCCGTGCGCGCTGCCCAGCGTGAGCGTGCCGTGTCCGATCAGCTGCGGGAGCTGGACGACATCAAGAACTCATTCCTCCAGGCGGTCTCCCATGAGCTCAGGACCCCGCTCGCCTCGATCCTCGGTTACTCGCTGTTACTCGAACGTAAGCAGGACAAGCTGTCTCACGAGACGCGGGAGATGGCGCTGTCCGAGCTCGCGTTCAGCTCGCGAAAGCTGAACCGGTTGGTGGTCGATCTCCTCGACGTCGACCGCCTCAGCCGGGGAATCGTCGAACCTAATTTGACCCCGACCGACCTGGCCGGAGTGGTGCGACGGGTGGTCGGGGAGACCCCCGTCGGCGATCGTCTGGTCCAGGTGGACTTGGCCCCGGGGGTTGTTGAGGTGGATGCTTCCAAGGTCGAGCGAATCGTCGAAAACCTGGTGGCCAACGCGGCCAAGTACACGCCCGAGGGCTCAACCATCGCCGTGCGCATGGAGACCGGAGACGGGGGAGTCACGATTATCGTGGACGACTCCGGCCCCGGAGTGCCCGACGAGCTGAAGCGCTCCATTTTTGGAGCCTTCGAGCGAGGGGCCGCCGCGAAGCTTCATTCCCCGGGGGTGGGAATCGGACTGTCCTTGGTCTCGAGGTTCGCCGAGATGCACGGGGGCCGTGCCTGGGTCCAGGACCGGCCTCCCCAGGGCAGCTCTTTTCGCGTCTTCCTCCCCGCCGCGCCGGTGGCGGAGGTCACGCCTGAAAGCCCTCGCGCTACCGCTTAGCGCAGACCGCGAAGGGGCATAACCAGGAAGACATCACTCTTTGTGAAAGGAGCAGCGTATGGCCTTGATGCGTAGCAAGAACAAGGGAGAGCTCGACCTCGACAACCGTGACCTCACCGCTTCGGCGCTCGTCGCCGTCGGCGCGCTCAACTGGGGTCTGGTCGGCCTCTTCAACGTTGATCTCGTCGCCGGCCTCTTCGGCCACCGCTCGAGGCTCTCTCGACTCGTTTATACCGCGGTGGGAGCGAGCGCCGTTTACCTGGTCGCCCAGGCTCTCGAGGAGTAGGCCGAGCTTCTACTGAAGTTCCTGCGCCGACCTCCCGTCAGAGGCTCAGGTCAAAAACCTGAATCAGTCCGATGATGATCAGGTAGGCGGCAACAAGGCGGGCTAGCAGGCTGGGGAAGATCAGGATCAGGATCCCGGCTATCAGCGCCACCACCCCGTTGAGCGCGAAGTTGATGTCGATCTGTTGGCCCTTCTGAGCCAGCTCCAGCGCCCACTCCATGGGCTTCTCCTTTCGAGGTCGAGAAGTAGTCTACTTGGCCCACTAAGACTAAGATCGGCTCCCATGCCCGACCTACCTCTCACCGAGCCCCTGGAGACCAGGGTCGAAGAGCCCGAAGGCTCTCTCGAGCAGCTGGCGTCCGCCTCCTCGCCGGAAGAAGTTCGGGCGGTGGCGGCGCGGTGGCCCGCCTGTTTGAGCGCGTGGGGCCGTCTCGGCGACGCCGCCATGGCGGAGAGCCGGCCCGTGGACGCCTATGCCTTTTACCGAGTCGGCTACCATCGGGGACTCGATCGCATCCGCCAGGCCGGGTGGCGGGGTGCGGGAGTGGTCCCGTGGGCACACCATGGCAACCGCGGCTTTCTGAGCTGCCTCGCCGGGTTGTCGGCTGCGGCCGGCGAGCTCTCCGAGATGGAGGAAGCACGTCGCTGTAGGGCCTTCCTCGAGCAGCTTGCTCCCGATCGGCCCGGCTGAACCCGTCCGAGCCCCGGAGCCCTCCGCGCTCATCACCAGCACCTCGAACCAGTTGGTCAGGTGGGCGCGGGGACTGAAGCTACGCAAGAACCGGGAGGCAGAAGGAGTCTTCCTGGTGGAGGGCATCCGAGCGGTGTGGGAGGCGATCGAGCAAGAGGCCCCGATCGAGAAGCTGCTGGTCGCGCCAGACCTGCTCGAGAGCGACTCCGCCACCAGGCTGGTTGAGACGCAGGAGCGCTTGGGGCTGCCCTCGAAGCATCTCGGCGCCGCCGCTTTTCGGAGTCTCTCCGAGCGCGACCAGCCCACGGGCCTTGCCGCTATCGTGCGAACCGCGTTCACGACCCTGGGCGAGCTGGTCCCCTCCCATGAGTCGATCTTCGTTGCCCTCGACCGGTCGTCGGGCCCTGGCAACCTGGGGGCGATCGTGCGCACCGCCGACTCGGTGGGACCATCGGGCGTCGTGTTAATGGGGGACACCGCCGATCCCTACGACCCCCAGGCGGTCAGGGCGAGCATGGGCAGCATCTTCTCGGTGCCTTTGGTGAGAGCTGGGGGACTGGAGGAGCCCCTCGCTTGGGCGGCGAGCTGGGGTTTGCAGGTGGTAACTACCTCGGCACGTGCCACGAGCGAGCATTGGGCGGTGCGATACCGTCTGCCTCTTCTCCTGGTGCTGGGCTCCGAGAGCCACGGTCTTTCTCCCGAAGCGCTGGAGCGGGGCGAGCTCTCGGTGCGCATCCCTATGCGGGGGAGCGCGTCGTCGCTGAACCTCGCGGTAGCGGCGGGGGTGCTGCTCTACGAGATCCGGGGACAGGAGGCCGAAGCAGAAGAAGTAAGGCCAGGTGGAGGAGGGACGAGATGAGGGTGTTCGTGGTTTCGGACATGGAAGGCGTCGCCGGCATCACCAAGTGGGAGCAGGTCTCCGGCGGCGAGTCGCTCTACGAGGAGGGCCGGCGGCTCTACACCGAGGAGATCAACGCTGCCGTTCGCGGAGCCTTCGCCGCTGGTGCCTCCGAGGTCGTGGTCATGGACTGCCACGGCGCCGGCAAGGGCTGGACCTTCAACTCGCTGCTGCCGGAGCTGCTCGATGAGCGCTGTGAGTTCGTGGTCCAGAGGGAATGGACCGAGTACACCGAGATACTGGAGCAGGGATGTGACGCGGCAGTGTTCATCGCGATGCACGCCAAGGCCGGAACTCCGCGGGGGGTGCTCAGCCACACCGTTTCGGGCACCGAGTGGCGGGAGCTCCGCTTCAACGGCGTCTCAGTGGGCGAAACCGGCATCAACGCCGCGTTGTGTGGCGCCTGGGAATGTCCGGTGGTGCTGGTGACGGGGGACGAGGCCACTTGCGCCGAAGCCAAAGCGTTGCTTGGCGAGGAGCTGAGGACGGTGGCGGTAAAGCGCGGCCTGGGCCGCTACAGCGCCAGACATCTTTCGCCGGCGCGTGCCCGCCGCCTGATCGAGGAAGCGGCCGCCGAAGCGCTGCGCAGCGCCGATTGGCCGCAGCCCTACGACCCCGGCCGCCCCTGCGATATCGAAGTCGAGCTCGCCACACCCGATGCCGCCGAGCCCTTCCGCTTCCGGGCCGGCGTTGAGCTGCTGGATGGCCGCACGGTCGTCAGCCGGGCCGGGGATTGGTGGAGCGCGTGGAGGCAGCTCTACTTCTGAGGCCGCCAGCGATCCATGGAGGATCGCGAAACAGACCGATCCGCTGGAGGAACGCGGGCAAGACTTCAGGCATAGGCGGCCATGAATACCTGCGCGAACTCTTCGACCCGCTCTTCGCCCACCTCCGGCCACGAGACCACGAGGTAGGAGAAACCCGCCTCACGCAGCCCCTCGATGCGATCCTCGACCTGAGTTTTAGACTCGGTAATCGACACGCTCGCCGAGCGAGCGATGTCCGCCGGAGCACGCCCCGCGCGCTCTGCGTGCTCGTCGATCAGCTTGGACTTGTGGACGAGATCCTCGACCGAGCCGAACCCGTGCCATACGTCGGCGGCCCTGGCCACTACGGGAAGGGTGTGACGCTCGCCGACACCGCCTATCCAGATCGGGGGCGTGGGAGACTGGAGGGGCCGGGGGAGATAGCTGGCTCCATTGAGCCGGTAGTGGCGCCCGAGGTAGGTGACGTTCTCCATGGTCATCAGAAAGCGCATGATCTGGACGGCCTCCTCGAGCCGGTCGGTGCGCTCGGACAGCGGGGGGAAGAGCAGTCCAAGCCGGCGGTGCTCCTGCTCGGACCAGCCGGCACCCATGCCCAGCTCTAGCCTCCCGGAGGAGATGTGGTCGACGGTAACGGCCTGAGCCGCGAGCAGGGCGGGGTTGCGGTGAGTCACCCCGGTGACCAGGGTCCCTAGGCGCAGCCGCGAAGTCGAGGCGGCGAGGCCTGCCAGAAGCGTCCAGCCCTCGAGGCAGGGACCGGAGGGGTCACCGTAGAGGGGCTTGAAGTGATCGAAGACCCAGCCGCCATCGAAGCCGAGCGTTTCGGCAAACTGAGCCCTGTGTTGCAACTCGTCCCAGGTGAGCTGGTGTTGGGAAAGGTCGATCCCGAATCTCATCCGCTTCCTCTCTC
This sequence comes from Actinomycetota bacterium, assembly GCA_013695465.1. Taxonomy (GTDB): domain Bacteria; phylum Actinomycetota; class CADDZG01; order CADDZG01; family WHSQ01; genus JACDAL01. The sequence continues at coordinate 3,346 of JACDAL010000168.1, read as the reverse complement.
AAATTGTTGCGTTGCTACCGCCCTTCACGATTCTTCACGGCGTCACAGGACATCATCGAGCCATTCCTCTAGGTGGGCAGCCAGGTCCTCGTACTTGGCCCAGAAGAAGTGGTTGGCTCCCGAGATCGTGCGGTAGTCGGCGCGCGCCTCCTTGGCCCAGGCCTCGCACTCGGAGCACGGTGCGACCTCGTCGTTCGCCGCGCACACGAGCAGCAGCGGCACGTCCACCTCGGTCTCGGCGGCGGATGGGAGCCCGGCGGTGACGTCTTCTCGGGCCCGGACTGCCGGACCGATGGCTACGCACGCTGCCAGCGAGTCGTCGCGCTCGGCGAGACGCACTGCCACCGCCGCCCCGAACGACCACCCCGCCAGCACGACCGGCACCCCGGCCCAGCGATCCCGGGCGCTCGCAACAGCCCCGGCAGCATCTTCCACCTCGGCCAGCCCGATCGAAGACTCGCCCTCGGAGGCGCCGATGCCGCGGAAGTTGAATCGCAACACCGGCCAACCGCGGCGAACAAAGGCGTCACGCAGAGAAAGGAGCAGGGGTGCGTTCATGGTCCCTCCCATCTTGGGGTGGGGATGACAGAGGACCACGGCCGCGCTCGGCTCCTCGACGTCGTCAGCCTCGGCTTCCAGCTCGAGCCCGTCGGCCGAGCGACACTGAACTCTCTGAGAGCTCACGAGGGTGGGTGGGCCTCGAGCGCGGCACGCAGCCTGGCGGCGAACTCGTGGGCCTGTTCGTCGCTGTCGTAGCGGGTGCGGGGCCAGAAGAAGCCGCGCAGCCCGTCCTTGCGCCGACGGGGCACCACGTGAACGTGGACGTGGGGCACGCTCTGGCTGACCCTGTTGTTGACGGCCACGAAGGAGCCGGTGGCCCCGAGTCCCTCCTCCATGGCGAGGGAGAGTCGGCGCGCTCCTTCGAACAACGGCCCGATGAGCCGGGCGGGCAGGTCTGACATCGTCTCGTAGTGACGCCTCGGGATCAGCAGGCTATGGCCCCAAAACAAGGGGCGGTGATCGAGAAAGGCGATCATCTCCTCTTCCTCGAGCACGAGCACGGCCGGCTTCTCATTGGCGGCGATGGCGCAGAAGCTGCACATTGTGCGGAGATTACGCCGCCGCGTCGCTCGCAGCCCGAGGGCCTACCGAGAGAAAGGCCCGAGGAGTTTCGTACAGAACGCGGGCTATGGGCGCGTTTGGTGCGAAAGTACGGCTTCGGGTGCTCCGCCCGGACCCCGTGCGGCTATGTTCGGCCCATGATCGAGGTAGCTCCTGGAACCGTCGTCGTCTTCTCGGACCTCTCCTGCCCCTGGGCCCACGCCGCCGTCCACCGTTTCTGGGAGCAGCGCGCCCGTCTGGGCCTCCAGGACGAGCTCATCCTCGATCACCGCGTCTTTCCGCTCGAGCTTCACAACCGCCGGGGCACGCCCAAGCAGATTCTCGAGGCCGAGATTCCCGTGGCCGGAGGACTGGCGCCGGAAGCCGGATGGCAAGTGTGGCAGGGACCCGTCCATGAGTGGGCGAGCACGCTCTTGCTTGCGATGGAGGCGGTGCAGGCGGCGAAGGAGCAGAGCCTCAAGGCGTCCGAGGCGCTCGATCGGGCGCTACGGCGAGCGTTCTTTGCCGACAGCCGCAACATCTCCATGCATCACGAGATCGTGGCCGTAGCCGAGGCCACCGAGGGAGTTGACGCCGCGCTTGTAGGCGCATCCTTGGAGGACGGTCGCCGTCGCAGGGCGCTGTTCGAAGACCGGGTGGTGTCCGGTTCGGGCGAGGTCAAGGGCAGCCCGCACTTTTTCTTGGCGAACGGAACGGATTTCCACAATCCGGGGGTCGAGCTGCACTGGGAGGGCGAGCACGGAAAGGGCTTCCCGATGATCGACTCCGATGACCCCCAGGAGTTCGAGAGGCTGCTGAAGGCAGCGGTTCGTGATTAGGTCGGAGGAGGAGTGATGGATGAAAGCGTGGTCAGAGAGCGCGCCGAGCGCCACGGGCGGGCGGTGGTGACCGGGGAGCCGGCCGTGGCCATCGCGGACCTCTCGGAGCAGGTGAAGCCCAAGGCTTCGTCGGTCATGAAGCGCCTGCCGGCCGCGCTGTCGGGCGCAGACGTCATTTCGGTGGAACCGGTCCCAGAGGGTTACGCGGCCCGTATCCGCTACGCCGGAGGCGACGACGCGGTGGTGGTCCGCTCGACATGGGCCGAAGTGGACGGCCGCCCCCTAATCGTCGAGCTCGAGGTCGAGTGATGGTTTTCTCCGATTTCGAAGCCGACATATCGGGCTCACAGCGCAAGGTCATCTCAACCACGGTGACGCCGGTGCGGCGTTCGGAGGGCGCTGCCGGCATTCCCCTCAGAGGCGGCAGGACGCTCCCGTTCCGAGTAAGCAGGCTGTGGAGCGCGCCCGCCGGCCACTACGGCGAGCGCTTCTACATCGTCTCCCCCGAGAGCCGGGAGGTGCTGTTCGAGGGGCCCGAGCACCTGTTGCTCATCTGGGGCCTGCAGGCGCCGACCGAGATCAACGACAGCATCGACGAGCCCGTCGCGCTGGAGCCGGGCACCTACAAGCTGTTCTTCGCGCTCGGCGGAATCTCTGGGGGAGAGGTGGATGTCGAGGCCTTCGAGCCGCCAGAAAGCTGAGCCTTTCAGCGCCGAGTGGTCGTGAAGTGTCGCTATACGACATCCTGTGACCACTCGGCCCAAGGTAGCGTCGGCAGCCTCTTATCCTGAGCACATGACGCGGCCCCCAGCTTTTCTTGCGGCTCTGGCAATGCTGCTCTCGGCGTGCTCGGTTACCGCCCGAAGCGCCCAGCCGCAGTCCCAGGGCGCCGCTCCCCAAACCGACACCACCGGCATCAAGATCGAGGGAGGCGAGCAAGCCCCGCCCTCCTCCGAGGTCACCGAGATGGTCCAGAGGGTGCTGCCCTCGGTGGTGAACGTGCGCGTGCGGGGAGGCGAGGGATCGGGTGTGGTCATCGATCGCAGCGGCATCCTCGTCACCAACAATCACGTCGTTCAGGGCGCCTCCAGTGTCACCGTGGTGTTGCCGGAGAGCGGGCGTCGGCTGCAGGGGACCGTGGTCGGCACCGCGGTGGAGTCGGATTTGGCGGTCGTCAAGGTCGCCGACAACAACCTTGAGCCCATAGAGATCGGTGCCTCCACGAGTCTGCTGCCGGGCGACCCGGTGGTCGCCATCGGCTTCCCCTTGGGTCTCGGGGTGACGGTTACCCAAGGGATCGTGAGCGCGACTGCCCGCACGATTCAGGTTCCCAACGCCACAGGTGGATCCAGCACATTCGAGAGTCTGCTCCAGACCGACGCCGCCATCAACCCGGGCAACTCGGG
>JACDAL010000080.1 GCA_013695465.1 Actinomycetota bacterium | reverse complement strand
CTGAAGTCCCAGGAGTCGCTGGAGCGGGCCCAGAACAAAGCGAGGGAGCTGAATCACCAGCAGGTGGCGCCCGCGCACCTGCTCGACGCATTGCTGGCGCAGACGGAGGGGGTCGTCTACCCCCTGCTCGACCGGTTGGGAGCGAATCCGGGAGCCGTGCGCGCGCGGCTAGATGGTTTGTTGGGCGGCATGCCCAAGGTTTACGGACAGATCGAAACCTATCTGTCCCAGGCCCTTCGCGACACTCTCGAGCGCGCCTTCGGCGAGGCCGAGAGACTCGGCGATGCCTACGTCTCCAGCGAGCATCTCCTTCTCGCGTTGCTCGAGGGCTCGGACGACTCGGCCGGACTGTTGCGGCAGTTCGGCGTGCAGAGGGATGCCTTTCTGGAGGCGCTGAAACAGGTGCGCGGGTCCCAGCGCGTCACCGACAAGAACCCCGAGGACAAGTACCAGGCGCTCGAGCGTTTCGGCCTCGACCTTACCGAGGCCGCCCGGCGGGGGAAGCTAGACCCGGTAATCGGCCGCGACGACGAGATCCGGCGGATCATCCAGGTACTCTCCCGGCGCACAAAGAACAACCCCGTGCTGATCGGCGAACCGGGCGTTGGGAAGACCGCCATCGTCGAGGGCCTCGCCAACCGAATCGTGGCGGGCGACGTCCCCTCCTCGCTTGCCAACAAGCGCGTGGTGTCGCTCGACATCTCCTCGATGGTGGCGGGCTCCAAGTTCAGGGGCGAGTTCGAGGAACGGCTGAAGGCGGTCCTGAAGGAGATCGCGGACTCCGATGGCGAGGTCATCACATTCGTGGACGAGCTCCACACTGTGGTGGGCGCCGGCGCAGCCGAGGGGGCCGTGGATGCCGGCAACATGATCAAACCGATGCTGGCACGCGGCGAGCTGCGCATGGTCGGAGCGACCACATTGGACGAGTATCGCAAGCACGTCGAGAAGGACCCCGCGCTCGAGCGCCGCTTCCAGGTGATCGTGGTGGGCGAGCCTTCGGTCGAGTCGACCGTTGCGATCCTGCGCGGCCTCAAGGAGCGCTACGAGGTCCACCACGGGGTCCGCATCCAGGATGCCGCCCTAGTCGCTGCGGCCATGCTGTCGGATCGCTACGTCACGGCCCGCTTTCTGCCCGACAAGGCCATTGACCTCATCGACGAAGCGGCGTCCCGGCTGCGCATCGAAATCGACTCGATGCCTACCGAGATCGATGTCCTCGACCGGAGGGCCAGGCAGCTCGAGATAGAGAAGGCCGCGCTAAGCAAGGAAACCGACGCCGCGTCGCGCCGGCGTCTCGAGCGCCTCGAGGCAGAGCTGGCGTCGCTGCACGAGGACATGGACGGCATGAAGGCGCACTGGCAGCAAGAGAAGGAGCGCATCGACGTAATCCGGACGCTCAAGGCGGAGATCGAGGCGGCGCGCACCGAGGCCGAGCGTGCCGAGCGCGACGGCGATCTGCAGCGGGCCGCCGAGCTCCGCTACGGGCGGCTGGTCGAGCTCGACCGCAACCTCCAGGAGTCGAACCGTGCGCTGGACGAGTTGCAGTTGGAGCAGCGCTTTCTCAAAGAGGAGGTCGACGAAGAGGACGTGGCCGAGGTCGTCGGACGCTGGACCGGCATTCCCACCTCGAGGCTTATGGAGGGCGAGATCAAGAAGCTCGTAAACATGGAGCAGGGTCTCCACGAGCGAGTCGTGGGTCAAGGTGAGGCGGTTGCGGCCGTGGCCAACGCCATACGCAGAGCCCGTTCGGGTCTGTCGGACCCCAACAGGCCGATTGGATCCTTCATCTTCTTGGGACCGACCGGAGTGGGCAAAACCGAGCTCGCCCGGGCGCTCGCGGAGTTTCTCTTCGACGACGAGCGCGCCTTGGTGAGGCTCGACATGTCCGAATATATGGAGAAGCACACGGTCAGCCGCCTGGTCGGCGCTCCCCCGGGATACGTGGGCTTCGAGGAGGGCGGACAGCTCACCGAGGCGGTGCGCCGCCGCCCCTACTCCGTGATCCTGCTGGACGAGATCGAAAAGGCGCATCCCGACGTCTTCAACGTGCTCCTGCAGATCCTCGACGACGGACGCCTGACCGACTCTCAGGGACGCACCGTGGATTTCAAGAACGCGGTTGTCATCATGACCTCGAACCTGGGGTCGCAGTGGATCCTGTCGGCCACCGAAAGCGAGCCACAGATCGAGGACAAGGTGCTGCAGACCGTGCGCGACCATTTCAAGCCCGAGTTTCTGAACCGGGTGGACGAGCTCATCGTTTTCCACCGGCTCGACCGCGAGCATCTGGCTCGTATCGTGGAGCTTCAGCTCGACATCTTGCAGGCGAGGCTCGGTGCCCGCAATATCGAGCTCCAGGTAACTGAAGACTCCCGGACCTATCTGGCCCGCAAGGGCTACGACCCCGCCTACGGTGCTCGGCCTCTCAAGCGGCTGCTGCAAAAAGAGATCCTGGACCCGCTGGCGCTCAAGCTGCTCGAGGGCGAGTTCTCAGATGGGGATGTCGTCTCGGTGACAACCGATGGAGATGGGCTGGCGTTTCGGCCCGCCCGGTAGTCGAGCGCGCAACGCGTGCGGTATAGCCTCGGCGGCGGTGAACACCGAGATCGTGATCCTTCGCTGTCGTGACTGTGGAAATGTCTTTGTCGTCCATGAGGGCGATGTTGCGCCTTGCCCCAATTGCGGATGCGAAGCGGTCGAGATCGCACACGAGCCGTTGTTGTAAATGGCGGTCCGTATCGCAGTGCTGGGGGAGAGGTCACCCGCCGGCGATGCTCCTGGTGACGAGCTCTTCGACGCCGTCCGGCGCGGCGGCGGCGAGATAGTTGCGGCCGACAAAGCGGACGGCATCGTGTGGGTGGATCCCTCCGACCCCGGCGGCCTCGAGCGCGCCATGAAAACCTCGCCGGCCCGCTGGGTGCAGCTTCCTTTTGCAGGAATCGAACCGTTCGTTTCCGCCGGTGTCATCGACGAAGATCATTCCTGGACATGTGCGAAGGGCATCTACGGTGAGTCTTGCGCCGAGCATGCCCTCGCGTTCATGCTCGTGGCGTGGCATCGCATGCACGAGCACATCGGCGCCACTCGCTGGCAGCCCGAGCACTCGAGCTCCACAGAGCGGCGCTTTCACGGGCAGGCCACGGTCGCCATTGTTGGTACCGGAGGAATCGGGGGCTCGTTGGCCTCGATGCTCGAGCCTTTCGACGCGTATGTGATTGGGGTCAACCGCTCGGGCCGGTCCTTGGCCGGGGCTCAGAGAACGGTCGTGGTGGCGGAGCTTTCAGAGGTAATCTCAGATGTTGACTTCGTCGTGCTCGCAGCGGCGACCACGCCCGAGACCGAACGTCTCCTCGACGAGGCGATGCTTTCCCGCATGAAGTCTGACGCCTGGTTGATCAACGTCGCCCGAGGGGCTCTGGTCGACACCGACGCCCTCGTGGATGCTCTCCGGCGCCGCGTGATCGGGGGGGCCGCGCTCGACGTCACGGCCCCCGAGCCGCTCCCCGAAGGCCATCCCCTGTGGGAGCTGGACAACTGCATCATCACGCCGCACATCGCCAACACATGGGTGATGGGCCTGCCCGCGTTGTGCGGTCTCGTCGAGCGCAATGTCGCGCACTTCGCCGCGGGGGAGCCGCTCGAGGCGACCGTAGATCCCGAGCTCGGGTATTGAGGTGAGCTCGCTGCCGCCCTCTGGGAGCCAGCACGTTATCGAGAGCGGCCCCCAGCGCGCCGTGGTGACAGAGGTCGGGGCTACTCTGCGCAGTTACATGGTGGATGGCATCGAGCTGCTCGACACCTTTGCCGAGGAGGTCATGAGTGACTACAGCCGCGGGCAGGTGTTGGCGCCGTGGCCGAATCGCATCGACCGCGGCCGTTACAACTTTGCCGGGCGCGACAGACGGCTGGCCCTCAGCGAGCCGGAGCGGGACAACGCCATCCACGGCCTCGTCCGCTGGCTCCCCTTCGATGTGGATGCCACCCCGTCCGAAAGCGTGCGGCTGTCGTGCACGCTCTACCCACAAAAGGGCTACGAGTTCACGCTCCTGATCGACATCACCTACGCGCTGACCCACGAGGGGCTCGTGGTCGAGCTCAACGCGCAAAACCGCAGCGCCGAACCGGCCCCCTTTGGCGCCGGCTACCACCCCTACCTCGCCGCGGGCGGAATGGTCGACGACGCCCAAGTGCGCATACCGGCGGCGACGGTCCTCACCACCAACGACCGTCTCGTTCCGACCGGCGAGGCTCCAGTCCAGGGTACGGACCTCGACTTCACGTCGATGCGGCGTCTTGGCGACACCCGCCTCGATCACTGCTTCACCGACCTCAGTAGGGATAACGACGGCATGGTCCGGGTCGAGTTCGCTCCACCGGGCCGCCCGGTGCTGACCACGTTCATGGACGAGCAGCATGACTACATACAGGTCTTCACGGGCGACGCAATCGGGAAAGAGGATCGGCGGCGGCGCGGCCTGGCGATCGAGCCGATGACGTGCGCCCCCGATGCCTTCAACAACGGCAGGGGACTGCGCGTGCTGGAGCCCGGAGAGTCATTCGGCAGTCGCTGGGGGATCAGCACCATTACTTAGAGCCGGCCGGTCGGCGTGGGTTCTAAAATAGACTCAATGAAGAGGGCTGCATTGTTGCTGGCTGCGCTATCGCTCGCGGCCGCCTGTGAGGCGGCGCCGCCCCCCGTGATCGAGCTGCCGCCACCCCCACAGCCGCCCGCCGCCCTCAACAGGAAGAGCGCGGCCTCGCCCAGAGTAAGAGTGACAATCGCCGGCGGCCCCCTCACACATCCTGCGATGAGCGCCGCGGTCTCGGAGATCAAGCAGCTGCGACTGTGGGGCGGTATGACCGAGCATCTGACCAGGTTGCACATTCGCGCTCGCCCAGGAGAGCGTGCGGTCCCGCAGGACCGGCACTTGGCCGACTCCCTGTATCGCACCACCAGGACAGACGGCCGCTACTGCCGGGTGACTTTCTATCCTAGGGCGATGAGGGACGACCTTGCGAAGCAGCGCCACTACTACTCTCAGGACCGCCTTCCGGCCGAGCCGCCGACGATGGACGAGTTCTGGGTTGCGATCCTGGCCCACGAGCTGACCCATTGTAGAGATAGGATTAGCTCTCGGAGCGAGAAGGTCGCGCTGCGGGTCGAGCGCCGCGTGCTGAAGGGCCTCCGAGCCCGCTGAAGGCAGGCCCGAGCCGGGCCGGCGGAGGCTCAAGTGCGACAGTCTCATCTCATCCACCGATTTTGGGTGGCTCACGTGCGACGGTCGCACATTGACCACCTTCATCCATCGCATGACGCCCTTGATCTCGTCGGCGTAGGATGCGCTCACGCAGTTAGTCGCTCGTAAGGGGGAGAGTATGAAGAAGCTCATCAATCGCCCAGAGGACGTGGTCTTGGAATCGCTCCAGGGGGCCGCACACGCACACTCAGACCTCGTGCGCGTCAACTTCGATCCTCACTACATGGTGCGGGCGGACGCTCCCATCAGTGGAAAAGTAGCCCTCGTCTCCGGGGGTGGCTCCGGGCACGAGCCCATGCACGGAGGCTTCGTAGGAATGGGAATGCTGGACGCAGCCTGTCCCGGCGAGGTGTTCACCTCTCCTACCCCCGATCAGATGCTCGAAGCCACCAAGGCGGTCGATGGTGGCGCGGGGGTCGTGCACATCGTCAAGAACTACACAGGCGACATCTTGAACTTCGAGATGGCCGCAGATTTGGCCAAAGAAGAGTCGATTCAGGTCGAGGCGGTAGTGATCGACGATGATGTCGCCGTCAAAGACAGCCTTTACACCGCCGGCCGCAGGGGAGTCGGGACGACTGTGCTCGCCGAGAAGATTTGCGGGGCGGCGGCGGAGCAAGGACGCTCGCTCAAAGACGTAGCAGACATCTGTCGAACGGTGAACTCCAGTGGCCGCACTATGGGCATGGCCCTCACCTCCTGCATCGTCCCTTCGGCAGGCGAACCAACCTTCCAGCTGGGTGACGATGAGATGGAGATCGGTATCGGCATCCACGGCGAGCCAGGGCGCGAGCGGAGCGCGCTCGCGCCCTCTAAGGAGGTCGTCGAACGACTCGCAGAGCCCATCGTGAGCGATCTCCCGTTCGAGCGCGGCGACGAGGTGCTGGCCTTCGTCAACTCGATGGGTGGGACGCCACTCATTGAGCTCTATGTGATTTACAACGACCTCGTGCGTTACCTCGAAGGCAAGGGTTTGAAGATCGCTCGCAACTTGATCGGTCCATACATAACGTCGTTGGAGATGGCGGGCTGCTCGATCACGCTGCTCAAGCTCGACGACGACCTGACAAGTCTGTGGGACGCTCCGGTCAAGACCCCCGGACTGCGCTGGGGCGTTTGACCTCCCAAAGGCCAGGCGGAGAGGAGTAGAGGTGACGATCGCCTACGACGACGTCCTGCGGTGGATCCGCGACTTCGCCGCCGAGATATCGGACAACAAGCAATACCTCAGCAAGCTCGACGCTGCGATCGGTGACGGCGATCACGGAGTGAACATGGACCGGGGCATGCAAGCCGCACTCGGCAAGCTCGATGCGGTGCCGGAAAAAGACGTGGGGGCGGCCTTGAAAGCGGTGGGTATGGCGCTCATCTCGAAGGTCGGAGGTGCAGCGGGACCTCTTTACGGAACCCTCTTCTTGCAGCTGGGTTCTGCTACCGCGGGCAAGACCGAGCTGAGCGCGCAGGATTGGTCGTCGGCTTTGGAGTCGGCCGTGAAAGGCGTACAAGCGCGCGGCAAGGCCGAGCCCGGCGACAAAACAATGATCGACGCACTCATTCCCGCACGAGACGCCTTCAGAGAGGCTGCGGAGGGCGGGGTCTCGCTCGGGGACGCGCTCGAGCGTTCGTCGGTCGCAGCCAAAGAGGGAATGGAGGCGACCGTCCCACTCGTGGCACGAAAGGGCCGCGCCAGCTATCTGGGGGAGCGCAGCGCCGGCCATCAAGATCCGGGCGCAACCTCCTCACATATGCTGCTCAGGATAGCGGCCGAAGTCTGGAAAGACTCCTAACTCCTACTATCTGCAGGGAACCCACTAGTGGTCGGGATAGTGATCGTGTCGCACAGCTCTGCGATTGCGGAAGGCGTCGTGGAGCTTGCTCGGGAGATGGGTGGCGAGGGGGTCGCGATCGAGCCCGCCGGCGGACTCGACGAGCCGGGTAATCCCATCGGCACCGACGCGGTCCTTGTGCTCGCTGCGATCGAGAAGGCGGATTCGGGCCAAGGCGTGCTTGTGCTCATGGATCTCGGGAGCGCGGTGATGAGCGCGGAGGTCGCGCTCGACATGCTTGCCGAGAAGCAACGGGGCCGCGTCTATCTGTGCGAGGCTCCGCTGGTCGAGGGAGCAGTTGCGGCAGCAGCAGCTGCTCGCTTGGGCGAGGACCTCGAGGGTGTTGCACGCGAAGCTCGAGGAGGACTACAGGGCAAGGCAGCTCACCTCGGCGTCGATGAGTTACCGGCCGCTGGTGAAGCGGTGAGTGAGGAGCCGGTCACGGGCAGCTTCAAGGATCTGCAGCTGACGGTCACCAACCCGCTCGGACTTCACGCTCGCCCCGCGGCGCGCTTCGTGCGCACGGCGGGCGGCTACGACGCCAAGGTCGAAGTTACCAACCTCACGACGGGCAAGGGGCCGGTGACGGCGCTCAGCCTGAACGCAATCGCAACCCTGGGCGTAAGGCGCGACCATGAAATCAGCATCAGGGCACGCGGCCCCCAGGCGAGCGACGCGCTCGCCGCTCTGCAAGTGCTCGCCGACGAGGGCTTCGGCGATCAAGCCGCAATTGGAACGCCAACGCGTTCGGTGGACGTGAGCCCGGTGGAAGGGGCAACGTATTCGGGACTGCCGGTGTCACCGGGCAGCGCGCACGGGAATGTTCGCCGTTTACGTCGTCCCAATTTCGAGTTGCCTGCCGAGCGCCGGGTCGATGCCGAGGTCGAGCTCGCTGCACTCGGGGAAGCCACGACAGGGGTGCGCCGCGAGCTAGCCAACACGCGCGATGACATCGCCGGTCGAGCCGGTGAACAGAGTGCGGCGATCTTTGATGTCCACGTCCTGTTGCTCGATGACCCGACGCTACTCGATCCGGTCCGGCGAGCGATCTCCGAGGAAGGCTCGAGTGCCGCGCGCGCGTGGGCGAGAGAGATCGACGCGGTCGTGGGCCGGTACCGTTCACTGGACGACGACTACCAGCGCGAGCGCGCAGAAGATGTGGCCGAGGTCGGCCACAGGGTGCTGGCACGTCTCATCGGAGTACCGGCGGCCGGGCCCGAGCTCGGGGGGCCGGGGATCCTCGTGGCTGCTGAGCTGGCGCCGGCCGAGACGGCCGCGCTCGATCGCGAGCTTGTACTCGGCATCGTCACCGCACGAGGCGGGCCTACCGGTCATGCCGCGATCCTTGCCCGCTCGCTCGGGATCCCGACCGTCGTGGGTGCGGGGGACGAGGTACTGGGGCTGGCGGAAGGCGCGCGGCTGCTGATCGATGGCGAGTCGGGCGCAATCTACGTGGATCCAGACGCTGCGCTCATATCTCACTACGAGGGCCTCGAACGGCAGCGGCAGATGCAGCATTCCTCCGCCCAGCGGGGGGCGTCGGAGCCCGCGGTGACAACAGATGGTCGTCGTATCGACGTGGCCGCAAACCTTGGCTCCGTGGCCGACGTAGAAGGCGCGTTGGCCGCCGGCGCGGACGGCGTCGGTCTGCTGCGCTCGGAGTTCCTCTTCCTCGATCGAGACACGGCACCAACGGAGGATGAGCAGTTCACGGCCTACACTACGATTGCAGAGGCGCTAGACGGCAGGCCTCTGATCCTCCGAACGATGGACGTGGGGGCCGACAAGCCGCCCGCCTGGTTGGAGCTTGAACGCGAAGCGAACCCCTTCATGGGCCTACGCGGGATCCGCCTATCACTCGCACAACCAGAGATGCTCATGACTCAACTCCGTGCCGCCTTGCGCGCGGCCGCCGACCATCCGCTCAAGCTGATGTTTCCGATGGTGAGCACTGTCGACGAGCTACAGCGGGCTCGCGCCCTGCTCGAAGAAGCGCACACCGATCTAGCGCGGGCCGGGCATGCCACGCCCGATGGAATCGAAGTCGGGATCATGGTCGAGGTGCCCGCCTGTGCTGTTAACGCAAACGCCTTTGCTCCGCACGTCGACTTCTTTTCGATCGGAACCAACGATCTGACTCAGTACGCGCTCGCCGCGGATAGAGGCAACAACCGGGTCGCCGGCCTGGCCGATCATCTCCACCCGAGCGTTCTGCGTCTCATCGCTCATGTCGTTGACGCGGCCCGCCGGCATGACAAGTGGGTGGGTGTGTGTGGCGAGCTTGCGGGTGATCCTCGGGCCGCGTCGATTCTCGTGGGCCTGGGCGTTACGGAGTTGTCGATGAGTCCTCCGGCGATTGCGCTCGTCAAGGATGCGGTACGGCGGGTGACTTATGAACGCGCCAAGGAGATTGCAGCGTCGGCGCTGGAGATGGCTTCGGCGAGTGAGGTCAGGCGGCTGATCGAAAACGACTAAACGCTGTCAGGCGATTGCCCGAACGAGCTCACGGCAGAAGTCCGGGATGTCTTCGACCACCCCGGCTCCAGACGATCTTCCCTTCGCGGAAGGCCGGCTCGTCCACCTACTCGGCACCCGCATTGATCAGATCGTCCTTGATCCCCGTGCTTCCGGTGGCGCGATGTCCCCTCACGATTCCGGCCGAGATGCCTACCAGTCCCGCGTGGCAGATCAGTCCCACGATCTTCTTCTGCTAGTAGGCATCGGCAACTATGCTTGTCACCTCGGGGTAACGGCGAAGCTTGTCGGGGGGCCGAGCCCCGGGCACCACGATGACGTCGAAGTCGTCGGCCGAAGACTTAGCGTGTAACAGCGGCAACCTGCGGGAGCCGTTGTCAAGCCTCACCTGGAGTGCGGACCATTGCTCACGGCGGACCCCGCTCTTCGTCGGGGGCCCGCGGCGTGAGCTTGCCCGCCCTGCGATCCTTCTCGGTCTTGGCCCGATGGCACGACCAGCAGCGAGGCTCGAGGTTGTCACAGGACGCAGGCCCGCCCGCGCAGTGAGGCACCAAATGATCGTTCTCGGTCCCAAAGCGCTTGCCACAGTCTGTGCATTTCACCCCGTCGAACTCGGGTGGATGGCCCAACTCCAGGGCCAAGAGGACTTCGACCGGCGTGTTGCGGGTCCAGCGGCGGACCTGACGGAGATCCTTGCCGTCGTAGAACACTCCGGTGAGAAAGGCGTCGCCGGCGATCTTT
>JACDAL010000067.1 GCA_013695465.1 Actinomycetota bacterium | reverse complement strand
TGCCCAGAAAGGCCCTCCACGCCTCGAGCCGGGGGCCGTCGCTTGCTGTGTCCACCTTCCCAGGATACGACTGTTGCGCGCACAACCATCTCCCGAGCGAGGGGCAGCCGCCCGCGGACGCGTCTGGGCGCAGACCGACCCCCTCAGAGCCGCTCCTGCTCACAAACCCCTCCGTCGGGAATATGGTTGTGAATACAACAGTTGCGAAGAGTAAGACCGGGATGGGACCGGTAACTAGATCAGGAGGACCCAAGATGGCGGAAACAGCAACACGCAACCTCGGCGCCACAGAGCTTCCAGAAACGGGCACATGGGCGATCGACCCCTCGCATTCCCGCATCGCCGCTATTGCGCGTCACTTCATGGTGTCAAAGGTCAGGGGACACTTCAGGACCTTCTCCGGTTTCCTCCACATCGAGGAGGACCCGAGCCAGTCGTGGGCCGAGGTCACCATCGACACCGTCAGCATCGACACGACCGATGAGACCCGCGACGGTCACCTCAAGAGCGCCGACTTCCTCGACGCCGAGAACCACCCCGAGATCAAGTTCCGCAGCACCAACGTTTCCATCCCAGAGGACGGGCGTTTTGAGCTCATCGGAGATCTGACCTTGCGAGGTGTGACCAAGCCGATAACGCTCGCCGGCGAAGTCCAGGGAGTCATACAGGACCCCTACGGGATGAGGCGTGCGTTCTTCTCCGCCGAGGGCCAGTTCGCCCGCGAAGATTGGGGAGTGAGCTGGAACCAGGCGTTGGAGACCGGCGGCGTAGCGGTGTCCAAGAAGCTCACGCTCGAGATCGAAGTCGAGGCCATCAAGCAATAGCGTCGGGTACGCTGCGGCTCATGGCTAACCCGCTGTTGCGAGACGGGCCCATCCCAGCCGCCGTCCACGGCATCATCGAATACATAGCGGGGGTCGCGTTCATCGCGGCCCCCTTGATGTTCGGCTTCGAGTCCGGCTCTGCGACCGGGGTATCGGTGGCGGTGGGAATCGTGATCTTGCTCGTGGCCGGCACCACGGCCGGACCGACCGGGCTCGTGAACGGGCTTTCGGTCTCTGCCCACGTAGTCCTCGACTACGCGCTTGCGGTGATGCTGATCATCGCCCCATTCGTGCTGGGCTTCTCCGACGAGCAGGAGCCAACGATCTTCTTCATCGCCCTCGGCATCGTGCACCTGCTGCTGACGATAGCAACGCGCTTCGAAGGTTCTGGGCAGAGCCAGCCCCGCTGAGCGGGGTCTGCTCTGCTTAGAGTTGTGGCGCGCACCACATCACCGGGGCAGCAGCGCGTGATGCGATTCCAGGATGGACCTCGAACGGCGGCTCCAGAGCTTTGTGGCGACACGCCACGGAATCATCACCAGGGCGGAGGCTGCGGAGCTCGGTTACTCGACCAGCGCGATCGATCGCCGCATCGAGCAGTGCCTCTGGATACCTGTGTTTCGGCGGATTTACAGGGTGGCGTCCGTCCCACGGTGCTACGAACAAGACGTGCCGGCCGCGGCGATCGTAGCGAAGGGAGCGGCCGGCATGAGAACTGCAGTTCGACTGCACGGGCTGCACGGCTACGACGGCAGGTTGGTGGAGACAATCAGCGCCATCACTCGGCGGTCGAGCTCGGGCAAGTTCAACTTTCACCACACTGATCGACTCCCGGACTGCGACCTCGTCCACGTTGGTCCGATCCCGGTTACCACTCCTACCCGGACGCTGATCGAGCTGGGAGCCGCGCTGCCATCGAACCTAGTGGAGGTTGCGCTCGATTCAGCCCTCCGGCAGGGAAAGACCTCGCTTCAAGCTCTGCAGGACAAGCTGACTGAACGCGACGGTTCGGGCCATGATGGAGCGGGCGTTCTGCGGCAGCTCCTAGATGATCGGCCACCGGGCGCCGGCGTGCCGGAGAGCCCCCTTGAAACACGGTTCCGGCGAGCACTCGCCCAGCACCGCTTGCTCCTGCCCGTCGCCCAGTTCGTAGTCAAAGACGGCGCCCACTTTGTCGCTCGTCTCGATTTCGCCTATCCAGAGGCCAAAAGCGCCATTGAATGTCAGTCATATGAATGGCACTCGGGACGGCAGAGCTGGGAGCGGGACATCGAACGCCACAACCGACTGCAGTCGCTTGGATGGATCATCGTCTACGTCACCTGGCACGATCTCCAATACCGCCCGAGCATCGTCGCACAGAGGGTCCGCGACGCTCTGTGCAGAGCTAGCCCCGCTCAGCGGGGCTCTGCCTGAAGAGAGCGTGGCGGCAGGCTTCAGGCAGCAGCTCGTGCTCGACCCCCTTAATGCGCGCGTGCAACGACTCCTCAGTGTCCCCCGGCTCGATTGAAACAGTCCGCTGCAGGATCACCGGCCCCGAATCGACACCGTGGTCGACGAAGTGCACGGTGGTCCCGGTGGCGGCCACCTCCGCCGCCAGAGC
>JACDAL010000051.1 GCA_013695465.1 Actinomycetota bacterium | reverse complement strand
CGAGCAGGGCTGCCGCCAACAGGCGGGCGGTCCCGGAAGCGGCGGCAGCCTCGAAGCGCTCCCGCGTCGCCCTCACCGCACGCCGTCCGTGCAGGCGACGCAGTCGCCACCACGCGTCGCGGGCCGGATAGAACCGTCCCAGCGACTCGATGAAACCGAGCGCCACGAGCCCGACAAGAGCTGCGAGAATCCCCGAACCCACGCCCCGAGCGTATCTTTTCTGGCTAACCGAGCCGGAACGGTGGTGTGTCATATCGCTCCGCGGCCGAAGCCGAGCTCTCCCCCTCTGGTGACTCTCCCTCTCCAGCCCCCCTCGGGGTCTCGAAGGTCGAGCCCTGCGAGTTGACCGCCTTGTAGAAGGCGTCGGGATCAGGCAGGTAATTCATGCGGTCGAGAGCCTGATCTTGGCCGGCCGTCTCCAGGATGAGTGCCCCGTATCCCAACAGGAAGCCCCAGAAGCTCCGCCGATAGGTCATGTCGGTGACCTTCCACAGTGGCATCGAGTAGACGTGCTGCGGCACCAGCCCTCTGACCTCGAAGATGCGCCGGTCGGTGACGAAGATGACGTCGTACCACCACTCGAGGAGCTTGAACAGAAAGCGGATGACGAACGCCAGCACTATCCAGCCGAGCACAGTGCCGAGTGAACCACCGCCATTGCGGGGGCCCGAAGCTGCGCCGATCGCCGACGCGGCCCATCCCACGCCGATGGTGACGAGAAATGGAACAAGGACCGCTGCGAGATGACGGCGAGTGCTTAGCACTTCCCTCTCGCCGTCCGCCATATAGCGCTTCCGGATTCGCTCGAGCCGCATGAGACGCCTGGGGCAGCTACGTTACAGGGCCTTGACGAAGCGCGACAGCGACTCCACTGCCGACGCCAGCGTCTGGCCCGTTTCCTTGACGATGTTCGCAGCCTCCACGGGGGAGGTGATCAAGAAAAAGAAGGCAAAGGCCACAAAAAAGATCCACAGCACCCTCTTCATGCTCATTGGCCACAATAATAGCCATACTGAGCAGTCAGGTGCCGCAATTGATCCCGATAGGCCTGCGCTAGCCCGGTACAACACACAAGTTGTGCGCCAGGCCACCGATCCGGTGGTGAAACGCCCATCTTGGGCGATCTACCACCTTGCGGCAAGGCAGCCGGGGGCCGGGCAGTAGGGAGCGCCCTCAGGTGCCGCGCGACCACCATTCCAGCCACAGCCGGCGTGAGGTGCGCAGATGCTCTCGCTCGCGCGCAAAGACCTCGAGAGTGACGGTCCCGTCCCAGCCCGCACCACGCAACAGCTTCACCACTCCTCTCCAGTCGACGGCACCGGCCCCCAGGGGCAGATGCAGGTCATCGGGACCACCGCGATTGTCGGACAGGTGCACGTGGGCCAGGCGGCCGGCGAAGGCTTCCAGCAGGCCCTCGGTGCGGTTGGGCTCCTTCAGGCCGAGCCTTAGATTGGCGTGGCCGACGTCGAGATGGAAGCCTGCGTCGGGAACCCTGTCGAAGATGGCCGTGAGGGCCTCGACCCCGGAGAAGGTGCGGTCGTCGTTCTCGACCATGATCCTGATCCCTCGCTCGGCGGCGGCCTCGGCCAGCTCGGCGATGGCATGGGCGTTGTGCGACAACACCTGCTCCCGGGCGTGCATCGGGATGCGCTGGTCGGGATGGACGTTGACGAGAGAGACCCCGGCCTCTGCGAAGACGTCGAGCGCCCGCCGGTAGAGATCGTGAGCCGTGCGGCGCAGCTCCGGAAAAGCCGACGCGATCGGCAGATACCAGGCGGTGTGGCCCACGGCCGGGAGCCCCAGATCCGACAGCAGCCGGCCGACCTTGGTCCCGTCGGGGGTCCACGCCGCGGGTGGCTCGAGCGTCAGATCGACGAAATCGAAGCCGTCCTCGGAGATGCGATGGATCTCCTTGACGACCGAGCGACCGGGAAAGTTCATGGCGCCGACGAGCACAGTGCGATTGTGGCACGGGCGGCGCCACCCCCCCCGGCCCCCCTATCCTTGACGCAATGGAGACCTCGGACGCCATCCTCACGCGGCGCTCGGTACACAAAGTGACGGACAGGGTCCCCGAGAGGCGCACGATTGAAAGGCTTCTGGAGGCGGCCGTCAGAGCCCCCACCCATCACCTCACGCAACCGTGGCGCTTCGTGGTGCTGGCGGGCGAGGAGCGTGACCGGCTCGGGCGGGCTTGGGCTAGGGGCGTCGAGCGAGCGGGCAAGGACTCCTCCGGGATCGTCGCCAAGGTACGGCGGGCGCCCGTCATCGTTTGCGTGATCGAGCGGCCCAAGCTGCATCTCCCCAAAGTCGTTGAAATCGAGGAGCACCACGCCACCGGCGCGGCCCTGCAGAACATCCTCCTGACGGCCCACGACCTGGGTTTGGGTGCGATGCTGCGGACCGGCCCGGCCTGCTCCATGCCCGAGGTTCGGGAGGTGCTGGGGGTCGAAGACGACGAGCTGGTCGCGGGTTTCGTCTACCTCGGCTACCCGCAGGAGGGGGCCGAGGAGCGCCCCATGACCCGCCGTATCGCGGCCGCCGAGCTCACGGAGTGGCGGGGTCTTTAGGTTTTGAGCGCCTCAGAGTGCGGAAAACCGCACCGAGAGGCGCTCCAAACGCGAACTGGGGTTGGTTAGCTGCGCGACGTGGTGGTCTTGTCGCGCGTGAGTCTCTCGAGCTCGAGCACCGCCTCCCGCGCCCGAGCCGGGTCGGTGCGGCCCCCGTAGCGTTCCTCGTCGAAGGCGTCCGCCGCCGTTCCTGAGGAGCCGAGCCTGAAGAGCAGCTCCCGAGCGGTTTCGGGAGGGGCGCGCCCCTCGCCCGTTTCCCGCAGGGCGTTCTCGAGCTCCCGCCACGCCGCCTCCACCGGGCCTCCAGGTTCGCCGGGCGGCGGCCGGCGCGGGCCGCGGAGGCGTCGGCGGCGCCACAGTACGGCGGCGCCCCAGGCGGCCACCAGGGCCACGCCCAGCGCGGCGATGTCGAGTGCCCTGGGCTCACCCAGCGAGAAGCCGCCGAGCTTCGTTTGAGCCGCCTCCAACAGCCGCGCCAGCGGCAGCGAGCTCGACGTCTCCACCTGAGCCGGGGGGACTGCGAAGGTGGGGTCGAACTCATACCAGCCGTAGGCGGGGAAATAGACCTCGACCCATGTATGGGCGTCGGAGTTGCGAACCTCGTAATAGCCGGTGAAGGGGTTGCGGGTTCCCGGCGTGTAGCCGGCGACGAAGCGCGCCGGGATGCCCAGGCTGCGCAGCATGATGGTGGTGGCGGAGGCGAACTGTTCACAGAAACCGACGTCGGTGTCGAACAGGAAGTGGTCGACTGCATCGCGGCCCTCGGGGGGTACCGGCGAGTCGATCGAGTAGCGGTAGTTGCGAGCCATGTAGTCCTCTATGGCCTTGACCTTGTCGTAGTTGTTTTCGGCAGACGAGGTGATGCGGCGCGCCAACGACTTCACTCGCTTCGAGACGCTCGAGGGGACCTCGAGGTAGCGGCTCATCGTCTCGGGCGCCTCCGGCACACCGAGCTTCTGCAGCTGAGCGGGAGTAGCCGCACCCCGGCTCGCCACCACGCTGTAGACCGTGCCTTCGCTGAGCGTGCCGCCGGTGCGGAGGCCGCCGAGCGCGTCCACCGCCACACCCCCCTCGAAAAAGATGCGGTCGGGGTAGGCGGCGGAGAAGATCGCGTTGGGCTGTTCGGACTCGATGTAAAAGGTCTGGGTGACGGCGGCGCGGGGCCCGAGACTCCGCTGATCGACCGGATAGATGTAGGGAGGCGTCCCGTCCAGAGGAACCGGGTCCTCGGACGGCTGCGACCAGGTGACCCCGTCGTATTGGTCGAAGATCATGCCCCGCAACATGGCGGGGGCCGAGCTGCGCACCCTCATGACGATCTCGTCGGAGAGCTCCCCCCGGACCCGGAGGTCGAGGCTGTCGTTGAAACCGTAAAACGCGGTGCCCGACGAGCGGGAGCCGGGCGCACCCGACTCGAAGCCGGGGTTGAACAGCGACTCGCCCGCAGCGATCCCCGCGCCGTTTCCGAGGGAGAACGGCAGTGCCAGGGTTCGCACTCCCGTGCTCTGCGGCGTCAGCAGATAGAGAATCATCCCGACGGCCGCGATTCCCGCTCCTGTGCGGGCGAGCTGAGACCAACGGTTGGGTCTCGGGGCTCCCGGCTCCGGACGCAGGGTGCACGCGGTGCCCTCCTTGGCCTCGCTCACATTCGCCAGGTGGAGAGCGAAGAGCGCCAGCACGAAGTAGACGACGAGGAAGGGGGCATAGGACATCGTCTGAGCCAGCGAGCCGGCGACCCCCATCAGCGCCAGCGACGACCCCAGCGAGAAATGCAGGTCCTTGCGCTCGGGAAGATCGAAGCTATGCAGGACCTGTATCCACAGGAAGATCTCGGCCAGCGGAAAGCGGATCTCGTCCAGCGTCTGGACGCGACCGAGTTGAGAGAAGAAGGCCACGATCGCAAGCACCGCTCCCAGAGCGAGGGCGAGCTTGACGTACCAGTTGTCCGCCGCGCGCCGCTGGTAGGAGAACCAGTAGGCGCACGGCAGCACGATCAGAAACACGGCAGTGCGCAAAGGAGAGATCGCCCCCTCGGCCCCCGCCGCGCCCACCCCGGTGAGAACCGCGCCCAGGACCGCAGCACGCAGCAGAATCGAGTCTTCGGGCCGCCGGGTAGCGTTGACCGCCCTGACCCGCTCCCTCACGCGCCCAGCCATGTCCGCAAGGTCCCACCGCGGCGCAGGGTCTTCGTGATAGCTCCCGTCACCGGCGTAACCGGTTGGGATGGCGCACCCCTCGGTAGCCACCAGCCGGGCTCCGCGACCATCGCCACCGTGCGACAACCCCTTGAGGCGGCCATTCGAGTCGCCTCCTCCAGATCTGGCCTCGTTTGCTCCGAGTCGCAGGACAGCAACACCATCGTGCCGCCCGCGCCCAGGCGCGCCAGGCCGGGGCCCAGCCTGGAGCTCAGCGGCCGGTTGTCGGGAGCGGAGGCGGCCAAGGCTTCCAGGCACTCTGAGAAGCGGGCATTTGGGAGCTCGCCCCCCGAGTGAAGCAGACTTACCTGATGGCCGCTCTGGATGGCGCAGTTCGCAATCGACGCCGCACCTCTCACGAGCGCCTCGAAGGTCAAGTCCGGGATGACGCCGGTGTCGGGTGCGCCCAGAGCGATCAACACACGCCGGCGAGTCTCCTCCTCGTACTCGGTGACGATGAGGCGGCCGGCCCGGGCGGCCGAGCGCCAATGCACGGCACGCAAGGAATCGCCGGGACGATAGTCGCGCACACCGAGATAGTCGCCCGTCCCCTGGCCGGCGCGAGCGCTGGGATCTTCGCCTCCCCTGCCGCCCGACTGAAGCGGTGACCAGCCGTCGAGGTCGATCCAAGCAGGTACCACGGTCACGAGTGCGGGCGCTTCCTGGACGATCCGTCGGCGCGCGAAGCCCAGGGGGGCCGATGTCTCCAGGCACACAGAGCCGCTCTCGTAGATGCCCCTTCGCTGCGCCAGGCGGAGGGTCTCGGCACGAGCAGTTGCTCCCGACCCCAGCTCCTTGGAGCACAGCACCACCGGATCGAATGCCTCGAGGGAGTCCTCCACGCGCATGACCGGCAGGGAGCGCTTGCCGCTGTTCCTCACTCGCAGTCCCACCGGCACCTCATCGCCCACCCGAACCCGGCGGGGTAGATCCCGCGCGACCTCGGCCCCCTGTAGTCGGGGCAACAGCAAGAAGGATCCCGCCACCACGCCCAGGACGCCTGCGGCGAGGACGAACAGCCATCCGGCCTGGGCAGTCGTTCCCGCCAGGATCAGCGCTCCGCCGATGAGAACGGCGCTCAAAGCACGCCTGGAGAAACGGCGCGACGAGCGGACAACGCTCACTTGAGCTCCGCACCGGAAGCGAGGAGGTGCACTTAAGAGGCTGAGGCGCGGCGGCGGGCAGGAGGGGCAGGAGCCGCGGGGGCGCCGGGAGGCGGAGGAGCCGAGAAGCGGGTGCCGGCGGTTTTGAACGGCGGGGGGGGAGGCGGCGCCGAAACTGGAGGCGGCGCCGGAGCCGGAGTCGTGGGCGCTCCCACGGGCCGTCGCCGAGAGGCTGACGAGCGACGCCCGCTCGTGATGACCGGCACCGGCACCGAGGCCACGATCTCCGCGATCACCGCGGTGCCTCTGCCCTTGTCGACCCTCAGCTCTCCCGCGGGCAGGATCCTGTGCCCCAGCACCGGACCGGCGAGGACCTTGATGTCGTCGGGCGTGACGAAGCTCCGGCCGTTCAAGAGCGCTCGGGCCTGGGCGCAGCGGACCAGCCCCACCAGGGCGCGGGGGCTGGCTCCGAGGTGGAGCCCCGGGTGTTTGCGGGTGGCGGTGACGAGGGCAAGGGCGTAGACGAGGATGTCGTCGGCCACGCCCGTGTGCCTGACGGCAGTTTGGATGGCGATCACGTCGCGCGCCGACAGCACCGGCTCGAGCTCCTCGATCGGGTGGTGCTCCAGCTGGGAGCGCACGATCTGCAGCTCCGAAGCGCCGTCGACGTAGCCCAGCTCCATAGCGATGGCGAAGCGGTCGAGCTGGCCCTCGGGCAGCGGGTAGGTACCGTGCTGCTCCATTGGATTCTGAGTCGCTATCACGAAGAGCGGCTCGGGAAGAGCGTGGCGGGTCCCATCGACGGTGACCGCGTGCTCCTCCATCGCTTCGAGCAGGGCCGACTGAGTACGAGGGGTGGTCCGGTTGATCTCGTCGAGCAGGACGACGTTGGCGAAGATGGGCCCGGGGATGAACTCGAAGGAGAAGTCACGCTGGTTGAAGATCGAGCTCCCGGTGATGTCCGACGGAAGCAGGTCGGGGGTCGCCTGGACCCGCTTGAACGAGCCCGAAAGGGACCGCGCCAGGGCCCGGCCCAACATGGTTTTGCCCATGCCGGGCACATCCTCCACCAGCAGGTGGCCACCGGCGAACAGGGCCGTGGCGGCCGCCTCCACGGAGGCGCGCTTGCCCCTGATGACCCGTTCGACGTTGGTGACCAGGAGCCGGGCGCTGCGAGTAGCCGTCGCGCGATCCATAAGCCTGTCATCGACCCGTTCGTAGCTCAGTTGAGACCGGGTCTGAGCTCGAACCTTAGTACGAAAACGCCCCTTATCGGACGTTTTGGCACCAAACCGGACCGCCGGAACCCGTTTTGCGGGATCAACGGCCGGGCTCAGGCGGCGTGGGCGGGGCCAACGTGACCCCCCTGAGCCCTCAGCACCGAGGCAAGATCGTGAGGGTTCTGTTGCGCGTAGTCTCGGTAGCAGTTGTCTGGATCCGGATCAGCGCTGTGCTGTCTGCATTTCTCGCAGGTCGGCGCCGGCCGAAGCTCGACATTATCGCGACTATCGCCCCCGCGGTCTACCTGGGAACGGCGACGCCCTCTTCCGGCGGAATGAGTGTGAACCTGAACTCGGTTATAGACCACCTTTTCGCAGGTCGTTGCGGAGCGGAAGTGCGATGTTTATCGCGACTATCCGGCAGCAACTAACTGGCCCACTTTCTTCGTGGGCCGGCTCCTAACGAGATCACGGTGTGCCTGCAGATTGATCCAGAACTCAGGCGTAGTTCCGAGAGCCCCAGACAGCAGCCAAGCCGTGTCGGGAGTCACGCCCCGCTTACCCCGAATCAGCTCGTTGATGCGCTGGGTGGGGATGCCCAGATGCTCCGCCAAGGCGACTTGCGTCAGCCCCAGCGGCTTGAGGAACTCCTCGAGCAGGATCTCACCCGGGTGGGTGGGGAATCGGTTCTTAGGCAGCATCTCTACTCCTCAGTGGTAGTCGTCGATCTCGACCTCGTGAGCATCTCCATTCTCCCAGCGGAAGACCACCCTCCACTGGTAGTTGATCCGGATGCTGTGCTTCCCATGCAGTTCTCCTTTCAGTGCCTCCAGCCGATTACCAGGCGGCACCCGTAGATCCTGAAGCTCGTGAGCCGCGTTCAGCACGTCTAATTTTCGAATCGCCAGCGACCGGATATCGGAAGGGATCCGCCGGATCGCCTTTCCGCCTTTCCCGTGAAACAGCGCTTCCGTCGCCCGGTCCGCGAATGAAGCGCTCATCACGCGTCGCCGGGCATGACCGCATTATACCTGCTTACACGGATACCATGCAAGCCCCAGAAATGCGTGATTCTGGGACGCTCAGGCGGGCTCCCATCGACCCCACTCAGGAGCACTGCTATGCGGACTTGGGCCCAGAGCGCCTTTGGCCGACGAACCATCACGACCACTCTTTAACTCCACGAAGAAGGCGTGTGACGGGGTTGTCCCGATGTTTTCTCCCCAGTGACTCTGCGCGTCGAGCCACCGGACTTCGCCGGGCGCCAGGCTCACATCACGCGTTTGCTCACCGACCGCGATCCGGCGGGCAAATCCACTCAACGTGATCATCACGCTGTCGGGGTGAGCGTGCAGCCGGGTTTTCGCGCCAGGCTCATCACGGTACTCAAGCACCCGTACTGCCTCATTTTCGAAAACGACAACGTACTTGTCGGGATCGGTGACGGTGGGATCATTCATGTCTTGCCTCCTCCTCGGGCGGCCAGTCGTGAACTCAGGCGGCGTGGGGGCCACCGCGGCCCCCTGAGCCCTCAGCACCTCGGCAAGATCGTAAGCGTTCTGTTGCGCGTAGTCTCGATGGCAGTTGTCTGTTGCGGATTAGCGCTGTGCTTGGAACCAGCAACGCAGGTCATGAGCGAGCGAATCCACATACTTATCGGGACTAGGACGTGTCTCCTAAGAACTCCTTAACACAATGATCTTGGAAGCCGGTGCTGTTGCTCGCCGGTGAGTACGACGACGGGTTGCCGCCGCGGAACGCCGCCGTGTATGCCGGTCTCTTTGAGCATGCGACCGATAGGCACGGCTTTGTCTTGTAATCGGCAACGCGCCAGGACCTTGTGGGTCCGAATGTTTGCAGTCCACGGGATGGGCGCTCCTGGCGATGTTCGGTCGCCGATCAGGAGGACAGATCATGATGGGCACAGTCGTTTTCAGGGGTGTGCCGAACCAGCCGGAGAGCGCTTCTCGTAACGCGAGCGCGGCGGTGTCGGTGGGTTCGTCGATGGTTGCGGCCCAGGCGATGTGGGCGTCCGGGCGGATCAGGAGGGCGTCAGCTGGTCGGCGATCGGTTTCGGCGGTGTGGATCTCGATGCGATGCTCCCAGTCCTGGGCGGTCTCGCGGAGGTCCGGGCGGTCGGCGAGGTCGAGGAGGATGGGCCGTGCGGCGTGCATGAGCTCCGCGACGCTGGTTGTGCCCTGGTCGGTGAGCAGGGTGAGGTCAGGTGCGAAGGTGCCGGTCAAGGCGTGGTGGTTGGGGCCGGGTGGCGGGTAGCGGATGTCGGTGCCGGCGATTAGAGCGCCGATGCGGCGGAGGGGCTGCTCGTCGACGAGCAGTTCCTGGAAGAGCTCCCGGAGTGCCGCGGCGGCCGGGTCGTGGCCGCGCCGCAGCGCCACCTGGGCTTGCGTGTGCAGCAGGGTAGTACGCCGGCGAGGTGGCTCGTTCGTCGTGGTACGTGTCCAGCAGGCCGGCCGGCGCCCAGCCGTGGATGTCGGCGGCCAGCTTCCAGGCGAGGTTGACGGTGTCGAGGAGGCCGGCGTTGAGTGCGACGCCTGGGGCGGGGAACAGGTGGGCGGCATCACCGGCCAGCAGGATCCGCCCGTCGCGGTATCGCTCGACCTGTCGAGCGTGAAAGGTGAAGCGCGTCAG
>JACDAL010000185.1 GCA_013695465.1 Actinomycetota bacterium | reverse complement strand
AGCACCAGGCCGAGCGTGGCGGTCATCTGGATCCAGGAGGTGTGCTGGCCGCGAGCGTCGTCGGGGGCGTGCTCGGCCACGTAGATCGCCGCCCCTCCGTACTCGCCGCCCAGCGCGAGACCCTGGAGGATGCGGAGGATGACCAGCAGGATTGCGGCCAGCCACCCGGTCGTTTCGTAGGTCGGCAGAAGTCCGATCGCAAACGTCGACGCTCCCATCAGCGTGATCGTGACCAGGAAGGTCACCTTGCGGCCGACGAGGTCCCCGATGCGGCCGAAAAAGAAGGCCCCGAAGGGCCGCACCAGGAAGCCGACGTAGACCAGGGCGAAGATGCCGAGCGCACCCAGGAGAGGATCCTCGGATGCGGGGAAGAACTTGGTGCCGAGCAGCGTGAAAAGGCTGGCAAAGATGTAGAAGTCGTACCACTCGATAGTGGTGCCGGCCGAAGCCGCGGCAATGACCCTACTGAGCTTGTAGTCGTACTCCTGCTCCCGTAAAGCGGCTGCCTGCGCCATCGTCTCCCCCTTGTCCTGGAGCCGGCCTTGCCGGCACCCTCGTGAGCCGGGAACGGCCACCGGCGGACTCAATGATAGATCCGCCGCTTCAAGGTCCCGGCTTTTTCAGCGTTACGAGCATTATCGGCTCTACCCTGGGCATGAACTGTAAACCAATGCGAGAACGGGGGGAGTCACATGGCGAGCCTGAGACAGCATCGGCCGGGGACTTACGAGGAGATGGTGGCCTCCTTTGACTGGGAGGTGCCCGAGCGCTACAACATCGGGGTCGACACCGTCGACAAGCACGCGACCGACCGCCTCGCCATGCTGTGGGAGGACTGGGAGGGCAACGAACGGCGCCTCACGTTTGGGGACATCAAGACGCTCTCGAACCGAATCGCCAACGTGCTCGCCGATGCGGGCGTGAACGAGGGCGACCGGGTCGCGGTAATGCTGCCTTCGGTGCCCGAGACCGCCGCGACGTTCGTCGCCTCCTACAAGCTGGGCGCCGTCCTTCTCTCTCTGTCACAGCTCTACGGAGACGACGGCATCGCCCACCGGCTGTCCGACTCCGAGGCCAAGATCCTGATCACCGACGGCAAGAACCGTGCCCGGCTCGAGGGCATGGGGGGCCGCGTCTCCTCGCTCGAGCGGGTGGTCGTGCTGAACGCCGGCGACTCGCTTGTCGATGGCGACCTCGACCTCGACGAGGCCATGGGCGCCGCCTCGGAAGAGTTCACCCCCGTCGACACTAGAGCCGACGACCCCGCCCAGCTCTATTACTCGAGCGGCACGACGGGACAAGCCAAAGGCATCCTGCACGCCCAGCGCTACCTGCTCGGGCACAACGAGTACGAGTTCTGCCACGATGTCCGGGAGGACGAGGTGTTCCACTCCACCGGCGAGTGGGCCTGGATCGCCGGGATCGTTCCTGGGTTGCTGGGCCCGTGGCGATACGGGGTGCCCGTGGCCGTATTCCAGCGTAAGGGTGGCGCCTACGATCCCGCCCAGACCTTCCGCTTGCTCGAGAAGCACCAGGTCGGCAACCTGTTCACGACCCCGACCGCGCTGCGCGCCATGACGCAGGCGAAGGACCCCGGCTCCGAGTACGACATCAAGCTGCGTATCGCCTGCTCCGCCGGCGAGCCCCTGAACCCCGAGGTGATCCGCTGGTTTCAGAGCCAGTTCGGCATCCCCGTGCTCGACTACTACGGGCTCACGGAGAGCTATCCCTTGTGCGGCAACTTCCCCACCGTCGACATCCGCCACGGCTCGATGGGCAAGCCCCTGCCGGGCTGGGAGGTCAAGCTGCTGGAGGTGGGAAGCGAGCAGGAAGTAGCTCGCGGAGAGGCGGGCGAGATCTGCCTCGTGGCCCGTTCCAACCCCCACTACCCACTCGGCTACTGGAACCGCCCCGAGGACACCGAAGAGGTGTTCGGAGGCGACTACTTTCGGACCAAGGATGTCGCGCGAATGGACGAAGACGGTTACGTCTGGTACGAGGGCAGGGCCGACGACGTCATCATCTCGGCCGGATACCGCATCGGCCCCTTCGAGGTCGAGTCGGCCATATTGGAGCTACCGGAGGTCGTCGAAGCCGCCGCGGTCGCCTCTCCCGACGAGCAGAGGGGGCACATCGTCAAGGCCTTCGTCCGCCTGGCGCCCGAAGTGGAGGGCTCGGACGAGCTCGTCGACAAGATCAAGCAGCACGTCCGCAAAGCTTATGCGGCCTACGCCTATCCGAGGGAGGTCGAGTTTGTGGTCGACCTGCCCAAGACGCTGACGGGCAAGATCCGCCGGATCGACCTGAGGGAGGCGGAGACGGAGCGCAAGCGAGGGAGCTGAGCGGGAGCGTTTTTAGGTTTTGAGCGTCTCAGTGTGCGGAAAACCGCACCGAGAAGCGCTCAAAACGCGGTGGGGGCGGGAAAAGGCGTACCCCGCAGTGACGTTCGGCCGGAGCCTACTTGCCTCTGCGGGGTACTCTCGCACCTTAGCCCTGCCGGTTCCCTGGGCGCAAGTGCTCGAGCCGAGGTTTTTTCGCGTTGCGTGTGCAGGCCCTCACAGATAGCTGCGCAGCTCCCACAGCTCCGGATAGAAGCGCTTGTCCAGGGTCGAGCGCAGGTAGGCGGCCCCGGTGGTGCCGCCGGTTCCGGACTTGGTCCCGATCTGGCGTTCGACCATCAGCACGTGGCGTTGGCGCCAGATCGCGAACAGCTCGTCGTGAGTCAGCAACGCTTCCGAGAGATAGAACTCGTCGGAGAATTCCTGCCTCTCCCGGGCGACCCTCAGAAGGCTCTCTCGGCGGGTGCGCTCGTCGTCGTCGGGCATCGGAAGCCCGCGGCCCCCAAGCAGCGAGCAAAAGCCGTCCCACAGGGTCGGACCTGTTAGTCGCTGCTCCAGGCGAGCCCGATCCTCGGAATCGAGCTCCAGCCGCTCGAGGTAACCACGCTCCTTGAGACCCGAAACGAACTCGATCTCACGGAACTGGACCGACTGGAATCCCGAGGCGGGCGCCAGGCTGGTACGAAACTCGAGGAAGTCCTGGGGCGACATCGATTCGAGCACCGCCACCTGCTCGATCAGCACTCGCTCGATGGCGTGCACCCTCTCGAGGAGGTGACGGGCACGAGCCGGCGCCCCGGAGATCGTCTCCTCCACTCCCGCGGACAGCTCGTGAAGGATCAGCTTGAACCACAGCTCGTAGGCCTGATGGACGACGATGAACAGGAGCTCGTCGTGGGCCGAGGGTGTCGCCTGAGGCTGCTGGAGCGTCAGAAGCTCGCCCACCCTCAGATAGGCGCCGTAGGAAAGGCGGCCGCCCTCCTCCCCGAACTGCGGGCGGCGCCTGCCCGCGCTAGCGACCGCCGTTGTCGGCGCCGCCGTTGCCCTGCACGTTTTCTGCGACCGGAGTGGGATCGGGGGCCGAGGCGTACAGGGGCTTGAGCGTGCCCGCCACCAGGGAAACGATGGGGGTGCCCACATCGACCATGTCGTAGAGCTGTGTGACTTCCGTGTTCGACATCCGCACGCAGCCATGCGATGCGTTGTATCCGAGCGAGTATGTGGCCTCGGTCCCGTGGAAACGGATCGCCGGGGCCGACCAGTTGAGCGCTCGCACGCCCAGAGGATTGTCGGGGCCGGGCGGAATCTCGGCCGGCAGCTCGGCCCCCCACGTGTCGGGGGCAGGGTTGACCCACGTCGGCAGGTAACGCTTTTCGGTTACCGAGTAGAGGCCGGTGGGCGTCATGTACTCGGGCTGTCCAGTCGCCACGCTCCACGAGTTCGTGATCTCGCCGTCGTTGTAGAGGTAGAGCTTGTTCTCGCCGATGCGGACCAGCAGCACCTGATCGAATGACGCGGCGGTGACCTCGGGTTCGAGGATCTTGACCGGCAACGGAGCCGTACCTCTGTTCTTCAACAGGGCCCCGGAGAGGGCCGCTCGCGCCTCTTTGCGTACCACCCGGCGGCCCTTATCGCCGGGAACGACGTTCACCCAGCCGCTGGAGTAGTCGAGCGCGGCGTCCTCAGGCTTCTCGAAGAGGCCCTGGGCTATGCTCGAGACGAATCCCTTTATTCCCTTGCGCGGATGGGTGATGGCGACCTGATCACGAAAACTCATCCGCTCGCCGAGCCAGCGCATCCGCGCCTTTTCCATGAATGTGACCTGTCCGCTGGCGGCGACTGCGGCTTGCACCGCGCGCCGAGCGTCACTTCGGGCGCCGAGTTCTCGAGGTGAGGTCATCCAGCGGCGGGCGCGCCAAGTTACGGCGACCTTGCGGCTGAGCTCTGGGCGGATGGAGGCCTTGACCGACGCCAGCGCCTCCTTGGGGGTCATGCCCGAGACATCGACTCCCGCGACCGTGGTTCCGGGGAGCAGCCGGCCCTCGTACTTGTCCGCGTAGTCCTGGGTTGCCAAGGCCACGCCTCCGGCTGCAAGCGCAACGAGCAGCACGAGCACCGCGAAGGCTGCGCCCACCTTTTTCCATGCCGATCTGGTCGCAGGCGGCGCGTCCTCCCGCGGAATGATTTCGACTGCCTCTCTTGCCAGCACTGGCCCCTTCTTCTCCTCCCGGCGAACGCCGATGTTATAGGCATCTCGCTCGCTATCCGCCGCTTCCAGGAGCGACCCACTCCACCGCGCCGGCAGGCGGCCTCGCAAGATAACCGATCCGCCGCACGGCCAAGCCGCACACGTCCGATTGGACGCTCGAAAGCCTCAACCGGTTGCAGGCACATGATCGGCATCTGAAGGCCGGCCCTGAAGCACCCTTACCATGGTCGCATGAACTTAGACAGACCGGCTGTTCACAAGTCGGCGATCTACGAGTCGTTGCTGGACCTGGTGGGCAACACACCATTGCTGCGCCTGGCGCATGTCGGCCGCGGCCTGTCACCGGAGCTTCTCGCCAAGGTCGAGCTGCTGAACCCCGGAGGCAGCGTGAAGGACCGAATCGGAATTCGGATGATCGAGTCGGCCGAGCAGGCCGGACTATTGCGTCCGGGGGGCACCATCGTGGAGCCCACTTCCGGCAACACGGGGGTCGGCCTCGCCATCGCCGCCTCGCTCAAGGGCTACCGCTGCGTCTTCACCATGCCCGACAAGATGAGCCAGGAGAAGATCACGCTGCTGAGGGCCTACGGGGCCGAGGTCGTTATCGCCCCCACCTCTGTCCCCCCCGAGTCCCCGCAGTCCTACTACCGGGTCGCCGATCGGCTTGCCGAAGAGATCCCCGGGGCGTTTCAGCCCAACCAGTACGTCAATCAGGAGAACCCTAGGACGCACTACGAAACCACGGGCCCGGAGATCTGGGAGCAGACCGAGGGCCGCGTCACTCACTTCGTCGCCGGCGTGGGCACGGGCGGGACGATCACCGGAGTCGCCCGCTATCTAAAGGAGCGCAACGACGCCGTGGTGGTAGTGGGCGCCGACCCCGAGGGCTCGCTGTACACCGGCGAGCATGCCCATCCCTATCTCACCGAAGGTATCGGCGAGGACTTCATGCCCGAGAGCTTCGACCCCTCGGTCGTAGACCACTGGGTGACGGTCTCCGACCGGGACTCGCTTCTCACCGCCCGCAGGATCGCCCGGGAAGAGGGTCTTCTGGTGGGCGAATCGTGTGGCTCAGCCGTGTTCGCCGCCCTCTCCATAGCTGCGGGGCTCTCCCCCACCGATGTCGTTGTGGTGATCCTTCCCGACACCGGCCGCAACTACCTGTCAAAGCTCTACAACGATGCCTGGATGCTTCAGAACGGCTTTATCGAGCGACCCGGAACGCAGGCTCGGATCGGTCAGGTTCTGGCACGCAAGCGGCGGCTCGAACCCCACGTCCCGGACCTCGTGGTGATTGGTGCCCACGATGGAGTCGGCCGCGCCATAGAGATGTTCCAGAGTTTCGGAATCTCCCAGCTGCCGGTGGCCGCAACCTCGGCCGCCGGGGACATCTCCGAGATCGTTGGGTCGATCAGGGAGCGCAGCCTGCTCGATCGCCTCTTCCGCGACCCGTCCTCGGTCGAGCGCGAGGTCGCCGAGGTCATGGACCCTCCCCTGCCCGTCCTCGAATCCTCCGCCGGCGTGGAGGCGATGTTCGCCGACCTGTCGGGCGGAGCTGAGGCCGTGGTGGTGGTGGACGGTACCGTGCCCGAGGGGGTGCTTACCCGAGCCGACCTTCTCGACTTCCTCGCCCACCAGACGACGAGCTAGAGGCTGTCGACGGATCCACTGGTCGTGAGGTGACATCTAAAGCATCTGACGATCACTCGGTGGATTTACGCGCTCAGGGCTTGCTCGAGGTCCGCGATGAGATCGTCGGGATGCTCGATGCCGACCGAGAGCCGCAGGAGTCCCGGTGGAAGCTCGACTCCCGAGCCTTCCAGGCTCGCATGGGTCATGCGGGCCGGGTGCTCGATGAGGGACTCGACTCCACCCAGCGACTCTCCCAAGAAGAACAGCCGGGTCCGCCTGCAGACTTGAAGCGCACGGCTCTCGGAGGAGAGCTCGACCGACACCATGCCCCCGTAGAGCGCTTCCCCGGAGGCGTCCATCTGAGCGGCGGCAAGCCCGTGGCCCGGATCGGCCTCGAGACCCGGATAGCGAACGCTAGCTACCTCGGAGTGGCCGGTCAGCCACTCGGCGACGACGGCCGCTCCGGCGCAATGGGCGCGCATGCGCAAAGCCAGCGTCTTGAGCCCGCGCAGCAACAGCCACGAGTCGAACGGGCCCGGCACTGCGCCCACCGCGTTCTGGAGAAACTTCAGGCGCGCGGCGAGAGCCTCGTCCGAGGTGGTCACCGCCCCCATGACCAGGTCGGAGTGGCCACCGAGGTACTTGGTAGCGGAGTAGACGACCGCATCGGCGCCGAGCTCGAGGGGGCGCTGCAGATAGGGAGTGGCAAAGGTGTTGTCGACGACGAACAGCGCACCGGCCGCGTGTGCCCGCGCTGCGATCATCCTGAGGTCGAGGACTCTCAGCAGGGGGTTGGTGGGGGATTCCGCCAGCACCAGGCCGGAGCCGTCGCCGAGAGCCTTCTCGAGCGAGCTCGGATCCGTCATATCCGCCATCTCATAAGCCATGCCGGTCTCGGTCATCACCTTGTCGAACAGCCGGTACGTTCCTCCGTAGCCGTCGTCGGGGATAACGACTCTGCGTCGCTCGCCGAGAGCCAGTGCGAGGGTCGTTATGGCCGCCATCCCCGAAGAGAAAGCAACCGCGAAGCGAGCGCCCTCGAGCGCCGCCAAACAGGTTTCTAGCGCTCGCCTGGTGGGATTGTCGGTGCGGGAGTATTCGTAGCCCCGATGCCGCCCGACCGCCTCCTGGACGTACGTGGAGGTCTGGTAGATGGGAACGACCGCGGCCCCCGTGGCGGGATCGGGCTCCTGACCTGTGTGGATGGCGGCCGTCTCGAACCGAATAGCATCAGTCATGCGCTTCTCCGAAGCAGAGGGATGTGGATAACTGCAATGAGCGACCTGGATAACATGACGACACCCCCGGGCATAGCCATCACCTCGGGCAAGGTCATTAACGAAGAGATCGGACGCTTCCCCGGCCCCTACGTTGAAGCGGTGAGACTGAGCCACGGAGCCCCCGTGGTGCTGTCGCCGTTCACGGCTCAGCGCTCGGACGAGGCCGTCCCTCCCGGCGTTTCCTGGCTGGAAGGTCTCGAGCCCGGAGACCCCTCGCCACTCGACGGCGTCTCGGGCCTCATCCTCACCGGAGGCGGCGACGTCGACCCCGCCCTCTACTCCCAGAAACGCCATGTTCGCACCCGCAACATCAGCAGCCTGCGCGACCGCTTCGAGCTCGGGCTGCTGGGGGCCGCTCTCGAGCGGGACCTGCCCGTTCTGGCCATCTGCCGCGGGATGCAGTTGCTGAACGTCTTTCTGGGCGGGCACTTGGACCAACATCTCGCCGACCGGCGGGACCGCCTCCCGCACGATCGCGACCGCCCTCGGGCGGAGATAGCTCATGAGGTCGGGATTGCCGAGGGAGCGGACCTCGCCGAGGTGCTCGGATCGAGCAGGCTCGGTGTCAACTCTCACCACCATCAGGGGCTGGACGGCGCCGCCGACGGGCTCGAGGAGATCGCCTGGGCCGACGACGGCGTGCTGGAGGCGGTCGTGTCCACGGAGTATTCATGGGCCCTGGGGGTCCAGTGGCATCCCGAGGCAATGATCTCCAGCCACCCGGTCCAACGGGGCCTGTTCGACGCCCTCACCGAAGCGGCCTCGGCCTGGGCCGCCGCCGGAGTGGTCGGCCGCTAGGAGGTTGTGTCCTTACGCCCCGATTGGGCTGAGTGGACTATCGGAGACGCAGCAGATCCGACCCCAATAGGACTCCCGAAGTAAACGGCTCAGGGCTTGATGTTCTGATTCATGTGGAACAGATTGTCGGGATCGTACTTTCGCTTGACCTCAACCAGCTTGGCGTAGTTTGCGCCGTAGTTGGCTGGGACGCGCCCCTGATCATCGTCGGCGGCAAAATTGACGTAGCCACCCTCCTCCGAATGCGGCGCGACTGCGTCGTAGTAATCGCGTACCCACTGGATGTTGTTTTCGTTATCGGCGGGGTCGGGCCACATTCCAGCGATCACCGTGGCGAAGTTGGAGTCACGGTGGCCGAAGGCCGTCTCGTCGGATCCGATGCGATGGCATGCCCCGTCGATCGGATAGATGTGAACGGTTGAGTTCACGGCCGGCAACTTGGGCGCATGCTTCAGATGCGCGTCGATCGCCGCGTCGGTCAGTTCTGTCGCGAAGTTTGCTTTCCAGTAGTGTTGGAGTCCCGGCGGGACAAGTCCGTCGAAGGCCGAATTGAGCATCGGGTACGGCATTGGCCCGACGTGCTCAGCAACAACGGGTGCGAGATCATGCAACGGTCTGAGCGCTTTCTCACCCTCGTCGACCGAGCCCGCCCAGCATGCAACGGCCACGCAGAAAGTATCACCGTGACGCTCCTCGGGGATGAAGGGCAACGGCGGTGCGATCTGGAAGGCCGGGAAACCACCCCACTGTTCGGTTGCCTCTGGAAGGAATTCGCGGAAGAACCGGATGACGTCGCCTGCGTGATCGAGCTCATAGAAGATGGGTCCACCGTAGATGTCCTTGACCGGATGCAGCTGATATTCGAAGGAAGTGACGACGCCGAAGTTGCCCCCGCCGCCCCGCAACGCCCAGAAGAGATCTTCGTTCTCGCTCTGAGTCGCGGTAACAAAGCTGCCTTCAGCGGTAACTACGTCGCACGACACCAAATTGTCGCACGATAGGCCGTACCCGCGGGAGAGATATCCGATGCCTCCACCGAGAGTGAGCCCACCGATCCCGGTCGTCGAGATAATTCCACCGGTTGTGGCCAACCCGAAAGCGTGCGTCGCATGATTGAAGTCGCCCCAGGTGGCTCCGCCTTCGGCGCGTGCGGTCTTGGTCTTGGGATCTACGCGGACACCTCGCATCGGCGACAGGTCAATCACGACGCCGTCATCGCAGGTGCCAAATCCAGGCACGCTGTGGCTTCCGCCGCGGATCGACAGATCAAGCTCGTTCTCTCGAGCAAAGTCGACCGCTGCCACAACATCGCCAACGTCCTGGGCGCGGACGACGACTCGTGGCCGCTTGTCGATCATCGCGTTGTAGACCGTCCGAGCCTCCTCGTAACCCTCGTCGTCACGAGTGACGACGGGACCGCGGACGCTCTCCCGTAACGCATCGACGGTACGGTTCGCCATGACTCCTCCTTGTCGAGAGGTCTCTTGCGTGCGGCCGCTGAAAGCGCTTGGGGGGCTGCGACCGACAGCCGCTCCTCTCATCGGAGACTAGCAAACCAAGCGGCAGGAGACAAGGGCTCGTCGACCCGCCTTCGGTGGTCAATGTGCAACTGTTGCAGATCGACTACGGGGGTTCATGTGTAACCGTTGCACCTCGGCTCCCTCCATAGGTTGGCCTAGGGCCGGGGCCGGGACATGGAGCGGCCGGGTTGGGGCCGCCGGCTAAGCGTCCGGCAGGGGGAAGCCCAGGACGTCGGCCCAGTCCGGGGCCCGCCGAGATCGGGCGGAGCGCTCGGCCACCACCGCAACGTTCGAAGACACCAGAGCGACCACGGGAGGGCCCGAAGAGGTCCAGCGGCTCAGGGGGACCTCGAGACGCAGCCCTGCCCCGATCTTCAGCCCCTGAAGCGGTTCCGGTGCCCGAAAGGCCTTCTCGCTGCGAAGCAGGACATCGACGCGTCCGTCACGGGCGGTCGGATTGAGGATCGCTATCGAGTCGCGCTCCGACTCCGCCGCGGGCGGGGTCACTAACCACGAGCGCGCCGGAGTCGCTGCCCCCAGCTCGGCCGTCACTCCCTCACCGAGATCGCCCCCGTAGGACAGCTCGCGCTCGGCGATGAACTCGACCCCGTTGGTCGATGCCACTGTGGCGCTGACCCCCACCGGCTTCTTAGCCGAGCCGGCAATGGTCCCTCCGTCGAGCGTGAGGCGGCGCGCCGAGCGAGGGGGGACCGACACGTCCATGAGCCCCGCCGGCTGAGCCGCCCGGTCTTTGGCCGCCAGCGACACGGTGACGGTCAGCTCTCTCTCGGAGGGGTTGAGAACCGATATCGACTCCTCGACTCCCCGCCCGATGAGGCCGTGAGCAAAGAACCAACTCGACGCCGGCTCGGTGGCGCCGAGGGAGAAGCTAAACCCGCGTGAACCCTCCCGAGGGCGCGAGATCACCGATTTCCACGCGACGACTCGACCCCGCACCGCCGACACCTCGGCCCCCAGCAGTTGCCGTGGCACGACGACTCGATTGAGCCTGACCTCCTGGGAGCCGCCCGCAGGCACGGCGACGTCGGAGAGACTGGACTTGACTATGTCGGAGATCTGAGTGAACAAGGTGATCCTCACTACCGCCTCCTCGGGAAAGGGATTGTGGAGCAACAGTCGCTCGTCGTGTCCTATGGCGGTGGTACCGGCGGCGAAGAACCAGTCGGACGACGCCTCCGGTGAGCAGCGGGCGGCCGCGCTACCGCGCTCCTTCGAGCTCGAAAGGTCAAGGGACAGGCCCGCAAAGAGGGGCGCGCCGCGACCCTCCACCGCCTGTGGGCGCGTGCGCATTGGGCCCGACCACACCCGCGTGCCGGCGCCGGGCGGCTTGGCAGGGGCCGGCACAACAGCAACAGCGGCCCGCTCGAGCCCCGAAGACACCGTCACACGCCCCGACGCACCCTCGTGGTCGAGCAGGGCGGAGCAGAACAGCGCCCGGCCCACGAACGGGGCCACAATCTCGGGAACGGAACCTTCTCCAGCCTTGCCGCTCCCGAGATCGAGTGCGACCGCCCCGGCCAGCAGGGCGATCACCATCAGCGTCAAAGTCGCCTCTCGCGCCCGCTCGGTCATCGGCGCCCGCCCGTTCGATGCCTTCCTCCTGATGCTTCAGAAGCCCTCCTTACGGTCGCCGCCCCGAAGGTTGCGAGCCATAGAAACCCGAGCCCGACGAGCCACACCAGATAACCGGGGGGACGTTCGAAGCTCAGTTCCAGACGAGCGGCCCCGCCTTCGGGTACGAGGAATGCGTTACCCCAGGCGGTGCGCCGGCGCTCCAAGGAGCGCTCCCCCACAGAGCCGGCCCATCCTTCGTCGGTGGTCTCGGCCAGGAACAGTGTCCCGGGGCCTGATATCCGGGCGGCATCCCAG
Organism: Actinomycetota bacterium; assembly: GCA_013695465.1. GTDB lineage: Bacteria > Actinomycetota > CADDZG01 > CADDZG01 > WHSQ01 > JACDAL01. The sequence continues at coordinate 7,935 of JACDAL010000185.1, read as the reverse complement.
CTCTCACCGGCGCCCCGGAGCAATTCCGCTGCCTCTCGTGGCCGGCTCAAGACATCACGGTTCCCAGCAGCAGCAGGTAGCTCTGGGGCGACACCCGCCCGTACCACCTGGGCCCGGTTCTCGAGGACGAGGTAGCCGGCCCCCTCCCGGGCCACCGCAATGTCCCGCTGGGCCAGCCACGCTTCGTTCTGTTGATCGTCCTCCGGAAGAACTACGAAACCCACATCGAATCCGCCGAGCCAGCGCCCACCCCGGTCGGTCGCCCCCTGCTCGATGGCAGCGATCGCCTGGCTGAGAACCTCATGGGCGCGTCCGTCGAAACCACCGAGGACGTCCGGAAGTCGCTTGCCCTGCAGGCCGGTCAACTCGTAACCAGTCTGCGGGGCGAACGGATCCTGGTCGTCTCCGAACCACTCCTGCCCCACCCACAGGACCCTGGAGTCGCCCTCTGTGCGGGCCTCGCCGCCGAGGGCGGCAGTGATCTGAGCGATCGTGTCGGAGCCCGCTGCGCCGCCGGCGAGGCCGGGCATCCACTCGCCGCTCCACAGCGCCGGTCCCAGACCGGCTGCGAATAGGGCAGCGGCCACTGCAAGCGCGCCGAAGGCCGCCGGCTGCAACGGGCCCAAGCGGCGCTGGGGAAGATCGAGCACGACTGCCGCCACGGCAAGGCCGGCCAGCAACGCCAGGCAGAGCCACGGCAGCACGGCTGCCTGCACGGCGCTGGGTGCCAGAGGCAAGGCTGGGCTCGCCGCCCCGGTGAATAGGGTCGTTCCACCTATCAGCAGCCACAGCGCCAGCGCCAGTCGCCGCCGGGAACCCGCCGCAAGGGTGGCGGCCAGGCCTCCGAGGAGGACGGGGGCCAGAGCCATGGCCAGTGGCACCTCGGGAACGCGTCCCAGGGCGAGATCCAGGACGCCTCCGTAGGCGACGACATCACCCAGCTCTTCCACAAGAGGCTCGCCCGAGAACCATCCCAAGCTCCAGGGCAGTAGCAGCGCCCACGCCAGCGCCACGCTCACGCACACACCCACCATCTCTCGCAGGGGCCACCGAGCCGACATGAGCCCTCTGCCGGCGGCCAGCAGGACCCCGGCGCCGAGCCACAGGAACAGCGACCCCGGCACCAGCGACGCCCCAATGGCGGCGCTCAGCGCCAGTCGCGCCAGCTCCGCCCCCGGATCGTGGCCCGGAGGCCGCAGCCAACCGGTGAGTCGCAGCAGGGCGTGCAGCGCGAACGGCGCTATCGCACCCAAGAGCAGTGCGCCGAGATCACCGGAGCGGATACCGGCGTAGCCCACTCCGCCCAGCAGATAGAAGGAACCTGCCACCCAGCGGGCCGGGCGCCCGGCGAGTTCGCTCATGAGCCGGTAGGCACCCACGAAGGCAAGCACCGCAAACGCCGCGAGCATTGCCTCGAAGGCGAGGCTGGTAGCTCCTAACAACGCTAGCGGAAACAACCCCAGCACCAGGAAGGCGGGCGAGGCGGGCCACGGCGCTCCGAATCCTGACTCCCGCCACAAGCTGAAGTAGGTTCCGAGGACGGCGCCCGAATCATTGGGGAAGGGAAGAAGCTGGCCGACCGGAGCGGGCTCGGTCCACAGCACGTTCCTCCATCCGATCAGCAGGAGAAGGACGAGGACACCCGCAACGACGCTCGTGGGCTGCGACACCCGAGTCCTTACTGCGCGGATCCGGCTCGTCCTTCGGCCGAGCAGCTCGGCTCTGCGCCCCCACGCCTCTTCCAGCCGCTCGGCCTGATAAGAGATGTACGCCCGCAGGCGGGTGGTTTCCTTGACGGTGAGCCGGTTGAGGCTGCGATCGGCTACCGCACGCCCTCTCTGCACCTTTACTCGGGCGAGCCAGGTCTGCGGCAGGCGGAGGAGGTTCCACCCCAGCGCGCGCGCGATATTGACGATTTCCCCATACTGGCGCAGGACCACGAAAGCGATCATCTCCGCCACCGCGAGAATGACGAATTGAGGCACCAGCCAGACCAAGCGCAATCCCGATGCGCTCTTGGCGATGGAGCGAAGCCGGTTGCGCCTTATGTAGTAGCGAGCCGGCGTGAAGGGGGAGAGACGCTGGCCGGTGGCCAGAGCGATGGCGTGGCGGGCCGCGGCTCGCGGCTCGACGCGCACTGAATGTCCTGCCACACGCGCCCGCCAGCACAGATCGAGGTCCTCCGAGAACGCCCGCATGCGGGCGTCCCAACCCCCCAGGGTCCTGAACACCTCATGGCGCACGAGCATGCACGTCGAGGTGACGAAAAAGACCTCGGAGGGATGGTCGTGCTGGCCGACGTCTATCTCTCCACGCTCGAGCCCCTTGTAGGGGTAGCCGAAACGGTCCACGGCCATCCCCACCTCTTCCAGGCGCGAGGGATCGTTCCAACCCACGATCTTCGGCCCCAGGATGGCGGTGGCGGGATCGGCCGCGATGCGGCGAACCATGGACGCCAGCGCGTCCGGCTCGAGCGCAGCATCGTCGTGCACGAAGAGGAGAAGCTCGGCGTCGGTTCTGACGCGCGACAGGGCCCAGTTGATGGCGCCGCCGAAGCCAAGCGGGCGAGCGGTCCGCAGATATCCCCATCTGCGTCGTCGGCAATGACGCTTGACGATCCTCTTCAAGGCCGGCGCGGAGCGGTGATCCGGAGACGCGTCGTCGACCACCAGGATGTCCATCAACTCGTAGGACTGGTTCGCCAGCGCGGCAAGGCACTCTCTGATCCAGCGGCGGCCCCTGTGGGTGACCACGATGGCAAGCACCGCGACAGCCTCGGTTTCAGCGGAGGAACCTCGCCGAAAGCCTTCCTTCGCCCCCACCGATGTTGCCTTCATGCCCTGATCGCCCCGGTCCTGCGGAAGAGCAGCCGTGTTAGCAGGAGACGGCCTCGTACAAAGTGGTTCGACGGCGAGCCGTCCTTCCGATGGATCGAACCAGCGCCTCCATCTCCTCGGCCTCGAGTCCTTGCCCGTGAGACGCTCCGGCTGCGCGCGAGATGTTCTCGTTCATGAGCGTTCCCCCCAGATCATTGCAGCCGGCCTGGAGCGCAAGTTTCGAGCCTTCAACCCCCATCTTGACCCAGGAAACTTGAATGTTGGGAATGAACCCATGAAGCGCGATCCGGGCCACGGCATGCATCTTGAGCGCCTCCTCGAAGGTCGGGCCTCTTCGTGCCTTCCCCTTGAGGTAGATAGGTGCCGCCATGTGCACGAACGGAAGCGGCACGAACTCGAACAGGCCCGGCCCAACGCTGCTCAACTCGACGTGCAGACGCCTAACGACCTCGAGATGGCGAGCCCAGTTGCGCGGACCTTCCACGGTCCCGAACATAATCGTCGCGTTTGACCTGAGTCCCAAGGCGTGGGCGGCGCGATGGACCTCGCACCACTCGGAGGTCGTCAGCTTGTCGGGACAGATCAGGGCTCTGATGTCATCGTCCAGGATCTCGGCGGCGGTGCCGGGCAGTGTCTTGAGCCCGGCATCCCGCAACTGCGCCAGGAAGTCGTACACCGATAGGTTCGAGGCGGCGGCTCCCTGGAAGACTTCGAGCGCGGTGAACGCGTGCACGTGAACCCCCGGCACTTCCTCTTTGACCGCCCGCAGGTAGTCGAGATAGTGGGCGCTGGTGAAGGAGTGGTGAATGCCCCCCTGCATACAGACCTCGGTGGCCCCTTTGTCCCAAGCCTCGCGCGCCCGTGAAGCGACCTCCTCGGGGGTCAGCAGATAGGGCTCGCCGCGAAGGTTCAGCGAGCGCGGCCCCTTGGAGAAAGCACAGAAACCGCACCGGAAGTAACACATGTTCGTGTAGTTGATATTGCGATTGACAACATAGGTGACGTCGTCTCCGACCGCCTCCCTGCGGAGCTCGTCGGCGACGGTGTACAGGCGCTCGGCCTCGGCACCGCGCGCCGAGAACAGCAGACAGACCTCCTCCTCCGAGAGGGTCTCGCTCGCCTGCGCACGATCGAGAGCGCGGTTGAGGGGACCCCGGATAAGCCTCCCCGGCACGGCCCACGCACGCGCATGTGCTTGCTCGAGAGCGATCCTGGCCCGCTCGGGAGGAGCTGCCTCGGCCCCCGAATACCACACGCCGGCGCCTTCCTCTCTGCGATAGCCCTCGGCATCGACGGCGTCCAGCAGGCGAGATCTGAGTCCTGCGTCGATCCACCGCTCGAGTACAAGCGGGGTGGCGCAGTAGCGGGGGTGCACGGCGGTTCGCTGAAGCAGAAGAAAACCGCGTTCCTCGGTGACCGCTCGCAGCTCGTCGAGCTGCGGCCATGGCGCTTCCGGATTGACGTGATCCTGGGTAACCGGCGATACGCCTCCCCAGTCCGACAACCCCGCATCCAGATAGGTCCCGTAGTCTCGCGGAGCAAGGTTGGGAGGGGACTGGATCACGACCTCCGGAGGCAGAATCAGCCGGGCGAGGGCGATCGCAGTGCGCATGTCGGCCGCGGCGGGCTCGGGCCACGCCTCCATCGGAGTTGACGACTTGGCCCGGAAGTTCTGCACGATGACCTCGTGTATGTGACCGTGCCGCTCATGCGCGGCCCGGATCGCAAGCAGTGCCTCGACCCGGTCTTCAGGCGACTCCCCGATCCCAATGAGGATGCCGGTCGTGAACGGCACGCGGGCCCGGCCGGCCGCCTCGAGCGTCTCGAGCCTCACGGCAGGCTTCTTGTCCGGGGCCCCGAAATGGGCGCCGCCCCTGCGGAGCAGGTTCTCGGAGATCGTCTCGAGCATCATCCCTTGACTTACCGATACTTCCCGCAGAAGCTCGATCTCCTCCCCGGTCATCGCTCCGGGGTTGGCGTGAGGCAGAAGCGAGGTCTCCTCGAGCACCGCGCGGCAGGCGGCGGCGAGGTAGGAGACGGTCGTTCGGTGGCCCAGGGACTCCAGCTCAGCGCGGGCCTGCGCCCACTTGCGCTCAGGCTTGTCACCGAGGGTGAACAGCGCCTCCTTGCAGCCGGCCGCCTGGCCTGCGGAGGCGATGGCGAGGACTTCTTCCAGGGACAGGTAGGCCCTCTCGGTGGGACTCGGGGGGCGGGCGAAGGTGCAGTAGCCGCACGAATCGCGGCACAGCTTCGTCAGCGGGATGAAGACCTTCTTCGAGTACGTGATCCGGGGGCCGAAGATGTCGTTGCGGATCGCCGCGGCCCCCGCATGCAGCGCCTCGGGCGATTCCTTGCCGAGGGCCGCTAGACGCCTCACCTCGTCGTCGGTCAGGGGCTCGAACCGAGTGGCGCGGTCGAGAAGCTCGTCGAGCAAGGCCATGACGCCGAAACTACCAGCGCCCGGCGGCATACCGGTTGGTCCGTCACGAAAGTCCACCCGAGATCGCAGTGGCAAGAAGGGACAATGGACACCTGCCCACAAAAGGCGCCCCTAGAAAAAGTTGTGCGAACCGGACCGCGGACATTTGCCACGGCTCAATGCGCCGGGTGAGCGGGGCCGGATCGGCCCGTAGACTCCGGGGCCGTGAAAGTCGTGGCGCTGGCGGGTGGGGTGGGAGGGGCCAAGCTCCTCGTGGGGCTCCAGAGTGTCACCGGCTCTGACCTCACGGCGATCGTGAACACGGGCGACGATGCCGAGCTCTACGGCGTGCACGTGTCGCCCGACCTCGACATCGTCACCTACTGGCTCGCGGGGATCGCCGATCATGAGCGCGGCTGGGGGATCGAGGCAGACACGTTCGATCTCGTCGACGCTCTCGAGCGGCTCGGTGAGGACGCCTGGTTCCGGCTCGGCGACCGCGATTTCGCCACCTGCCTGGCACGCACACGGCGCCTGCGGGCGGGCATGACGCTGAGTGAGGCGAGCGGCGAGCTCACACGACGCCTGGGCGTCATCGCCCGGGTCCTGCCCATGTCTGACGACTCGGTCCGCACCGTGATCGAAACTTCCGACGGCCGCCGACTCGAGTTCCAGGAGTACTTCGTCAAGGAGCACAACCGGCCGGAGGTAGCGGCCGTTTCCTTCGACGGGCTCGAGGACGCCAAGCCCGCCCCCGGAGTCCTCGATGCCCTTGCCGACGCCGAGCTCGTGATCCTGTGCCCCTCCAATCCCTTTCTGTCGATCGCTCCCATCACGTCACTGATGGGCGTCGAGGAGACGCTCGCCGCCCACCCGCGCGTGATCGCCGTCTCCCCCATCGTGCGCGGCGCGGCCCTCAGGGGCCCTGCCGACCGCATGCTCAGGAGCCTCGGTGCGGGCGCCGGCGCGGCCGCCGTGGCGCGTCTCTACGCCGGGTTCTGCGACGAGTTCGTGGTGGATGTCTCGGATCGAGCCGAGAGCGCGGCGGTGGAGGAGCTCGGGATCAAAGCGGTGGCGCTCCCAACAATCATGAGTGATCGCGGCGCTTCGGAGCGGCTCGCCTCCTCCTTGCTGGAGTTGTGACGGCCTCGACGGGGGGGATGGAGGCGGGGGGCGAGCTGCGTGTGCTGGGGCTCGAAGGAATCCCGGAAGTGACCGAGAACCACGATCTCGCGGCCCTGATCGCGGCGGCCGCCCCCGACGGAGGCTTTCACGACGGCGACGTCGTAGTGGTGGCGCACAAGGCCATCTCCAAGGCCGAGGGCCGCCTGGTGGAGGGGGCCGAACGCTCGGCCACGATCGAGGCGGAGTCGGCCCGGATCCTTCGGCGCTCCGGCGGGCTCGTGATCTCGGAGACGCGCCACGGTTTCGTGTGCGCCAACGCCGGCGTGGACGCCTCCAACGTCGCGCCGGGGTGGGTCTGCCTGCTGCCGCTGGACCCAGACCTCTCGGCCAGGCGGCTCAAAGCCCGGCTGCGCCATCTAACCGGGGCCGACGTCGCTGTGGTTATCTCCGACACCTTTGGCCGGACCTGGCGCCAGGGGCAGACCAATGTGGCGATCGGCGTCGCAGGGATCGATCCGTTCCTGGATTACAGGGGGCAGCGGGACTCTTTCGGCAACGAGCTCTCCGCCACGATCATCTGTGTCGCCGACGAGCTGGCGGGGGCCGCCGAGCTGGTGATGGGCAAGTCAACGGGCCGCGCCGCGGCCCTGATCCGCGGCGCCGGGGTCTCGCGGGGGCCGGGCTCGGCGGCGGGGATCGTGCGGCCGCCGGAGGAGGATCTCTTCAGGTGATCCGTTCCGGGGACGGGGCATGATCGCTTCAGGCGGGCCCGTCGCCCGTCGAGAAATAGGCCGGGGCCGCTGCTAACCTCGGCCCCTGAACCCGCGTCTACCAAGCGGTCGAGAGGGTCAGGATGAGCCAGAAACTCGACAAGGGACAGAGCAAGAAACTTCAGGAGAAGCAGCGCAAACGGCTTGCCGAGCAGGCCCGCAAGGCGCAGCAGAGCCAGGCCAGCCGGCGCTCCAACCTGGTGACCGCGGGCATCGCCGCAGTCGTGGTTGTGGCGGTCGTCGCCCTCGTGCTGTCGGACCGCCCGTCCACGCCCTCAGTGTCGATCCCCGACGGGGTCGCGGCTTCGGCCGCGGGCTGCAATGACGTAGAACAGTTCGCGGAGCAGAGTCGCGACCACATCGATGTGGGCGCCGAGCACGACCCCTACAACTCGACCCCGCCCACCTCCGGCCCCCACTACGGCACTCCGGCGGACCCCGGCTTCTATCCCAACCCGCTCGAGCCGGAGCAACTCCTGCACAACCTCGAGCACGGCCAATTAGTGATCTGGTACGACCCGCAAGCCTCCGCTTCCGCGGTCGAAGGGATCCAGGCGCTGGTCGAGGATGCCAACAGCAGGGCGCAGCGCGCAGGCTTCGTCGAGCCCCTGCTGGCGGCTCCCTTCGAGGGCCTCGACTCGGGCTTCGACTACTCCCTGTCCGGGTGGCGCAACCTGCAGTCGTGCGAGAGTTACTCGCGTACCGCCATCGACGACTTCCGGACCGAGTTTCAGGGGCGTGGGCCGGAGCAGGTGGGCGTCGCCCCCTTCGGGAGCTGAGCCCC
>JACDAL010000142.1 GCA_013695465.1 Actinomycetota bacterium | reverse complement strand
GATGTGCGGTCTCGAGCTCAAGGTCGACAAGGCTGCCCGGGATAACCCACCTCGGCACTGCATGGAGCCCATGGACCTCCTGCGAGAGGACGGCAAGCCCCCGCTGCATCCCGTGTGACCTCGGCGGCTCAGGGAGCAGGGACCGGCAGAGGGGTGCGAAAAGCCCGCTTGAGAAGGACCGTGGTGCCGCGCTCGGAACTCTCGAACTCTACGGAGTCCATGAGCTGGTTCATCAGGAACATCCCCCGGCCCCCGGAGGAGAAGCGGTCGGGGAGCCCGTTCTGGCGCACGAAATCGAGGTCGATGCCCGGACCGTCGTCGGAGACGAGGATCACTACATCTGATCCTTCGAGCGAGCAGCGGACCCGGATCTCGCTCCGCCCGTCCGGCCGCCGGCCGTACTTGCAGGCGTTCGAGGCGGCCTCCCCGACTGCGATGACGATTTCCTGAGTGACCTCGATCGGCGCCCTCAGGTCGGCCAGGTAGCCGGCCACGAAGTTGCGCAGCTCCCTGGCCCTCGCCGGCTCGTTCGGGAGCAGCAGCTCCCGGGTCGGCTCGGCAATGGCCGTGTCCGGTACCACCTGACACACGAGCAGCGCGACGTCGTCTCGGAGCTCGTCCGCGGGCGCCCACGCCTCCACCGCCCTGCGGATCGCCTGCACGAGCTCGCCGGGCGTGCCCATCCCGTACTCCTCGACGAGGTCCTGCAGCTTGGCCTGTCCGAAGACACGTCCCTTGCGCATGCCCTCGGTGACTCCATCGGCATAGAACACGAGCATGTCGCCGGGTTGAAGATCGACGGTCTCCGAGCGGTAGGCAGCGCGATCGTCCAACCCCAGGGCGAGCTCGCCCTCGCTGAGCCACTCCGCGCGGCCGTTGCTTGAGCGATAGATGAGCGGCGGCACGTGTCCCGCGTTGATGTACTCGAGGCCTGCCCGCTCGGGGTCGAGCACGCCCAGGAGCAGGCGCACGAACCTGTCCTGGCTCAGGTTGCGCCCGACGTGAGAATTGAGCCTGTTCATCAGCCGAGCCGGGTCCGCTTCCTCGGTAACGAACGAACGGAGCGTGTAGCGGGTGAACGCGGCATCGTTGGCGGCGGAGGGCCCGATCCCGCAGACATCGCCGAGGACCACCGCGATGCGGCCGCCGGGCAGGGTCACGAAATCGTAGAAGTCGCCGCACACCGCCCGCCGGCCCCGTGCGGCCAGGTAGTGAGCCACGAGGTTCACCCGCGGAAGCTTGGGGATCGCGTCCGGCAGGAGCCCGCGCTGGTAGCTCTCCGCGGTCTCGCGGGCCTGCTCGTAGAGCTGCTCTATCTCTTCGGCGCGCCGCACCGCGTCGGTGACGTCGGTGTAGACGTCGATGCGCCCTACCAGTAGCCCCGAGTCGTCGCGCGCCGGTCCCGAGTAAAGCCGCAAGCGCCGTCGCTGGGGTAGGAGCTGTTCGATCGAGAGGCGCATCTCGAGCTCGGGGTCGTCGCGCACTTCCTGAAAGCTCTCCATGAAGCCTTCGGGATCCTCGGTCCGCCGCGCCACCTGACGCAGCAGCTCGACCGCCGGCGTCCCGAGATAATCGTCCGGGTCGACCTCGAAGAGGTCGGCGGCTCGCCGGTTGATCACCCGCACGGCCCCCTGTCGGTCGCGAAACACGATTGCCTCGTCGACTGCATCGAGAACCGCCAGCAGGCGGTGGCGCACGGCAGTCGCGAGCCTGTGCTCGTGTTGCTCACCTCGGTAGTGGGAGCGCAGCTCCTCGGCCAGGAGCCCCGCAATCGATCCCGAGAGCACGAAGACTCCCAGCACCACGGCCACCCCGATGGAGCTGGGACGGGCCCCGGTGAGCTCTGCGATAACCGCGTAGAGCACCGCGCCTGAGACGCCGGTTGCGAGGCCGACCCGCAGACCGGTGAGAAGCCCTGCGATGGCGACCACGGGGACGAACACGAGCTGGGCCGTCGGCACCGCGCCCCGGAGGGTCGCATACAGGCCCGAGGCAAGCGCCAGCGAGAACACCAGGGCGGCCACGATCTGCCACGAGGGCCGGGTCGTTTTCAGCAGCAGACCGCGGAACAAAGCTGGCGTCCACAGTGCGGAGGCCGCAAGGAGAACCAGAGCGATTGCGAGGCGTACCGGCGGCAGTCCGCTGAGCAAGACCAGCGACAGAACGACCGCAAGCGCACCCCAGCTGCCCAGCTCCGCGACGCGCCGGATCCAGTCGCGGCTTCCCTTGTCGATCTCGGGGAAGCCGAACAAGATCTCTCGTGAGCGACTAAGTGGTGTCATCCTCTGCCTTCGACGCCGGCCAAGCACCACCCCTCGTCGGTTCTTGCCACCCGCTCCTGCCTTTCGAGCAACTCGAGATGCGCCACGACCGTCCGACCGGCCAGGAAGTGAAGCTCGGAGGAGACGTCGCGGTAGACGACGCTAACGATCTCTTCGGGACGAAGAGGTCTGGCTTTGAGCAAATCAAGGATCGCTTCGGCGCGCAGTGCGCGATGTTCGAGAAGGCGGTCTATTACCCACGAACCACCGTCCAGCGCGCGAAAGTGACCGGGATAAATGCGATCGAGATCGAGTTCGCGGAGTCTCTCGAGGGTGGCGAGGTAAGCGCCCATGTCACCGTCGGGAGGAGAGATCACTGCGGTGCCCTCGCCAAGGATGTTGTCGCCCGAGAACAAGCTCGCCGCCCCCTCCAGCAAAAAACAGACGTGGTCGGAAGCGTGCCCGGGAGCGTGGATCCAGCGCAACGTCGCCCCGGGAACTGCAAGAGCTTCTCCCCCACGCAGCGGTTCGACCGGGGTGTCTCCTGCCGGATCTGAGCCGAAGGCACGCACCGGCGCGCCGCAGCGCCGGGCAAGCTCGGCCGCACCGCCGACGTGGTCGGGATGACGGTGCGTGACGGCGATCATCGCTATGGCGCCGACTCCCTCCACGGTCGCCAGGTAGGAGTCGTCCGAGACGGCGGGATCGATCACGCACACGGGACCCGAACCCACGATGTAGGTATTCGTCCCCGGGCCCGTCATCAGGCCGGGGTTGGGAGCAAGGACGACCTCGACTACCGGGGACAAGCGAGCGGCGAGGACTTGGGAGCGCGCGTTGCTCCTTCGGGAGGAGGACAGCGCCCACTCAACGGAGGGCTGCGACCGGATCCGCTGCAACATCTCGATGGTGGGCGGCGCCATGATCGCGCGGCCCCCCGCAAGTTCCTCCAACGCCAATTCCGGAGTGCTCCAGCGGCATCCCGCCACCTCACGCTGATCAGGGCTCGGCTCCCACGCCGAGTCGACGGACGCCAAAAAGAACTGCGCGTCGAAGCGCACCGGAGAGCCCAGAGGTGTGACCCATCTCCCGGCCGGGTGAAGCAGCTCCGTGCCGAGCCGGATGTTCAGCTCGAGGCAGCGCTCTAGAAAACGCTCGGGAGTTTCGCCGTCGGCGCGCTCAAGTCGCTCATGCGGCCCCTCCCCGACGATCCAGCCGACCTCCTCGAAGGCCTCGCGCAGAGCGCACACGCGAGCCGCAAGGGCATCACCCCCGGAAAGCTCCAGACCCGCTCCGGCCTCTTCCCGGCCGAGCACCGAGGCCTGCTCCCAGCGCGGGTCACGGTCGGCGCCGGCCACCGCTCCGCCGGGGAACACGGTGGCGCCGCCCATAAATGACAGATGAGGGGGCCGGATGGTGAGCAGGACCTCCAAGCCACCCGGAGAGTCTCTGAGGAGCACGATCGTGGCGGCGGGCCGGGGAATGGGCGGCTCCGGTCCATTCGGGCGGGTGTTCGCCGCTTCACTCCGATCCATCCTCCTAGACGGTATCTTTCCTGCGCGGCATTGGCGGGGATGAGGAGGAAAAAAGTGGGGGTAAAGTTTCTTAGTCAGGAGTGGGCCGAGCAGATCGGCGCTGCCCTCAACTCCTCACCCGAGTTCCGAAGCGCCGCGAGCTCGAAGTCTGTGGGTCTCCAGCAGGTGGTGAAGGACGCACCGGAAGGGGAGATCAAGTACTACTTCGCTCTCGAGGAAGGCGACGCGTCGGTTGCGTTAGGCGAGCTCACCAAACCGGACGCCACCGTAGAGCAGAGCTATGAGACCGCAACGGCGATGAGCCGGGGGGAGATAGGGGCCACCCAGGCCTACATGCAGGGCAAGCTCAAGATCTCCGGCAACATCATGAAGCTGATGCAGTTACAGGGTGTGCTGGGGGCAATGCCGGCTGCGGTGAAGTCCGTTCCCGTCGACTACTAGCCACCTTGCCGAGCGTCAGATGACCTGTAGCAGCATTTAACGACCACCCGGCGCCGCTAGGTCGACGGCATCACCTTGACCCGCACTCGCGCCCAACCCGCGCTCACATAGCGCAGCTTCCGGGCTGCACGCCGTGAGAGGTCGATGACGGTACGGCCTGGGCAGGAGCAGCGATCGGCAACGGTGACGGCGATCTTGCGCCCGTTCGCCCGATTCTTGACCATCAAGGTCTTGCCGCACTTCATGGGCACCGTCAGATCGACCGCGGCGATCATCTTGCGGTGGCGGTAGCGACCGCCGCAAGACATGGTCTGGCCGACGTAGCGTGACGCGTAATAGGTCGAGCGGCCCCACAGCACCCTGGGGGCCGCGGCAAGGGCAGGAGCGGTCAGTAGCGCGACACAAACGGCGGCCGCGAGTAAGACGCAAAGCTTGGACTTCAAAGGAACCCCCAGAGGCTCGATACAAGCAAATCAAGTGGAAGCCGTCACCGGCCCCAATCAATAGGAGCCCTCCACGGGCTCCGAGTGGCGACCCTAATAAGGAAGTTGCTGGGAGTCAAATCGCCGGCCGCATACCCCTAGGTTTGTGGCAAAACCAGCTTTTCTGGGTCTAATTAGGCCAAAGCTTCGGTGAGTGGGCTCCGCGTCTCGGGAGTGGCTAGGAGCGGACTCCGAAGCGCCCGAGGATGCGCCCGGCCCCCGCTGCCTCCGCCTCCAGCGCCCGGATCAGGTCCGAGGAATCTGCGATCGAGTAGGCATTGGCGCTCACGTAGCGGCGCAGCCCGCAATCGATGACGTCCGGCGGGCCCACGGCGGCGAGTGCCTTGACTCCCTGCGCGTAGACGCCCTGGAAATAGACATCCTGGTGGCCGTCCCAATAGCGCATCCCGGCGCCGAGGCGATTGCGGGCCGGGACGGGAACGGGCTCCGAGGCAAAGAGGTCGATCTGAGAGTCGATGCGCGACTGGGCGTAGGTAGTCAGCCCCTCGTCGAGCCACGGCTCGCGGGCGGGGTTGCTTCCCACCAGAGAGTAGAACCATTGGTGGGCGACCTCGTGATTGGTGACGATGCCCAGCGTCTCCTCTCCCTGCATGACAAAGCTCGGGTACTCGATGCCTGCGTGCGCCAGCCCGGGAGTGATGGCGAGGTTGAAGCTCGGCCACGGGTAGGGGCCGTATCTCGCGGCCAAGGATTCCAGCGCCCGCACCGCTGCGTTGCGGTAGGGCTCGGGCGACTCGCCGACGGCTCGGTCCACCCCCACGATCACTCGCACCGGCTCGGGCGCCCGGGCCGTGGCGGTAGCGGTATCGAAACGCCCGGTGGCGAGGGCAAAATCGCGCACCGCCCGTGCGCGCCAACGCCCCGGGGACACCTCACGACCGGTGGCGAGGGCCTCGACTCCCGGGGGAAGCCGCAGGCTGACGTCGAAGTCGGCCACCTGCGAGGCCGAGGTCTCGGCCAGCGACGTGGACGGTGGATCCCGGAGCCAACCGGCCCCCGGTTGCCACGCCAGCAGAGGGAAGAAGGAGCCCAGCCGAAGAGAGGTCCCGTCCGATGAGATGCGGTCGAAGGAGGGACCTGGAAGCTCGAGCCGCCACGGCAACGAGACCTCGATGGTTTCACCGGGCCCCAGTCGGGGGCCGGGATCCACCTCCAGAGTGGTGGGGTCCGTGAGCCGCGCGTCGAGGCGCCGCCCCTCGCTCTCGACCCGCCCGACCTCGAGCCGGGTCCCTGCGCCCGCCTGCCGTGGTCCGTTGGGCCACAGACGAAACACAAGCTCGTCCGTAGCAAGGTCGGGCGTGAAGGCCACTCTCAGGCGCCCGGCGACCACCCCTGGTTCGGGGCGAACGGTGATCCGCAGGCGATAGCGCGGTCGGTCGGGGTCGGGCTGAGGGAGAACGACGGGGTCCCGGCACGCCGCCGCGGCGGGCTCGCCACGGTCGGGACGATCGGACGGCTGCCTCGAGCTTTCAGGGGCAGGCCCTGTGCATGCAGCCAGAGCAAGCAGAAGTAGTGGAGGCCACGCCGACAGGCGAGAGAGCATGCTCCATGGTAGGAGGCTCCCGGGGGGCCCTTACCTGTTCAGGAAACGGCCTAGACGAGACCCGAGATCAGGATGATGCTCAGCGGCACCAGGAAGAGAGCGGCGGTGAAGCTCGCAAGCCTGGGCTTGCTCAGAGTCACCTGCCGCTGGAACCTCCAGACGAGCATCCGCATCTGAGGGTAGAAGAAGGTCAGCAGGATCACGCTGAGGGCGGCTGCCGAAATCATGGAGGCCAACACGATGCGAACCGCCGCCGGGGAGTTCAGGGCGAAAGCCGCCAGCATGGTATCTCCGAGCGTGGTGATGTTCGCTCCCATGATGTAGGGAAGGATGTCCTCCCTCTTGACGTATCGCTTGGCCACCAGAGGGACCAGGATCGTGAGCGCCACCGAGACCGACATCGTGATGAGCGCCACCAGGCAGCCGAGGCCGAACATGGGCCACTTCTGGCTGACCCACTGAAGGCGGCGGCTCTTTAGGTCCGTGTCGAGGTCGGGCATCACGCTGTCGATCAGCTTCATCGAGCACAGCAGCACGGCGAGCGCCCCGAGGAACACGACCGCTGCCGGGAGGCTCTCCACACGCGTCAGTAGGCCGCCGTAGACGAGATCGATGAGGTCCCCGAACTGGCCCGGGAAGTGAAGCTCGAGCGAGTGATAAGGGCCCCAGTTGAGCAGCAGTGCCCCGAGCAACATTCCGGGCACGTAGATGAGTGCTGTCGTGGTCAGTGCAGTCACGGCGGTGGCCACCGGCCGGAGCCGGCCCCCTTTGCCGCTGCGAAGCGCGTAAACGACTGCGACCACCAGCACCACGAAGGCAGCGCCTAAACGGGAGCCGGTCAGCATCGTGAAGCCCTGGATCTCGGTGATCGAGTCGGCCGCAACCAGCGTCAGCGAGGTCGCCGCAATGGGGGAACCTGAGAGCACGAACAGAGCGCCGATCCAGCCGAGCCCCAGTGTGGAGCCCGGGTTGCGCACGAGCAGGCCTTTGTCCTGAAGGACGTCGAGGCCGCTGGCACCCGTCTTCATGAGCTGCAGAGCGCCGACGAAGAGGAACAGGGCGAGCCCGAAGCGAAGCACCCACCACAGGATTCCAAGCGCCCGTGCTGCAGGCGA
The DNA here is from genome assembly GCA_013695465.1 of Actinomycetota bacterium. Classification (GTDB taxonomy): domain Bacteria; phylum Actinomycetota; class CADDZG01; order CADDZG01; family WHSQ01; genus JACDAL01. The sequence continues at coordinate 1,539 of JACDAL010000142.1, read as the reverse complement.
TCGCTCCGGCTCGGACGCGCCGAGCGTGGCCGTGCTGCCGCCCGCGGTTGCTGGGGCGGCTACCTCGTTGCGCTGGCTCATGGGCCGCTCACTCCGATCCATAGTTTACACTCCATATACACCCTTGTAACACTCTCGGAGGAGTGCTGCAATAGGCAGATTACGCTTCAGCGGTTGGTGACTCCGGCTCACGGTAGCGAAAGATGGGAGATTTCACCATAGATAAGTCAGGCAATGGTGAATGGGCGGAGGAGGACTCACGAACCTACTCCGACCTGGCGCCGGTGGCGGTGCCGGGCCGAGCCGAGCAGATTGCAGCACTCACCTGCTTGGTTCCGTTCTCGGCCCAGGAGGCATTCACCGCAGTAGACCTTGGATGTGGGCAGGGCGCACTCGGCGCCACCATCATGAGTTGCTTCCCCCATGCGTCGCTGCTGGCTCTGGACGGCTCAGAGGCGATGCTGCACACTGCCCGCGACACGCTCAGGGCGGCCGGAGAGCGGGCGACCAGGGCTAAATTCCAGCTGAGCTCCTCCGATTGGATCGAGCTCGTCGAGGGCGCCGGCTGCGTGCTCTCGAGCCTCGCTTTCCATCACCTCGACGGACCCGCGAAAAAGCACCTGTTCCAACGCCTGCATGGCCGCTTGTCCGGGCGGGGGGCGCTGCTGATTGCCGACTTGGTGGAGCCCCAGGTGCCCCAGGCGAGGGACCTATTCGCGCTAACCTGGGATCGCAGCGCCTGGGAGCAGGCCGGCGGCGGCGGGGGCTTCGATCGCTTCGTCGAGACCCGCTGGAACCACTTCTACTTCCCAGATGAAAGCGACAAACCGTCGCCTCTCTACCACCAGCTCCAGTGGCTCGAGCAGGCCGGGTTCGTCGCCGTCGACTGCTTCTGGATGCAGGCCGGCCACGCCGTCTACGGGGGCTTCAAGGAAGTCGGTCCGCTCTCGGGAGAGGGGGTCGGTTACGAGCACGCCCTGGCCATGGCCGAGGAGGTCGTGGCACGGCTTTAGGCGGCCACCGCCCCTGACATGGCCGCCCCTGACATGGTTAGGGGGCGGCCCGAATCGGCGCGAAGTCTCCTACGAAGACGCTTCTGCTAGGCCCGGGCGGCTCGCTCGAGGGCAGAAGGGCCGCGTAAACTCGTTAACCGGCGCCTCACGCCGGCCTCTCCCGCCAGCCGCACGACCGCGCCGGTGAGATGCTCGAGCTCCGAATGGCGACGTGCTTCCCGGCTCGAACTTTGCGAGCAACGCCATGCCGGAGGCCACGGCATCGAGTTCCAGGTGGACGCCCCTGGCACGGGCGAGCCCGTCGACCTCGCCCACAGAATATGGATCGTCAGTGACGCGAGAGCCCGAGATCACGAAATCTCCGCTGATGCTGTCGACTCGCAATCCTCGCTCTCGGAGCGCTTCAAGAGTTGCAGCGCGCCCACGAAGACGACGTCCTCTCCTGAGCGGGAGAGGGTCCCGCCAAAGAAGCCTCTCACTCCACCCACGCCTACGACTGCGACGCTGATGGCGTCACTCCTCACTC
>JACDAL010000016.1 GCA_013695465.1 Actinomycetota bacterium | reverse complement strand
GACCTGCTTACATTCCTTTGACGAGGCCCACCATGTTGCCCCCGGGGTCCTTGAACTGAGCGATTGTCGTGCCGTCTCCGACCGAGTCCGGCGGCATCACCGTCTCACCGCCGAGCTCCTCGATGCGAGCCAAGGTTCCCTCCAGATCATCGGTCTGGATGTAGAAGGTGAGGTGGCCCGGATAGTCACCCGGCGCGTTGGCGACACCCCCACCGATCCCTTCACCCTCGGCTTCGACCATCCCGTAGCCCATGGCATTGTCGGCGTCGATCTTCCAACCGAAGGCCTCGGAGTAGAAGCTCTGTAGCTTGCCGCCCTCCTTGCTAACGATCTCGAAATGAACCACGGGATTACCCATACCGCGCCCCTTCCCGTTCCTCGTCTCTTCTGTACCGTCGAGGGCATTGTGCCACCGAATGGATCCCCTGCGCTCGGCCCTTGGGCGGAGCCGAGCAGTCGGCCATGATCGTCGTGCTCGGATCGGCTCCCGGATGAAGGACTTCTCCTGAGACAAGACCAGACGGCAAGGAAGAGAGGGCTCCAACCGGCGCGAGTAGCGCAGGTCGTAGTCGCCCTCGGAGTGGTAGGCGTGATCTTTGTCTATTTCCTGCCCCGCATCGTGGACTTCGGCGAAGTGTGGGCGACTATCCGAGCGATGACGTGGCTGGAGTTAGCGACCCTTGCTGCCCTGGCCGCCTGGAACCAGGCAACCTATGTTCTCGTCGAAATGTCGGCAAGGCCGGGGCTCGGATCCGGGCAGGCGCTCAAGATCACCCAGACCTCGACCGCAATCACCAACACACTTCCCGGTGGGGCCGCGCTGGGGGCAGGTTTGCAGAGCGCCATGTACGTTTCCTACGGCTTTGCTCCACCCGACATCGCCATCTCCCTTACCCTCACGGGTACCTGGAACACCTTTGCGAAGCTGGGCATGCCGATCGTTGCGCTGGCGCTCTTGGCGATCGCGGGGCAGGCAAACGGCGGTCTCGTCGCCGTCTCCGTGATCGGCCTGGGGATACTCGTGGGAGCAATCCTTGCATTCGCTATGATCCTTCGTAGCGAGCGGGGCGCCTCCGTAGTGGGGCGACGTCTTGGGGCGCTGGTTTCTTTCCTGGCCCGTGTCCTCGGTCGCTCCCCCAGGCCAGACTGGTCTACGGCGGCGGTCGACTTCAGGCGCAGAATCATTGCGCTCCTACGCACGCAGTGGGCGGCATTGACCGTGGCCATAGTGATCAGCCATATCACCCTCTACCTCGTTCTTCTCTTGGCGCTGCGCCACGTGGGGGTGTCGAACGATGCAGTCAGCTGGCAGCAAGCCCTGGCGTCGTTCGCCTTCGTTCGGCTCCTCTCGGCCGTACCGATTACTCCCGGCGGCCTGGGGGTCGTAGAGCTAGGGCTGACCGCCACTCTGGTGGCGGCCGGAGGCGAGGAGGCTCTCGTCGTTGCAGCGATACTGATCTACCGGCTTCTCACCTTCGTTCTGCCAATTCCCATCGGAGCGATCTCCTACCTGCTGTGGCAGAGAGAGCTCCGTCGGCTCAAGCCCTCCTTCGCGCGAACAGACCTGTGACCAAGTTGGCCGCCGTGCCGATGGCCCAGCCGGCAGCCGCTCCCCCCACCACGTCGAGAGGAAGGTGCGCCCCCACATACACGCGCGCAACACAGACGAGCAACGCTGTGGCCCAGACTACGACTTGCCATTTGCGTGCAACGTGAGGATGAACCACCACCGCCAAACCGACCGCAATTACGGCATGGCCCGAAACAAAAGCCTGACCCGCTGCGGGGGCGTCGCGAAGCACGACGTCCGAGAGGACGCTGGCCGGCCGCTCGCGGAGGAAGACGTCCTTCAGCAACCGGCTCGAGTACCACTTCCCTACCCCAACTATCAGAGCCGCGATAGCAAGTCGATAACGCCTGAACAGCAATGCAATAATTGCGACCGCGGGCACAGCGATCAAGTTGCCGAGCTGCATGACGACCCAGGCGGGCCAGTAGATCACCGACGGGAATCCGTTGAAGAATCGAAACACAGCACGCTCGGCGTCGGAAGCATAATTGCCGTCTACGTGCATGCCCGTGAGGATCAGCACAGTAAGGGCGACGAGGATGCTGATAGCACCCAGCCCAAACTTGGGGCGCGAGCTCCTAACTCGTGGGGTTGGTGAGCTTGTTTTCACCGCGCGCCGGCTCCCCCAGTAGGACGTGCACGATCGATCCTATCGCCCATCCCATGGCCATGCCCCCGAACACATCCAGAGGGAGATGGGCGCCGACATAAATGCGGCCGAAGCCCACAAGCGCGGCGATGACCCACACCGTCACCTGCCACTTGCGGCTGAGGTAAGGGGTCACGGCCGCCGCCAGGGCTGCGGCGACGGCTGTGTGACCTGAAACGTATCCATTGCCGGCGGCCGGAGAGCCACGGACGATGACATCCTCGAAGATCGCCGCCGGCCGTGGGCGGCCCGAAAGCTCCTTCACAACCTTGGCCAGGAGCCAAGCCGAGGCCCCCGCGACGGCAAGATCGAGGCCCTGTCGAATTCGCCGAGCGAAGAGAGCGACGAAAGACACAATGGTGACCGTCAAGAGGTTGCCGGCCTGCATCACCAGCCAGACGGGCGCAAACAACCAATTCGGCAGTCCATTGATGGCGTCAAACATGTTCGCTTCCCACACGCCGACCGGTCGCCGCACGGGAATGGCGGTGAGCAACAGCACCGAAAGCGCCACGGCCACGTGGAGGGCATGGCGCTTTCGGTGTGAGGCAATGCTTCGACGAGATTTAGGTGACTCCTTTGATGTGTCCAGAGTCATGCTTGCTCCGGCACCCTCAGAGGTCGAGGTCGGAAATATCGCGGATCACTTTTTCGAGCTGGGGACGGGAGACAAACCCCAGGCCCAGCGACACCTCGTTGGCCAGCGATGCGCTGCGAGAGTTGACGAAATCAAACTCGTACCGCACGCAGCCGCCCTCGAAGGTGTAGATCCGGTCGCCCGAGAACACATCGCCGATTGCCCTTATCCTCTCGAAGCGGCGTGTCCCCTCCTCGTCCGACGGCACTTCGCTGGCGCCGGAAGTCTCACAACTGGGTGAGAGGGACACGGTCACAGGGCGAGTGTTCTCGCGGTCATGCCTCAACAAGAACCTGCTCGAGCCATCCCGAACGTAGAGAGAGTCGAAGCTCCATCCCACCGGGAGAGAGTCGAGACAGGGAATACGTGACGCAGTTTCCACCGACTGCGCCATCAGCATCACCTGATCCTCCGGCCTCTGGCAATCGGGAGCACGACGGATCGCAACGGCAGGCGCCGAGAAGAGACCAAAACCGCCGAGATTTCCGATGGTGATGCCGATCATGAGTAATGTCACAAGCAAAACCGTCAGAGTCAGCCCGATCCTCCGCCAAGTCCAGCGTTGGATCGCTACCGGTCTGCTCTTGGGAGCGAGCTCGCGGAAGCGAGCGATCAGATCGGGCTGGGCTTTGCGGAGGAAGTTTCGCGATTGGCTGGGCATCGTGACGCTGTGAGTAGCCGCGAACGCCTCGGCTATCTCTTCGGGGCTGAACTCCTTGAGCGCGTGCTCGTAGACCCTCTCGGGGCTTGATCGGAAAGCAAGCACGAGCATCATGTTCGCGAGATCGACGGCCTGCCGCCACGGCGACGGACGCACCTCCCCAAAGGCGACGTCGATGAGATAGACCTTGCTCCCCCGGACGAGCACGTTGGAGGGCTTTATGTCCCGGTGGGCAACGCCGGCATCCCAGAGCGCCTTTACTTCCCTCAGACCATCGTCGATAACCTCGTCGTCAACCTCCGCGTCCAAAAGCTCCTTTGCTCCGTCCACGAAAGAGGTGACGAGCAGATACTCCCGTTCTGGGGTGATCTCAGCAATTCCATAGCTCCTGGGCACATTCAGACCCGCGTCCTCCATCACACGCA
>JACDAL010000015.1 GCA_013695465.1 Actinomycetota bacterium | reverse complement strand
CCGACTCGCCCACAAGACCGAAGGACTCGCCCTTTCCGATAGTGAAGGAGACGCCCCGCAGCACTCTGCGATCGATTCCCCGGACGCGGTAGGCGAGCTCGAGGTCCTTGATCTCGAGGGCCGGAGTAGCGGTGTTCGTCGAGTCGCTCATCGCTCGTACACCCGCGTGACGCCGTCGGAGACGAGGTTCACGCCGATCACCAAGGAGGCGATCGCCAGAGCGGGAAAGAGCACGGGCCACCAGAAACCTCCCGAGATCAGCCCGTAGTGCTCGAAGATCTGGAGCCCCCAATCCGGAGCCGGGGGCTGGATACCAAAGCCGAGGAACGACAGCGTGGCGATGGCGAAGATGGCGTAGCCGAGCCGTACTGTGAACTCAACCAGCACCGGTGCCATCACGTTGGGCAGGATCTCGGCGAACATGATGTAGGGCGCCCGTTCGTTGCGCAGAGTCGCCGCGGCGACGTACTCGAGTTCTCGCTCTGCCAGTACTGCGGCCCGCACTGTGCGGGCGATAATTGGTGCGAACACGATCCCGATTACGGCGATGACCGTTACTCGAGAGGGTCCCAGCGCCACCAAGGCGAGAAGCCCGATGATGACGAGGGGGATGGCCAAGAAGGCGTCGATCACTCGCATCATGATCTCCTCGACCGCGCCCCGGAAGTAGCCCGCCGTGAGCCCGATGGCGGTGCCCAACACGGTCCCCACCAGAGTGGCAAGCGGAGCCACGATGAGGATGTCGCGCGCCCCCACCAGTACCCTCGAGAAGATGTCTCGCCCGAGGCGATCGGTTCCGAACCAATGCTCTGCTGAGGGGGCGGCGAGCTTGTCCAAAAGGTCGTCTTGGAAGGGGCTGTGGGGAGCGACGATGTCGCCGAACAGGCCGGAGAAGATCCATACACCCAGAATCACTGCCCCGGCGATGAAGGTCGGCGTACGCCCGAGGAGTCTGAGGCGCTCGCGCTGGGCCTTCTGCTCCTCTGACTGGACGGGCGCCTGTGCAGGCTGGTCGGCGAGCGCGAGGTTCTCTGCGGAAGTGGTCATGACTCGCCCTGCAGCCTGATGCGGGGATTGAGGATCGAGTAGAGGATGTCGGCCGCAAGGGTGGCGAGCAGGTACACCAGGCCGACGAGTAGCACGGCGCTCTGTAACAGAGGGAAGTCCTTTTGCTCAGCGGCCCGGAACAGGATCTGTCCGATGCCCTGGTAGTTGAAGATGACCTCCAGCACCACCAGGCCCCCGATCAGGTAACCGGCCTGGGTGGCGATCACCGCGATGGTCGGCAACAACGAGTTACGCAGGACATGGCGTGTCAGGACCTGACGTTGCGACAGGCCCTTGAGGATTGCGGTGCGGGTGTAGTCGGCGCCGAGTGCCTCGATCGTTCCGGCACGCGCCATGCGGGCGATATACCCAAACAGGACGAAGACGAGGCAGATCGCAGGCAGCAGCAGATACCTGATCTGCACCAGCGGCCCCGAGCCTGCGGGGAACGCAGCGGTGACCGGCAGGACCTTGAGCCACAGTGCCAGCACCAGAATCACCACGACCGCCCACACGAACTCGGGCGTGGCCGTCGCCGACAGGCCTCCAATGGAGATCAGCCGGTCGGTCACCCGACCTTCCCGTAGAGCCGCTATCACTCCTCCCAGAATTCCCAGCGGCACCACCAGGACGAACGCCAGCGCCGCCAGCTTGGCGGAGTTGATCAGCGCGGGCTTAATGACCTCCCACACCGGCCGGCGCGTCGAGAACGACTCTCCCAGGTCTCCCTGAACGAAGCCCCCGACCCAGGTGCCATAGCGCACCACGAGGGGACGGTCGGCCCCGAGCTCCTTATTGAGCGCGGTCACGGCCCGTTGATCGGCGAACGGCCCCAGAATGGCGCGCGCCACATTGCCGGGCAGCACCTGAGCGCTCACGAACACGATGATGCTCAACAAGAACAGGGTTACGAGCGCGAGCACCAGCCGCCTCAGCAAAAACCTTCTCATAGCCTGCCCCTCCCCGCCCCCGGCGCCTGTTGCTCAGCCCGTGAACCCCGTCTTGGTTAGGTCGATGTGTCCCATGCCGGTCTTCTCCACTCCAGTCACGTTCTGCTTGGTTGCTCCGAGGTGGAAGTAGAAGTAGAGAAACATGATTGGTACCTCGTCGAGCAGCAACTCCTGCATCTTGCTCGAGACTTTCTTCTGGGTTGGGAGGTCCAGCGCCGCCACGTAATCGGCCACCAGCCCGTCGTAGGTCTTGTTCTTGAAGTGAGCGGAATTCCACACGCCGTTACTGGTCAGCGGCGCGTCCAACAACACGTTGGGGACGCCTCGGTGACCGTATTCGGTGATTCCGAAGCTGGAGTCGAGCCACGGGGACTCCCCGAACACAGCTTCTCCGTAATACGTGGTGGAGTTGGTGATGTTGAGCTGGACCGATATGCCCGCTTGTTGAGCCTGGTTCTTGATGACGGCGGCGAGGTCGGGCATCTCGAAGCCGTCCCATCCCCTCAGCTCGACCGATATGTCCTCGGCCCCCGCATCCGCCAGGAGCTGCTTGGCCTGCGCCACGTCCAGCGCCCGCTGTTCCACGCTGGTATCGGTCGAGGGAAAGACGGGGGCGAGGGGGCTGTCGTTGCCGAGGCTGGCCTTGTCCTCCCACAGACCTTCGACCAGGGCGACGCGGTCCATCAGGAGCGCCATCGCCTGGCGCACGCGCTTGTCGTTGAAGGGAGGTATGTCCGTGCGCATGTGTACCTGACGGTGCGCAGAGGACTCCACCTCGAGCACGAGGATGGTGGGATCGGTGAGCAGCGCCTTGCCTCCGACGACGGAGAAGTTGTTGATGATGTCGACTTCGCCACCCTGGAGGCCCAGAACCTTAGCCTGCTCCTCGGCATAGAACTTGATCTCGTTCGTGTCCGCGACTGGCTGACGGCTCGAGTCCCAATAGTCGGGGTTCTTGGTGAAGGTGACCGAGACCTCAGGCGTGTACTTTTCGAGCTTCCACGGACCGGTTCCGATGAACGTCTTTTCCCAATCCCCGTCGTAGGTCTTGGGCAGAATGATCAGGTTGTAGTTGTCGGAGCTGACCAGGTAGGGGAAGTTGCCGTTGGGAGCTTCGAGCTCGACCTTGACGGTCTGGTCGTCGGTCGCCTGGGCGGCGCCCTTCTTGAGGACCGTGCCGAAGACCGAGAGGGCATTGGAACCGTTGTCGGGGTCGGCGTGGAGATTGATGCTCGTCGCCACGTCCTCGGCGGTGAGCGGGGTCCCGTCGTGGAACTTTACGCCCTGGCGGATCTTGAAAGTCCACACAGAGGCGTCGCCGTTGGGCTTCCAGCTCTCTGCGATGCGCGGCTGAAGCTCGAGATTCTTGTCGGACCAGGCGAGATACTCGCCCGATTGCCCCAGTACCGTAAGGCCGGCTTCGAAGTTCACAGTGACGGGATCCAGAGCCCCCGATTGCACACCGATCCCAGTCCGCAGGGCGCCTCCCGCCTGTGGCTTGGCGGTGTTCGCGTTCCCGCCCGAGCTGCTTGGCGTTTCGCCACCTCCGCCGCAGGCCGCGGCGATGAAGGACAGGAGCGGGATCGACATCCCCATGACCGTGCCGCGGCGAATGAAGCCCCGGCGGCTGATGCGTCCAGCCGCGTATTCATCGATTAGGTGATTGTCGAGCTCGCTCGACCTCTTGCGAATGTTGTCCAGCCGGTGCTTGTTCTCGTCCACTTCCCCCTCCGTCCCCTTTAAA
>JACDAL010000165.1 GCA_013695465.1 Actinomycetota bacterium | reverse complement strand
CATCGGCCAGCGCGACGTCCGTTTCCTCGGATACCACTCGGTCGTTCGACAACCGCAGCCCGGCAAGGTCTGCGCCGGTGAGGGCGGCCGCCTTCAGCAGCACGCGCTCGCGTACCGCCTCACATGCGGCCTTTACCGCTCCTCCGGTCATCCACGTCTGGCGCGACGCAGACGACGAGCCCGCCGAGCCGACGTTCGTGTCGGCCGGGACCACTACGGCGTGCGCGACCCCGAGCTCCGAACGAACAATCTGCACCTGAATGGTCGCAACTCCCTGGCCCACCTCGGCCGCAGCCGTGTGTACCTCGGCGATCGCCTCACCTCCGGCCGCAAGAAGCCGCACTCTCGCGGTGGAGTAGTCATCGAAGCCCTCGGAGAAGCCCACGTTCTTGAAACCCACGGCAAATCCCACGCCCCGGCGCACGGCCTCGCCGTGGGTTGAGTTAGAGACGCCTCCGGGAAGCTCGAGGATGTCTGCGGGCGCACTCTCATCTTGCGCCGGTGGCAGATCCATGTCACGCACGGATGCCAGCAGCTCTGCAACGGGGGCAGGGCCCTCTACTCGCTGACCGGTGATGAGCTCGGACCCCTCGCCGAGCGCGTTCCGCATGCGCAGCGCGACGGGATTCATGCCGAGCTCGCTCGCCAACAGGTCCATCTGCGCCTCGTGCGCGAAACAGGTCTGGACGGCACCGAAGCCCCGCATCGCCCCACACGGAGGATTGTTGGTGTAGACCACGATCGCATCGATGGCTGCGTTAGGGACTTCGTAAGGTCCGCATGCGAAACAGGCCGCGTTCGAGCACACCGCGGTCGAGCTCGACGCGTAAGCGCCGCCGTCCAGAAGGATGCGTGCTTTGACGTATACGAGCTTGCCGTCCTCGGTTGCCCCGTGCTCGTAGTGCATGCGGGCCGGATGCCGATGGACGTGACCGAAGAAAGACTCCTCTCGTGAGTACATCATCTTGACCGGACGCCCCGTCTTGAGTGCAAGCAAGCAGCAGTGCACCTGGATCGAGAGGTCCTCGCGCGCTCCGAACGCGCCTCCGACTCCTGCGAGTGTGAGGCGCACTTTGTCATCCGCCAGATCGAGGCTTCTGGCCAGCTGGTCGCGGTCGACGTGGAGCCACTGCGTAGAGATATAGAGGTCGACGCCGCCGTCTGAGTCCGGCACTGCCAGGCCCGACTCCGGTCCCAAGAAGGCCTGGTCCTGCATGCCCACCTCGTAGTCGCCCGAGACCACGACGGGCGCCGTGGCGGCGTCGTCGCCGTGGCGGATTTTGACGTGGCGCACGACGTTACCCGATGGATGCAGCCTAGGCGCCTCTTCGCTCAAGGCGTGCTCCGGGTCCCACAGCGGCTCGGCCACCTCGTAGGACACGACGATGGCCTGAGCCGCCCGTCGGGCACTCTCGGGATGATCGGCGGCGACGATTGCCACAGGCTCGCCCTGATAGCGGACGACATCGAAGGCGAGCACGGGCTGATCCGAGATGTCGAGCCCGTATGTCTTACGGCCGGGCACATCCTCGTGGGTCAGCACCGCTCGCACACCCGGCATCGCTGCGGCCGCCGAGGTGTCGATGGAGTTGATCCGGGCGCGCGGGTGGGGGCTCCGCAGCGTCGCTCCCCACAGCATGTTCTCGCCCCACAGATCCGAGGAGTAGGCGAACTGGCCCTTGACCTTCGGCACTCCGTCCGGGCGCACGGCACTGCTGAACAGGTCGCCGGCCACCCGGGCCGGTGTCGTGCGCGTGCCGGTCATGTGAACGCTCTCTGGAGTCTGCGGGACGCTCCCAGAAGCTCGACCGCCAGCGCATCCTGATCCGCGGTCACGAGCCGACCCTGTTGCACCACGACCTTGCCGTTCACCATGAGGCACTCGACTCTCGGGGTTGTGCCCAGCACCAGCGCGGCGATGGGATCCTCGATCCCGGAGTGCTCGAGCCCATCCAGGCGCCACAGGCAGATGTCGGCGAGCTTGCCTGCCTCGAGCGAGCCGATCTCACCGGCTCGCCCCAGACAGCGGGCGCCGTGGATCGTCCCCAGCGACAGCGCCTCGCGAGCGGTCATGGCCTCTGGGCCTCCCCGGAGGCGCGCTAACAGGAGTGCCTGGCGCAGCTCCGGCCCGAGCGTCCCGGCCTCGTTGGAGGCGGCGCCGTCAACACCGAGCCCCACCGCGGCCCCCGCTTCCAACAGTTCGGCCACCGGCGCGATCCCGGCCCCCAGCCGGGCGTTCGAGCTGGGGCAGTGGGCCACGCCCACACCCGCGGCCCCCAGCCTCTTTATCTCTGAGGGCGCCAGATGCACGCAGTGCGCCAACCACACGTCGTCTGCCGCCCACCCATGTTCTTCGAGATACTCGACCGGGCGCACGCCGAACCGTTCACGGCAGAAGTCCTCTTCGTCGACCGTTTCGGCGAGATGGGTGTGGAGCCTCACCCCGAGCTTGCGGGCGAGCTCCGCGGACTCGGACATCAGCTCCGAGGTCACCGAGAACGGCGAGCAGGGGGCGACGGCGATGCGCAGCATCGAGTCCCGGGAGGGGTCGTGCCACGTCATCACCGCCTCTTCGGTCGCGCTCAGGATCGAGTCTCGGTCCTCGGTGACGACATCGGGAGGAAGCCCTCCGGAGGACTCGCCCAGGTCCATCGACCCTCGGCAGGGATGAAAGCGGAGCCCCACCTCCTGAGCGGCGGCGATCTCTGCCTCGAGCAGCCCCGAGGCGCCGTGGGGGAAGACGTAGTGATGGTCGGTCGAGGTCGAGCAGCCGGACAGCGCCAGGGCCGCCAGGCCGGAGCGGGCGGCCATCAGCTCGAGGTCCGAGTCGATGTGCGCCCACACCGGATAGAGCCGGCGCAGCCAGGTGAAGAGGTCCGCTTGCTGTGACAAGCCTCTCGTGAGCCACTGGTAGAGGTGATGGTGGCAGTTGACGAGCCCCGGCGTGGCGAGGCAGCCCCTCCCGTCGATCACCATTTCACCCACAGAGTGACCGCGTTCCCCGGCCGAGACCTTTGCTATGAGGTTGCCCTCGACGACGATGTGGCCGGAGTCGTACTCGGTGGCGGCCGCATCCATCGTCGCCATCGAGCATCCGGTGATGACGGTCCTCATGCGCGTGAGGCTCGCGCCGCGTGGCGAACAGCGTCGAGGATCTTCTCGTAGCCGGTGCAGCGGCACAGGTTGCCGGCGAGCGCTTCCCTTATCTGTGCGTCTGAGGGAGAGGGGTTACGCCCCAACAGCTCGTGTGTCGCAACGATCAGCCCAGGAGTGCAGAAGCCGCATTGCACGGCTCCAGATTCCAGGAACGCCTCCTGGATGGGGTGTAGCTCGTCGC
>JACDAL010000152.1 GCA_013695465.1 Actinomycetota bacterium | reverse complement strand
GGACGGTCGAGATGGTGCGGTACCCGGACGAGTCCCACTACCTCGCCGGCATCGGCCGCCCCGACCGGCGCATCGACCGCATCGAGCGGATAGTCGGATGGTTCACTACGCACCTGGGAGGCCGCCGCAGCCGTGCGGTGAACTGAGCAACCCTCCATGACGCCGCGGTGCGAACGTCCTCGGTCCGCTTCTACCCACAGTTTCTTGTGTGCAGAGGTCCTTGGTCCGCTTTCCCACCGCGCAGTCCCGGCTGCCAACTCGTGAATCAGTCCAGGCGCTCGTAGGCGGGGATGGTCAGAAACTCCACGAAGTCCTCGGACAGCGCGACCTGCTCGAACAGCTCCCGTGACTCGTCGGGGCGGCCTTCGTTGTAGAAGAACTCGTCGCCCACCTCCTGCCTGACCTTGTCGAGCTCGTCTCGGGATATCTCTCTGACCAGGCTCTCGGTCACCTGCGTCCCCGACTCCAGGCGCACCCCGTGATGAACCCACTGCCACACCTGGGAGCGTGCGATCTCGGCCGTTGCCGCGTCCTCCATGAGGTTGTAGATGGCGGCGGCGCCGTTGCCCCTGAGCCACGACGAGATGTACTGGATGCCGACGTTGACGTCGTTGCGGAGCCCCTCTTCGGTGATGTCCCCTTCGGTCGCTTTCACATTGAGTAGATCCTCGGCAGTGACCGAGACATCATCGCGCTGCCTGTCGACCTGATTGCTGCGTCCGCCGAGGACGCCGTCGAACTCCTCGGTCGCGATCTCCACCAGATCGGGATGGGCGACCCAGGTGCCGTCGAAGCCGTCGGTCGCTTCACGCTTCTTGTCGTCTGTGACCTTGGCCAAAGCCTTGTCATTTATCTCGAGGTTCTTGCGGCTGGGGATGAAGGCCGCCATCCCTCCCATCGCGTGTGCGCCTCTCTTGTGACACGACTTTACGAGCAATTCGGTGTAGGCGCGCATGAACGGCTGAGTCATCGTCACAGAGTTGCGGTCCGGCAGCACGAACTCGGGCCGCGTCCGGTGACACTTGATCATACTGAACATGTAGTCCCAGCGGCCTGCGTTGAGCCCGGCGGAATGGTCGCGCAGCTCGTAGAGGATCTCTTCCATCTCGAAGGCCGCCGGTACTGTCTCGATAAGCACGGTCGCCTTCACCGAACCACTTGGTACTCCGAGCGCGTCCTGAGCAAGATCGAAGACATCGTTCCACAACCGCGCTTCGAGATGGCTTTCCATCTTGGGGAGATAGAAGTAGGGCCCACTGCCTCGTTCGAGCAGACGCCTTGCGTTGTGGAAGAAGAAGAGGCCGAAGTCGAACAGCGAGCCCGACATCACCTCTCCATCCACGACCACATGCTTCTCGGGCAGATGCCAGCCGCGCGGCCGAACCAGCAACGTGGCAACGTCCTCGTGGAGCCGGTACTCCTTACCCTCAACGCTGCTGAAGTCGATCGTCCTCTCGATTGCATCGATGAGGTTGGCTTGACCCGAAACGAGGTTGCTCCATGTCGGCGAGTTCGAGTCCTCGAAGTCCGCCATGAAGCCGCTCGCACCGGAGTTGAGAGCGTTGATTACCATCTTGCGATCGGTCGGTCCCGTGATCTCGACGCGCCGGTCCTGCAGGTCATGGGGAGGCTGGGTCACGCTCCAGTCCCCCTGGCGCACGCTCTCGGTCTCAGGCAGGAAGTCGAGTGATTCGCCTTCGGTGAGCTTCGACCTCCGAGCCCGCCGCGCTTCGAGCAGCACTTGTCGGGTCTTATCGAACTCACGATGAAGCCCGGCCACAAAGGCCACTGCCCCATCGGTAACGATCTCCTTGGCTTTGCCCTCGACGGGGCCGCGAATCTCAACACCTTCAGTGCCGGCCATCAAAGCCTCCGTTCGAATATCGACGCGTGTAGCAGCTCGGTGGGATGGTAGATGGGAACAGCGCGGCCCGCTTGCTCGAGGTAGCGTGCGATCTGGAGCGTGCAGCCGGGGTTGCCGGCCGCGATGGCATCCGGTGTCGTGGCGATGAGGTTCTTGGCCTTGCGCACACCGAGCTCCTCTGCCGCCTCTGTCTGAAGCAGATTATAGATACCGGCGGAGCCGCAGCACAGCTCCCATTCCGCCGGCTCCACCAACTCCAGTCCCGGAATCGAGGACAGCAGGTTGCGGGGTTCGGAACGGACTTTCTGAGCATGTGCGAGATGACACGCATCGTGATAGGCGACCTTGAGGTTGAGTGCGTGCCGTGGTGCGACCGGTTCGAACTCGGACAGAAGCTCAGTCACGTCCCGCACCTTGAGGGAGAAGCGCTCGGCGCGCTCGGCCCACTCGGGATCATCCGCCAAGATGTGTCCGTAGTCTTTCATCGAAGATCCGCAGCCGGCAGCATTCACCGCCACGTAGTCGCAGTCCTTGAACGCTTCCATCATTTTCTTGGCGAGCACCAGCGCGTCGACCTCATAGCCGGTATGGAACATGAGCGCACCGCAACAGCGCACCGACGCAGGCGCGAAGACCTCGAAGCCCTCTGCGGCCAGCACCTTTGCCGTCGCCCGATTGACGTCTGAGAAGAACACCCTCTGAACGCATCCCTGCAGGAGGCCCACCCGGGCCCTCTTCGTGCCGCGTGCGGCCATGTGCTCCGGCAGCCTTTTGAGTGCGGCCCCCACCGGGGCCTTCGGCGCCAGCGCCAGCATCGTGCCGAAGCTCGCAAGACGCGCGCGCGCAGGCAATCTCCGCACCATGTCCTCGATCCTGAGCGCGCGCGCCAATAGCAGAAGCGGTAGCAGCATTCGCAGGCGGCCGGGGTGCGTGAAGGTAGCGAACAGCAGTTTGCGAAGCATCCTTTCGAACACCGGGCGACGGTAATTGCGCTCGATCTGCGGGCGCGTCGCCTCGATGAGCTTGTCGTACTGCACGCCTGAGGGACAAGCGGTCACACATGCCATGCATCCGAGACAGCGATCGAAGTGCGTGACCATCTCGGAGGAAAGCTCGTTCGCTTCTTCGAGCCCCGTCTTCATCAACACGATTCTTCCTCGGGGCGAGTCCATCTCCTCGCCCCAAAGTACGTAGGTGGGACACGTGGGCAGACAGAACCCGCAATGAACGCAATCGTCGATCAGCTCTGCAGCAGGGGGCCTCTTGTCGTCGAAGGCGAAGCGGCTGCTTGGATGGGTCGTGGTGGGCTGACCGGTAGCGGCTCGGCCCATCACACGCCGCCCACGAAAAAGCCGGGCTTGAACATCCCGGCGCCATCGAAACGCTGCTTGATGCGTCTCATCAGCTCGACAACCCCCCTGTCCTGTTGGCCCCACACGTCGACCTTGGCGCGCACCGCTTCGGGGGCGTCCAGCACCATGACCGGCCACGGGCGCAAGGACGAGCGGATCTCCTCGATCGAACCCACGAGTTCATCCGCGGGGGCCTCGGGCAACCTCAGCCAACTGACTCCGAGCCCCGCCCGGCCCACCGCACTCGCCCCCACGTCCCGGGCGAGTTGGAGGACGCGCGCGAGCTCTGCCGCGAGTCCCGAAACCCGCACCACGGCACCTTCTTCGGCCCTCTGCATGGAGCGCTGGCGCGCCCAACGCTCCCGGCCTTCTTCGGTCGTAACTTCGAGCCCAGCTTCTGAAAACGCCGCCGCACACACCGCCGCCTGCTTGTCGGGGGCCCCGCCTGCCGCCAGTGCGAGGACCTCGCCCGAGCCTTGATCCCAGAACAAGTCCAGGGCCTCGATCTCGAACAAGCGATGAGCGAGGAGGGAGGCGCCGGTGGCGAGTGAGCCCACGTCGTCCGAGCGTCCGACGACGGTAAGTGGGCCCCGCGGCGCCGGATGCAGCCTGACGATGACGTCGGCGATAACACCCAGAGTGCCGAACGAGCCACAGAACAGCTTGGCTAGATCGTAGCCCGCCACGTTTTTGATCACCCTGCTGCCGGAGCGCACGACGCTGCCGTCGGCCGGCACCAGGGTGACGCCAAGGAGCTGATCGCGCACGGGGCCGTAACGATGTCTCAAAGGGCCCTGGTCGGCGGCGGCAACTATGCCCCCAATGGTCGCCTCGCCGCGCTCTCCGAGCGGCGGGTCCAGCGCCAGCATCTGCGACGCCTCGGCGAACTTGGCCTGAGCGCGATGCAGGGGGACCCCCGCCTGCAGCACCGCGGTGAGATCGCCCTCGTTGTGCTCCAGCACCTCATCCATGCCGGAAAGGGACAGCTCGAAGTCGGCCTCCACCGGCGGACCCCAGCCCAGCTTTGTCCCGCCGCCGCTCACCTGCACGGTCGAGCCGGCGCGTGCTGCGTCCTGAACCAGCTCAGATATCTCCTCGGCGGTCGAGGGGGTTCTGGTATCCAAGGCCAGACTCAGGTGACCACTAGAACCGCTCCGCCACACCCGCCTGCTCCAGCGGATGGCGGCGGTAGGGGCCCGGCACCTCGCCGCACAAGCGGGGGGAGGGCATCACCTTGCCGGGGTTGGCGAGCTGATCCGGATCGAAGGCGCAGCGTAACGCCTGAAACGCGGCCAG
>JACDAL010000133.1 GCA_013695465.1 Actinomycetota bacterium | reverse complement strand
CGGCATTGTTGGAAAGATTCCGAATCAGCCTGTTCAGTTGCTCTCGGTCGCCGGAGACTCGCCCGGCCGAGACCCTGCTTGTGCGCACCCGCAGCTCCGTCGTGGCGCGCAGCCGCTTGGCCTCTTCGAATACCAGGTCGTCCACGTCAACCGCTTGGGTGCGGAGCTCCAGCGTGCCTTCGTCGGCATGAGACAGAAGCAACAGGTCCTCCACCAGGCTCTGTAACCTAGCGTTCTCCAGAAGAACGATGTCGGCCAGCTCCTCCAGCTTCGAAGTCTCCGGATGGGCCAGCGCAACCTCTGCATGCTGCCGGATCGTCGCAACCGGAGAGCGCAACTCATGAGAGGCGTCCGAGACGAAGCGGCGTTGGCGCGCCTGGCTATTCTCGAGTCGGGCGAGCATGCCGTTCATCGTGGTGGCGAGCCGCGAGATCTCGTCGCCTCCCGATGGCTGCGGCACGCGGCGGTGCAGATCCCGGCTCGAGATCTTCTCGACCTCGTCGCGGATCGCCTCCACCGGCGCCAAGGACCGGCCCACCACGCGCATGGACACAGAGCCGACCACCAGCAGCAACAGGGGAATGCCGCCTAGCAGGAGGGCGGTCACCGCTCGAACCGTCTCGTCGACGGGCTCGAGGGTCTTACCGACTATTACCTTTGAATTCCCGCTGGGGGTCGCCGCGGCCACCGCAACGGCGAGAAAAGGCCCGTCCTCCTCTTTAACGAAGCCGGTGATGTCGGGTATCACCTCAGCCTCGTCTCCTGCTTTCAGCTCCACGATGGCCTTCGAGACCACCACGTTGGGGCTGGAGGCGGCCACCACCCCTCTCTGCACGTCCACAACCTGTATGAATACATCGTCACTCACCGTTAGAAGTTCGGGCGGATTGCGGGTCGGCGAGTACTGAGCTGCAACCTCTTGGGCTCTGCGCAGAGCTGCCAGCTCGATGTCGGCGGTGAGCTGCAGGCGCAAGAGCACGACCATCGTTACTCCGGCGACTATCAATGCCGCCCCCACGACGACTACCGCCAACGCGGTCGTGCGTACCCGGACCGACTCCCAATGCATCCCCGACCGCTCTTTGGAGCCGGGCACTTCTTCGACCTTCATCAAGGGGCCAGCCGGTAGCCCGCTCCGCGGAGCGTTTCGATCGTGTCGCGCTCGAAGGGCCGGTCCAGCTTGTTGCGAAGACGCCTTATATAGACCTCGACGATGTTGGCGTCGCCATCGAAGTCGTAGTCCCAAACGTGATCCAGGATGTCGCGCTTGGACACAACCTCGCCCTTGTTACGCAAGAGGAAGTCCAGCAGCGCCATCTCCCTGGCGGTGAGATCGATCTCTGCATCGCCTCTGAAAACCCTGCGCGCACCCGGATCCAAACGCAGGTCGCCAGCTTCCAGCACGGTGGGACGTTCGCTCGAACCGCGCCGCATCAGGGCTCGCAGGCGGGCGACGAGCACGATGTAGGAGAAGGGCTTGGTTAGATAGTCGTCGGCGCCGGTGTCCAGAGCCTCGGCCTCATCGAGCTCACCCTCCTTGGCGGTGAGCATGAGGATGGGGGTCCAGACCCCCTCGTCCCGGAGGGTGGCACAGATCTTGAAGCCGTTCACTCCCGGGAGCATGATGTCGAGCACAAGCGCGTCGTAGGGATGCTCCCGCGCCATCCACAGGCCGTCGGTGCCGTCGAGGGCGACGTCGGTCGCAAAGCCTTCGGCCTCGAGTCCTTTCTTCAGCCCCGCAGCCAACCGCTTCTCATCCTCTACGACCAGGACACGCACAAGAACCTCACCAGGCAACTCAACTTGTCCCAATAATTGCCGACTAACACTGAACTGTAGCTGAAACCAACCTGAGAGAGAGACAAAATGCTCTTCAGGCAGCTGGTTCAGGTCTTGTTCAGAGAGTTCACGCGAAGGTGATGACCAAGATTCTCCACCGCTGGCGGCGGACGAGGAAGGTCAGGTAGTCGATGCAAGTAATCGATCGTCTCGCACAGACCGGTGCCCTCAGCGGCGCCCAAGCCCGCTCGCTCCCCCCCTTGAACCACAGAGAAACTCTCGGGGGTCGGCGCAGGGATGGCGAGCGCTAATGGAAAGTTGGTTGGCGTGGGCGGTCGCAGGGCTTTGGGTCGCGGGCCTTGGTGTGGTCGTCGCGGCTCTACTCGGCGGCCGGCAGCACGCTCCGTGGAACGACTTCGCTCTCTGGGAGCAGGACTTCAGCCTCTGGGAGCACGAGTTCCACGCCCCTCCCACGATACATCGCTAAAGCAGGCGGCAACTTCCTTTCAGCCTCCGAGGACTCCTCGTTGGAGAACAGTTTGATGAGACTGTGTGTGAAGGATCAGAGACAGGTGGTCGGCGTCCTCGAAGCGAGCGCCGCGGATGAGGGCCGGCCCTCGGAACGCCGGCCCTGGGGGTGCCTGCCGGGCATCAACACCGCTCCGCGAAGCCGGCGAGTCAATCCTTGATAGCAGAAGGGCGGTTACCCTTCCGGGTGACCGCCCTATCACAAATCCCTGCTGAGCGGACGCTACTCGTCGT
>JACDAL010000127.1 GCA_013695465.1 Actinomycetota bacterium | reverse complement strand
AGCCCCGAGAGACAGTTGAGCAACGTGGTCTTGCCCGACCCGGACGGCCCCATGACTGCCAAGAACTCGCCGCGTCGAATCGTGAGATCGAGGCCGCGCAGGGCCTCTACGGTCTCTGCCCCGGTCCGGTAGAGCTTGCGGACTCCAGTGGCGACGAGAATGGTGCCATCGTCCGAACCGCCCTGCGGCGCGGGATCCGGCAAGCTCGAACGCTTTCTCCCCACCGATATCGAGAAGCGGTTCATCGAGGCGCAGCGCCTTTCGTTTCGTTTTCGAGGCTCGGTCGTGCAGAGAGCCGCCGAGGCGGCGGCTCTGTATAGAGCCTCGCACGAATGACTCCCCTATCCGACCAGGCCGAGGTGGTCGATCGCGCGAGGGGCGCCCGTTCGGGCGCCCCTCGACCGAAGACCTACGTTGTTACTTTAGCGAGTGCTATACCCCCAGATGTCGGTGTTCCCGAAGGCCGAGTTATCCGTCTGCGGGCAGACGTTGTTCGGCGCCGGCGCGGTTGCAGTCTGGCCGTCGACCAGTGCCTGCCTGTAGGCATCGATTGCCGGGCAATCGGCGGCCTGGCGCACGTCGTTCCACACAGCGACCCCGAAGTTCCGAGCCGCCGACGCATAGCTGTAGTCGCCCAGGAACTCCGAGATGAGGCCGTTGGCGCTGGACCCGCGCGCGTCGCCGGTGGGCCCGCGATAGACCTCACTGAAGCTTCCGATCGTTCCACCCGACACGGGAGCGGTCAGAACCACACCCCCGGCCAAGCGCGGACTTGCAGTCGTTGACTGCCAGAACCCGAGGAAGTTCGTGTACGTCACGTAGGCCTCGGTGCCGTCCGGTGCGATCGCGACGGCGGCAAAGTCGGGCCGATCGGCCGTCGGTGCGGCATCGACCGGAGCGGACCACGTCACGCCCTTGTTGAGCGAGTACTGAACAAGGGCCTCCTCGTTGGGCTCTCCCGGAGCATCAGGCGTGGGACCGTCCGACCATCCCAAGACAATCATGTCGGTGGCGTCGATTCCCGTGGGCGTGCCGTTGGCGATGTCGACGCTGGGGAAGCTGACCGTGCGCGCCCCGGCGACTCCATCGAACGTGAAGCGTTGGGTAACGGGATCGAAAATCCCGACCTCATCGACTTCGGCCACCACACGGGGCCGCTCAAAGCGTCGCCCGCCGTCGAACGAACGGGTCATGAAGAACACCGACTGCCGGTCCTGGATACGCGTCCCAACCCAGAAGACGTACACGACCCCATCGCTGTCCGTGCGGACCGTGCAGCCCTGCCGTCCGCCGGTCTGGTTGGTGTTGGTGGCAGCGGAGAGCTGGCGCTGGGTCCAGGTGTCTCCGCCGTCTGTTGAGCGGTGGAACACGACCGGCTCCGGCGCCCCGCCGAGGCTGCGGAACGCAACGTTGCAGACGTAGGCGTTGCCGAAGTGGGGACTCGACTCAGCGTTGTCCGCCCACACCTGCTCCTTGTCGGAGAACAATGCGGCGTTCTGCTTGGAGACGATGACGGGATCCATCCACGCGTTCTTGTCGTTGTAGTTGGCTACGCTCGGGTTGTCCATGCGCGACACGGCGATCGCCTCTTGGCCCTTGAAGGTCTGCTCGTCGCGCTGCGCTGAGAAGTTTCCGGCGAGGTTGGCGAAGTAGAGCCGGACCCCGTTGTCCCAAGCAAAGTCCCCGTTGGCATCGGGCACGGGTCCGAAGGCCGCAGCCGGATCACCGTCGGAGGCGAGGCCGTTCTCGTAGTACCACGGCAGGGTGCCGATCGGACCGACGTGCGGCCGGCACGGGTTTGCCTCGTCACCGACCACACCGTCGCAGTCCCGCGCAGTCCATCCCGAGTAGGTGGGTTGGTTCCAGGACTGGCCACCGTCGAAGGAGAACTGTACGCCGGTTACCCCGACCCCCTCAGTGAATGGGCAGGTGTTGTCGGCTCCGACGTTGCACGCCTCGAGGTCGATGTTGTCGTTGGCCCCGGCGACGACGATGTCGGGATCGACGGGATTGATCATCACCACGGGCTCGTTCTGCTTGTTGCCCGAGAATAGGTCGTCGTCGCTGCCGACCGTCACCTCCGTGGCACCGGCGCCGTCCGGCCCATCGGGATCTTGCGCGATGGCAGCGAGAGGCACCGCCAGCACCAGGTAAGCAACCAGCACGGGAACGACAAGACGCCGGCGTCTCGGCATGGAGCCCCCTCCTGTCGAAACGGTTTCCGCCCTTAGCTTCCGCATACTTCCTCCTAACTCGGGGGCCTCAGCCCCCCTCGGCACACGAGAGCCCCACGCCCTCGCGAAAAATAGGGTGAGACATCTATAACCCCTAAAAGTATATTCGGGCCTATACCCGTACAGACAGTAGCGAACCGGAGTCAAAGCGACAAGGGGGTCGGGCCAAAGACGGCGGAACGCGAGTCGATCGACTCCGGCCGCCCGGGTCCGGCGCTCGTAATCAAACGCGCGTGACGCGCGCCTGGGTAACGAATCCGTACTCCAGAGGGCACTTCCCGCGTTCCAGTACCGGAGTTGCGGGGGGCGGCCAGCTCGGGGGCTGAAGCGACGCGAAAGGCCCGGCTTGCGCCGGGCCCGTTTCGCCTTTAGATGTGCTCGGTTACTGTCCGGTCAGGCCTTCGCCTTCGCCGTCGGTCACCGCACCCGCCAGCTCGACGGGAGGATGGTCGGGGGAGCGCTCGCCCTTCTTGAAGGTGATGCGCTCGGTGCCGTCGTCGTCGTGGCCGAGATCCACCATGATCGTTTCCCCGGCCTCGTACTCCTTCCACAGAATTTTCTCCGAGATCGGGTCCTCGATGTGGCGCTGGATCGCTCGGCGCAACGGCCGGGCACCCAAGGTCGGGTCGTAGCCGGTGCGAGCCAGGAAGTCCTTGGCGGCCTCGGTCAGCTCGATGTCCACGTCCTGGCTGCGGAGCTGGGATTCGATGCGGACGATCAGGAGGTCGACGATCGACTTGACCTCGGCACGAGACAGCTCGTGGAAGACGATGACCTCGTCGATGCGGTTGAGGAACTCGGGGCGGAAGCTGCGCTTGAGCTCCTCCTCGACCCGCTGCCTCATCTTGTCGTAGGTGAGGTCATCGGATCCTTGTCCGAAGCCGAGCAAGGGCTTGCGCAGGTTCTGGGTCCCGAGGTTCGAGGTCATGATGATGACCGTGTTCTTGAAGTCCACCGTCTTGCCCTGGGCGTCGGTGAGCCGCCCATCCTCGAGGATCTGCAGCAGGGTGTTGAAGACATCCGGATGCGCCTTCTCGATCTCGTCGAGCAACACGACCGAGTAGGGGCGCCGGCGCACCGCTTCGGTGAGCTGGCCTCCCTCCTCGTAGCCGACGTATCCCGGAGGCGAGCCCACCAGCCGGCTGACGGTGTGCTTCTCCATGTACTCGGACATGTCGAGCTGGATGAGCGCGGACTCGTCCCCGAACATGAACTCGGCCAGCGCCTTGGCGCTCTCGGTCTTGCCCACGCCCGAAGGTCCGAGGAAGATGAATGAGCCGGCCGGACGCTTGGGGTCCTTGAGACCGGCTCGCGTGCGCCTAATCGAGCGCGATACCGCTCCGATGGCGTCGTGCTGACCGACGATGCGCTTGTGAAGCTCCTCCTCCATGCGCAGGAGCTTGGCCGTCTCTTCTTCGGTCAATGAGGTCACGGGAATGCCGGTCCAGGAGGACAGGACCTCGGCGATCTCCTCCTCGTCGACCTCTGCCAGGGCTTGGCCTTCCTCGGTACGCCACTCGGTCTCGCGCTGAGAACGCTCTTCCATGAGCGTCTTCTCCTCGTCGCGCGAGCGAGCCGCTCGCTCGAAGTCCTGCTCTTCAATGGCCTGCTCTTTCTGGCTGCGAACCTGGGCGATGTTCTCCTCGAGCTCGCGATAGTCGGGCGGCGCGCTCATTCTGCGGATCCTGAGGCGGGAGCCGGCCTCGTCGATGAGGTCGATCGCCTTGTCGGGAAGGAAGCGGTCGGAAACGTAGCGGTCGGCCAGGTTGGCGGCCGCCACAAGGGCGCGGTCGGTGATGTGCACCCGGTGATGCGCTTCGTACCGGTCCCTCAAGCCCTTGAGGATGTCGATGGTGTGCGCCACCGTCGGTTCGGGCACCTTGATCGGCTGGAAGCGCCGCTCGAGGGCCGCGTCCTTCTCGAGGTGCTTCCGATATTCGTCCAGGGTCGTGGCCCCAATCGTCTGGAGCTCGCCCCGTGCCAGCATCGGCTTAAGGATGCTGGCGGCATCAATGGCGCCTTCAGCGGCGCCGGCGCCCACGAGCGTGTGGAGCTCGTCGATGAACAGGATGATGTCCCCGCGCGTCTTGATCTCCTTGAGGACCTTCTTCAGCCGTTCCTCGAAGTCGCCTCGGTAGCGGGAGCCGGCCACGAGTGCACCGAGATCCAGGGTGTAGAGCTGGCGCCCGGTGAGCGTCTCGGGGACCTCGCCCCGGACGATCTTCTGCGCCAGTCCCTCGACCACCGCGGTCTTGCCGACGCCCGGCTCGCCGATGAGGACGGGGTTGTTCTTGGTACGTCGAGACAGGATCTGCATGACGCGCTCGATCTCGTTCTCCCGCCCGACCACGGGATCAAGCTTGTTCTCTCGGGCGAGCTGGGTGAGGTTGCGGCCGAACTGATCGAGGACCAGAGACCCCTGAGGAGTCTCGGCGCCGCCACCGGTGGTAGCCGGGTCCTTGGAGCCGCTGTAACCCGAAAGCAGCTGAATGACCTGCTGGCGGACCCGGCCAAGATCGGCGCCGAGCTTGACGAGCACCTGGGCCGCCACGCCCTCGCCTTCACGGATGAGTCCCAACAGGATGTGCTCGGTGCCGATGTAGTTGTGCCCGAGCTGCAGAGCCTCCCGGAGGGAGAGCTCCAGCACCTTCTTAGCGCGCGGGGTGAAGGGGATGTGTCCCGAAGGAGGCGACTGGCCTGCCCCGATGATCTCCTCGACTTGCTGGCGAACTTTCTCGAGCGAGATCCCCAACGATTCGAGCGCCTTTGCGGCGACGCCCTCACCCTCGTGGATCAGCCCAAGCAGTATGTGCTCGGTCCCAATGTAATTGTGGTTGAGAAGCCGGGCTTCCTCTTGCGCCAGCACGACGACCCTGCGGGCCCGATCGGTAAATCGTTCGAACACTGGGCCACGCCTCCTTTGCCTCTAGCTCCGTGGCACCCGATACTGCACGGTGTCACGGAGGATCCCGGGAAAAAAACCCGGGCCGTGGCCTGGGCTCCCATTGCGGTCATTATACGGAGGCGGCAACCATAAGGTTCTGACGCCTCCCACACGAATGCTTCAACCTTCCGGCACTGAAAAAACTTCCCACGAACACGGCCTCTTTCAACACTTTCGACTCCTCTTCAACTCCTTCTGGTCTTCATCGGCGCCTTGGGCGTCCCCCTGAACGGGTCGTCAATGAACTGGATCGGAGGCGGGCGTGGTTACTCCGAAACGCATGCTCTGAAACCGGGGGGCCAGGCTCTTGGGCGGGATGAACGCAAACAGCGAGGTCCAATCCTGCCTCTCCAACCGAGTGCGCCCCCCGGAAGCGAAAGAGCGCGCCAGCGGCACCCACGGGAGCTGGCGCGGGAGGCGGCTTCGCTCCTGCACCCGAATACCCCTCCGGGGGACTACCCAGAGGCCGACATCGCGCGGGGCACCGATCACGTGATCCGTCTGGGACAGCGTGATATCGGCGCCTCCGAAGCGAACCGGGGGGATCCGCTCGAGCGCCACGGCAAGATCCAATGCCCCCGTGGTGGCGGCCCACCCCAGGATTCGGACGGCTTCGAATGCCCTCTGCTCCCGGCCCAGGGGAGCGCTCTCCCACCACATCCAGTACGCACGCAGGAACTCTCGAAAGCTGCCAATGGGCAGATAGTGGACTCCCCGCTCGTAGGAGGCAGCCGCAACCGTGCCCGGCGGCGGTCGATGCAAGCCTGAGGGGGAGATGGCGGTGTCGAAGCCCATCACCTGCGGTTGCCATGATGTGCGGGAGCCGGCGCGCCGGCTCGGAGGGGCGGACGCGATGCGGGCATCCCGCGTGGTGCGATACCTGGCGCCCATCGCATCGAGCGCCCTCAGCGTGCGAGAGAAGTCCGCCGGGGACCCGTGGACGACGATGGCTTCGACGGCCTGGTCTCGCAGGCGTTCGAGAGGCGCCCTGAGATCCTCCGCCTCCGGCTCGTACCACTCGACGTCGATCCCTCCGTCCAGCGCTGCGCGCAGGGCGGTCGCCGATGCCCTGCCCTCCGGGCTGACGTCGATCAGGGCCCCAATCGTGAGGTAGCCACGGTCCCTCAACAGATAGCGTCCGATTCGGAGCGACTGCCAACTCAGGGGAGTGGCGATCTGAAACACGTGTTTGGAAAGGGTGCCCGGTGAGGCCAGATCGGAGTAGCTCGAGAGCAGCGGGATACCCGCCTCGGCAAGTGTTCGCTCGGCCCCCTCCAAGCCGTCTGACGGCCCCGCGTAGACGATCCCGACCGTGCGCTCGTCGGACGCCAGGCGGGCGATGAAGCGGGCGGCGCGCCTCGGCTGCCCCTGGTCGTCGAGCGTCACGAGCTCGAAGCTCGGTTGCCCCCGGTCAAGTGTCCTGTTTAGGGCACTTACACCAACATCCGCTCCCTCGAAGGCGTCTTCGCCACGCCACGAGCCGGCGCCCGACAGGGTCCCCACCAGCCCGATGATGCGGGTGTCGGCGCTGGTGGGAGTGCTCCGAGGACGGCGCGGCGTGACTGTCGGCGGCGCGGGCTCGCACGCGGCAACGGCGATCGCGGCCGCTGCGAGGAAGACCAGCGGACGGAACCCAGTCATGGGGCATCTTCGCATGGTCCTTAGACGTAGGAAAGACCACCGGGGGATGCCCAGTGGTCACGGCGTCCTCAGCCACCACCCGGCGCGGAGGGGCGCAGCGTCGGAAAGAGAATCACCTCGCGGATCGAAGAAGCCCCGAGCAGAAAGGACAGGAGCCGATCGACGCCGAGCCCAAAGCCTCCCGCCGGCGGCATCCCGTAGGACAGCGCCTCGAGAAAGTCCTCGTCCGGCAACGAGGCTTCCTCGTCCCCCTGCGACCGCGCCTGCGCCTGCTGCTCGAAGCGGCGCCTCTGCTCGGCAGGATCGTTGAGCTCCGAGTAGCAGGGGCACATCTCGACGCCCGCAATGACCAGGTCGGCGTGCTCGGTGAAGCCCTCGATCGAGCGGTGGGCCTTGGCCAGGGGTGACACCTCTACGGGAAAGCCGGCCACGAACGTGGGCTGGAGCAGCGTCCTCTCGGCGCACGACTCGAAGATCTCTGCCATGACCTTGCCGCGCGCCCAGGCGGGGTGCAAGTCAACCCCGAGCTCGCCGGCGGAGGCCCGAAGCCGATCGTCGTCGCGGGCGTCCCAGGCTGGGCGCAGGTCGACCCCAGCCGCCTCCTCGACCGCCTCGAACATCGTGATTCGCCGAAAAGTGGCCTCCAGGTCGATCGTCTCGCCCAACCTGGTCGGCTGTAGTGAGCCCGTCACCGCGGCAGCGATGGCCCGAACCAGATCCTCGACCAACGACATCGTGTCCTGATAATCGGCGTAGGCCTCGTAGGCCTCCAGCATCGTGTACTCGGGGTTGTGGCGGGAGGAGACGCCCTCGTTGCGAAAGCTCCGGTTGAGCTCGTAGACGCGCTCCAGGCCCCCGATCAGGAGCCGCTTGAGGTAGAGCTCGGGCGCGATCCGAAGAAACAGGTCCATGTCGAGGGCGTTGTGATGGGTCTTAAAGGGCCGCGCCACGGCTCCGCCTGCGAGTGGGTGCAGGATCGGAGTCTCTACCTCGATGAAGCCGCGTTCCTCGAGCATCCGGCGCGCCGCTCCGTTGGCCGCAGCGCGGCCCGTCACGACCTCTCGGGCGGCCGGGTTGACGAGGAGATCGAGATAGCGTTGCCGGTAGCGGCTCTCGATCTCGGTCATGCCGTGCCACTTCTCCGGCATCGAACGCAGGCATGGGGCGAGCACGGTGACCCTCGCCACCTTGAGCGAGAGCTCGCCCCTGCGGGTGGTAACCACCTCGCCCTCGGCCCCCACAACATCGCCCACGCTCAGGCGCGCGAAATCCTCCATTGCCTCCTCGCCGAGGATGTCGCGCTGTGCGAAAAGCTGGATGCGACCCGAGGCATCCTCCAGGTCGGCGAACGCCAGCTTTCCGTGGGTGCGAACGGTTCGAAGGCGGCCGGCGATCGAGGCTGCAGCACCCGACTCAACACCCGCGGCCAGCTCCGAGAAGCGCTCCCTCAGCCGGCCCACGCTGGACGTGCGCTCGAACCGATAGGGGTAGGCGTCCGAGCTTTCCGTCACGGTGGGGTTCGGACCGCGTTGAGCTCAAAAATGAGCTTGAGTCCCTGGAGAGTGAGGTGCGGCTCGATTTGTTCGATGCGGTTCGAGTGCTCGATGACGGCTCCGGCGTGTCCCCCGGTGGCGATTACCCGGGCGCTCCCACCGAGCTCCTTGGTAACCTGCTCGACAAGGCCGTCCACCAGGGCCGCGGTGCCGAAGACGATGCCCGATTGGACGGCCGTGACCGTGTTCTTGCCGATGACGTGGGCCGGCGCCACGAGCTCGACCCGGCGGATCTGCGCCGTCGACTGGAACAGGGCCGACGCCGCCGTCTCTATCCCCGGGGCGATCGCCCCCCCCAGATACTCGCCGCGCGCGGAGACCGCGTCGACCGTGATCGCGGTGCCGAAATCGACGATCACGACCGGCTCGCCCGGATATAGCGTGCTCGCCGCCACCGCGTTGACGATGCGGTCCGCCCCCACCTCCCGCGGGTTGTCGGTCGCCACCGCAACGCCGGTCTTGGTACCTGGCTCGACCACGACGGCGGCAAAGCCAAAGTAGCGGAGGGTCATCGACCTCAATTCCTGAGTGGCGCGCGGAACCACCGACGAGATCGCCATTCCGGTGATCTCGTTGTCAAACGACAGTCCCGCCAGCGCCAGGAAGTCTCCGAAGATCAGTGCCAGCTCGTCTGCGGTGCGGGCCTGGTCCGTCGAGATACGCCACTCGTGGGCGAGCTCGTCGCGACGAAAGACCCCCAAGTGGGTCTGGCTGTTGCCGACGTCGACCGCCAGCAGCACGTCAGCCCCTCGCCCGATGCGCTGTCAGATTGTCGATGAGGCGAGCCCCGCCGACCCTGGCCGCCACCACCAGCAAGACGGGGCCCTCATCCTTGGGTGCCTTGAACGAGTGAGGGTCCACAGCGCGAGCGTAATCCGGCTCCACCCCCTGCTGCGCGGCGAGGATCTCTTGCATCTCCCTCTCCGCCTCTTCTGGAGTGGCCTCTTGCTCGATGCGCGCGCGCCCGGCCAGCAGTGCCCGGTGCAGAACGGCGGCGTCGGTAAGCTGGGAGCTCGAGAGATAGGCGTTGCGGCTCGATAGGGCGAGGCCGTCCGGTTGCCTGACTGTGGGACACACGGTGATCGACACACCGTAGGAGAGGTCCTCGACGAGGCGGGCGATGATGGCGTTCTGCTGCACATCCTTCTGGCCCAAATAGAGCACGTCCGGGCGCACGATATTGAGAAGCTTGGCGACCACCGTGCACACGCCCTGGAAGTGAGAAGGGCGCGCCCTCCCCTCGACGATCTCGGATAGCCCCGCCACCGTCACCGTCGTGACCCCCGACTCCATCGCCATCTCCTCCGCACTGGGTGCAAACACGACATCGGCGCGCTCCTGCTCGCACACGGCCAGATCCGCGCCCTCGCCTCGCGGGTAGGCAGAGAAGCCCTCGTGAGGCCCGAACTGGAGGGGGTTGACGAAGAGGCTTACGACCACCGCGTCGACCGCCTGCCGGGCCGCCCTCAGCAGCGAGCGGTGGCCGTCGTGAAGCGCTCCCATGGTGGGGACCAGGCCAATGGCACCTGCAGCCCGGTGCGGGGCCAGCTCCGCCCTCACTTCGTCCACGGTCCGCACCACCTTCACGCCGAGTCCAGCAGGGCCCGGATGGAAGACTGCGCGCCTTCGGGCACCCCGCGGATGCGAGTCACTTCTTCTAGAATCAGGACTGCTACGCGCACATAGTCGCCCTTGAGCTCGGGGGCGTGGGCATCGAACGAGGCGAGATGTCGGGCCACCGTCTCCGCTTCGCCGCGCACGAACGGACCGGTCAGC
The DNA here is from genome assembly GCA_013695465.1 of Actinomycetota bacterium. Classification (GTDB taxonomy): domain Bacteria; phylum Actinomycetota; class CADDZG01; order CADDZG01; family WHSQ01; genus JACDAL01. The sequence continues at coordinate 27,373 of JACDAL010000127.1, read as the reverse complement.
GCGACGCCTCCTCCCTCCAGAGAGTTCGCCAGAGTGCCGGAGACGAGGGGGGCGAGCACCGTTGCGCCCTCCTCCACCCCGATTGACTCGAGCATGGCGACCGCACTCGACATCAGGGCCCGGAGCCCGGCCGAAGTTGTGACTGCGGCAGCGTGCCACAGTGGCCGATGCTCCTCGGCCACCCACACCGGGATGCCCTCGAGCTCGTCGGACACCAGAGAGAACGCCCACCCGCGTGCCCCCTCGGAAGTGGTTACACCCCAGGCCGAGCCGGGCAGCCTTGCCAGCGCCGTGTCCACGTCCGGGAGCGCCTGGACGGGATGGAGTGCGCAGGCATGGGCACCCGCGGCGAGAGCAGCGCGCAGGGGGGCGATGCCCAGCGAGCCGGCGAAATGGCAAATGGTCGCCCCGGGGCGCATACGCTCGGCGACCCCTTCGACAACCTCCTCGATGGCGTCGTCGGAGGTGCCTATCAGCACGATGTCCGAGTCCGGTAGCTCCGTAGAGTGGTCGAAGACGCGTGCGTGGAGCCTCGCCCCCGCCGCGCGGGCGCTGACCTCGGTCCTCGATGCAACACCGCAGATGTCATGCCCGTGCCGGGCAAGCAGCAGGGCGACCGCGGTTCCCACCGAACCGGCACCGATCAACGCTGCACGAAGGCCCGGTGCGCTTCGCCAGTTTCGACTCCCTGCGAGCTCGGGGCCGTCCATCAGCTACCGGTCGCTCCCGCTCGAGTACCGGTTCAGGTCCATGTGGGCGCAAGCCTAGTGCCCTCATTCGGCGGTGAGGGTTCAGGCCCCCTGTACACCAAAAAGGGCAGATAGACCAGATGGCGTGCGTTCAACCCAAGGTTCGATAGGGCTCAGGATCGATCTCATGAGAAGACGGGCACCAAGGAGTGCCCTGGGTGCGGGAACAAGGTTGCCCTGTCTTTTCGTCCTATGAGCTATGAGAGCAATCGCACTCGGCCTAGGAATTGCACTGCTGGTGGGAATCGGCGCGACTGCACTGGGAGCGTTCGGAGCACCTCGCGATGTGCTCGTCCTCTTGCCCGGCGGTGTCCGTCCGGCCCTTGCCGAAGACGACCCAGCTGAGATTGGCGTGGATTACCGTTATCGCCTTCCGACGCATTGCGGCGTCGAGTATGCGTTCTTCAGCGGCCGGTGGTGGACGGCTACGCCGCAACTGTATGAGAACGAGGCGAAAGTCAATCCCCCTCCGGGGTGGGATAACCCGACGGAGCCCGGCACGATGCGCCTGGTATCACGAGATGAAGCCTCGTTCGTAGGTGACTCGGGCGACACTGCTCGCTTCGTGCCCGGCCCCTTAGGCGGCCCGGGCACAATCTGCGGGTGAGTTTGCTGCGGGCCCGGCTACAGGCTCGTGGCACCCTCCCCGGCCGGGCCGCCGCCCACAAGGTGGCCGCGCGCGACCGTAGTTTGACCGCATCCAGTCTGCGTCACCCCCGCTTCACAGTCAGCGTGTAGCGACCCCTGTTCGTCACCCACGCGCTGACGTGGAAGTAATGGACCGCGCTTTTCCTGGCGTGGAAGAACACCGTCGCGTCGGACTTGTCGGGTTCGGCCGAGGCGCGCAGCAGCCGGCAGGAGCCTCGCCGGCGGAAACAGCCATTCTCCAGCTGCCAGATCTCCTTGGTCTTCTGCTTCCACACCCACAGATCGAAGTCCGTGCCGCGCGGCCCGTCGAGGGACACCGCGTAACGGCGACCCCGCACCAGCCGCTTCTTGTAAACGTCGTTGACGTCAGAGGGCCAGATGACATGTCCCGAAGCGCGCCGGCGCAGGACCCTGGCGCCCTCGATGCCCCCGTCGTGCCTGGGTGTAGCGCCCTTGGTGGAGCCGGAACGGGCCGCGGCCGCGTTTACCCGGCCGTTGGAGACCGTGAAGCTTCCCCTCCAGGCGCCGCCCGGCAGAGCCCACAGCTTGCGCAAACGACCGTCCCCAGGCCGGTCGGCGGAGTTCAGCAGCGCGTTCTTGATAGAGCGCGCTCCCCACGACGGATGGGATGACTTGACCAGACCTGCCACACCCGCAACGTGCGGCGCCGCCATCGAAGTCCCGTTGAACGTCCTGTAGTCCTTGCCAACCCTGGGCGTGGTGCTGAGAACATCGACCCCGGGGGCGGCGAGGTCGACCGAGGTGCGGCCCCAGTTCGTGAAGGCGCATCGATAACGCGCCAGCCTGGTGGCGCAACCCGTGTAGTAGGCGAGGTGATCGCGATGGTTGGAAGCCGCCACGGAGACGATGTTGCGCAGCGTGTAGCTGGCCGGATAGGCGGGCGATCCGCTCGTGACGAGGTCGTTGTCCAGGCTGGCGTTGCCTGCGGCTACGACTGCGAGGATGCCGCGGCGGCCCAGCTTCTTGAATGCCGCCCGTTCGAGGGGTGAGTACTGTGGGCTCCCGAAGCTGGCGTTGATGATGTCTGCTCCCTGGGAGCGGGCATAGGCGAGGGCTTCCAGCAGGTTCTTGAGGTTTCCGACCATCACGTCCACGGAGCCGTCGCCGTCGGAGTCGATTGCCTTCATGAATCGCAACACCATCACGGAGCAGCCGGGGCATACCCCGACGACATCGCCCTCGCCTGGGGGGCTGTTGATCTCCGCGGCAATCGTGCCGGCGACGTGAGTGCCGTGGTCAAAGCCGATGATCCGGGTATCGCTGGAAACGAGCGTTCCGTTGTTTCCGGGGAAGTTCCACCCGTTGACGTCGTTGTTGTAGCCGTTGTTGTCGTCGTCTCCGCCCCCCGGCGGATCGTTGTTTACCCACAGGCTCTGGTCCAGGTCGGGGTGAGAGACATCGACGCCGGCGTCGAGCACGGCGATCACCGTCTTGGGGGAGCCCAGGCCCTTCTTCCATGCCTGCACCGCGTCGATATCCGAGTCACTCTGGCCACCGGCCCGGGAGGGGGGAGGATCGGAGACGGGATGAGTCCGGCCTGTGTTGTGCAGACCCCACAGATCGACAAAACGCTCGTCCGAGGGCATGACCTGGTTGGAATAGATGAGCTTGTTGGGCTCGGCTTGCACGCCCTTGTTCTCGAGCTTCCCCAGGGCGGCCTCCACCGGCATCCCGTCGGAAAGCTTCAGCACCTGTACTCCGAAGGCGGGGATAGACGCCTTGATGCGCGCTCCGGGCAGGCCCACTGCAGCGGTTCTAGCCGAGGGACTCAGTCGGGCGAGTCGCGGCGCCATTCTCACGAGAACCTCGCCCGGAACCCACGAGCCCCGCGACGCTCCAAGATCGGGTTTGACGAGGGCAGGCGCCCAGCCGGGCGCCCGGGCCACTCCCGCTCTCCCCACCGGCTCTGCCCCGGTTCGGCCCACGCTCGCCGGCTGGGCGATGAGGGCGGACGGCGTCAGGGCCAAGAGAAGTGCTGCTGCTGCCGTTCTGAGCACGAGAGGCCTCCCGTGGATCTAGATGGGCATTCGTTCAGAGTGCGGCATCCTAGCCAAGGAAAGGGAGGCTTCGGAGCGTCCTCAGAAGGGTTCCATCAGCCCTACCGAGCCCTCGGCTTCATCGAGCCAGCCGTTTAGGCGGTCGCCCCAAGGGTCGGTGATGGCGGGTTCCAGCTCGAGCAGTGGAACCAGCACGAAGGCCCGCTGCGTCATGCGCGGATGGGGGATCTCGAGCTCGTCCTCGGAGATCTTTTCGTCCCCGTACAGCAAGACATCGAGGTCCGCAACTCGCGGCCCCCATCTGAGGTCTCCCGGCTCCCGCCCCAGCCGCCGCTCGATGCCCTTGCACACCTCGAGCAATGGGCGGGCACCCAGTGTGGTCTCGATCTCCGCCACCAGGTTCACGAACGAACGCTGCGGCGGCCCTCCCACCGGTGAGGTCTCGTAGAGAGATGAGGCTCGGAGCAGCCTCACCTCCGGGGTCTCCGCCAGCAACCCCACCGCACGCCGGCAGAAGTCCTTCCGGTCGCCCACGTTCGATCCCACTCCCACATAACAGACGGGCACCTAGTGCTCCGCACCGGAAGGACGGTCCGCACCGAGAGCATCACTGCGCCTCGGATTGAATCCCAATTCCGACCTCGGCAGAGCCGTTCGCAAGCCGCGAGGAGCGCTGCGTACCTGGAAGGTACGTGAGCGCCGTGCAACGACGCGAGCGGGGATGCAGGGACGTTCGAATGCGACCGGAATTTCGGGGAGGTGCACCTAGGGCCTTTCGATCCGGACGGCCACGGACTCGAGCTTCTCGTCCACCGGGGGCGATTCCTTGGCGATCTCCACCACAACCCTGGAGACCTCGGGGAGGCTCAGGACGTAATCGGAGACAAGCCCCGCAACGCGTTCCAGGAGTCTGGCCTCGGCGCCCCCGATTAGCCCAGTGAGTTCCCGCACCAAGACACCGTAGTCGATGGTGTCCGTTATCTCGTCGTTCTGCGCGGCACGGCTGAGGCTCAGCCAAGCCTCGACACCGACCAGCAGAACCTGGGGTCGGCTGCGCTCTTCATCGCTTACTCCTACGTGCGCCCAGACCCGCAATCCCCGGACGATGATCCGGTCGCTCATCGGCTGTGCATGATCGCTTCGGTCATCCGAACCGTCCTCAGGATGGGGGCGACGTCGTGCCCCCGGACGACGCGAGCTCCCTCGGCCACCGCCCAGGCGAAGGTCGCCAGCGTGCCTTCGAGACGCTCCTCGAGGCCAACGTGGAGCGCGCTGCCGATAAACGACTTGCGCGAGGTTCCCACCAGCAGGGGATATCCGAGTGCCGCGATCTCGGACAGACGGCGAAGAAGCGTAAGGCTTTGGCCGCCGTCCTTGGCGAAGCCGAATCCGGGGTCGAAAAGGATCGAGTCACGCTCCAGCCCCAAGCGTTCGAGCCTCTCGGCGCGGGCTTGGAGGTATGAGCCCACCTCTTCGACCACATCGCCGTAGTGCGTCAGAGACGTCATCGTCTCGGGCGTGCCGCGCGAGTGCATGGCAACGATCCCGGCACCGGTTTCCGCAACGATCTGGTCCATGGCCGGGTGCGACGCCTCACCGGCGGTGTCGTTCACGATTACGGCCCCCGCCTGCACGGCCAAGCGTGCGACCTCCGGTTTGCGCGTGTCGACGGAGATGAGGACATCGCTCCGCTCGCTCAGCGCCGCTATCACGCCCAGAACTCGGGCCAGCTCCTCCTCCACCGAGACGGGCTCGGCCCCCGGCCTGCTCGACTCACCGCCGACATCCACAATGGCCGCGCCTGCGGCAACCATGCCGAGCCCGTGGGCTACTGCTCCCGCCGAGTCGGTGAAGCGGCCTCCGTCTGAAAAGGAGTCTGGCGTCACGTTGAGCACCCCCATGACCGCCGCGCGCTCGAGATCGAGCACGCGCCCCCGGCAGCGAAACTTCACGCCCGTCAGTGGCGGGAGATGAGGCCCATGGCCTCGGCCCGGGTCGCGCTGTTGGAGCGAAAGATGCCGCGCACGGCGGAAGTCACGGTCTGGGCGCCGGGTTTCTTCACCCCGCGCATGCTCATGCACAGGTGCTCTGCCTCCAGGACGACCAGCACGCCGCGAGGGGTCAGGGCGCCCTCGAGCGCATCCGCAATCTCGGTGGTCAGGCGCTCCTGCACCTGCGGCCTCTTTGCCAGGAGGTCTACCAGCCGGGCGAGCTTGGACAGCCCGGTGATCTGCCCCGCCTTGTTCGGGATGTAGGCGATGTGTGCCCGGCCGAGGAACGGAACCAGGTGGTGCTCGCACATGGACGAAAAAGCAATGTCGCGCACCATGATCATCTCGTCGTGACCGGCGTCGAAGAGGACATCGAGCTCGGCCTTGGGGTCGGCGCCCAGTCCCTCGAAGATCTCGGCGTACATGTCTGCGACTCGCTCCGGTGTGCGGGCAAGCCCTTGGCGATCCGGGTCCTCGCCGATTGCCTCGAGCAAGGCGCGAATGCACTCGGCGATACGGGCGTGGTCGAAGCCGCGCCTCTCTCGGCGAGCCCCCAGCAACTCGATACTGTCGTCCATCTCCGAACTCACGACTTTTACGGTAACCCGGCCTCAGAAGAACCAGGTCATCAGGAGGAGCGATCGCTCCTCCCGCTGGGGCTGTGGGTACCTCGGTACTAAACCGTCCCTAGAGGCCGCTTGTGTACCAAGGTTGCGTCATTGAAGCCCCAACCGGACCCTCGGCGCCGGGGCCCGGGCTCATCAGGCAGTTGATCGGCGCGGGTTCTAGCGGAAGATCCGAAAAAGGGCCCGGCTCCCAAACAACCGGGGCCGGGCCCTCTACTCACTGCATCATCCGGTGGTGGTTACGACGGGCGGTGAAGCTGCCCGCGGATGGCACCGTCCGGGTAGCTCGCGTTGTGGATGTTGACGTACCACTGCTTGGGGCGCTCCTTGATGGCTCGCACGAGCCTCTTGGCGAGGCCCTTGGCGCACGCCGAGTAGTAGTCGTTGTTCTTAACGACCCCATCGAACAGCGTCACCTTCACCGGGCCCGCCACTCCCGCGGGGCCCTTGTGGATATGGCCTGCGGCCGGGTTCTGGATGTTGTTCCAGGCGACTCGGTAGCAGATCTTGCCCTTGGCCGGGTAGAGCTTCACCCGGGCGCGGCCGGAGCCGTTGGGGTCGCCCGGACCCGGCACCTCGACGTCCCCACTCAAGCTCGCATTGCGAGGCGTATACGCACCTGCGGATCCGACCAGCACCATCGACACGAACAAGCCTGCGACCAACACGGTCGCAAGCAGTGAAACAAGACCTCTACGCATCAGCAATCCTTCCGATCGACTTTGGACCCTGTCGGCCCCAATTCGGCTCTCCAGAGGGTAACGGATGGCCCAATTTGCAGAGGTTTACCGCTAGAAACGAGGCTAGACCTCTCCGAGACGGGGTTTCGGCGCCGGCCGGGGCAGGCGATGCCGCCGTGGGGCTTCGGGGGCTTCCCAGTCGGGCTCCCGCTCCTCGCCCCGCTGCTCCCGCCGCAGCCGAGTCCGCTCGAGCGGGTTGGAAGGCGATTGTTTGGCGACCTCGGCAAGGATCTCCTGGACCTCCGCCTTCTCCAGGGATTCTTTCTCGATAAGCCTCTCGACCATGAGATCGAGCTTCTCCCGGTACTTCGTCAGGATCTCCCGTGCCTCGTCGTGAGCCTCCTCGACGAGACGGTGGACCTCAGAGTCGATGCGGGCGGCGACATGATCCGAGTAGTCCTTGACGTGACCGAAGTCACGGCCCAGGAACGGCTGGGACTCGTTCTCCCCGAGTGCCAGGGGGCCGAGCTCGGACATGCCGAACTGGGTGACCATTTGCTTGGCGATTCGGGTGCAGCGCTGAATGTCGTCCTGTGCACCGGTGGTGGGCTCGTCGAACACGATCTCCTCGGCCACCCGCCCCCCGAGCAGCATGGCGAGCTCATCGATGAGCTCGGAGCGAGTAACCAGGAAACGGTCCTCGGTCGGAAGGGTCAGCGTGTAGCCCAGCGCCCGCCCGCGCGACACGATCGAAACCTTGTGCACGGGGTCCGCGTTGGGCAAGGCGTGAGAAACCAGCGCGTGCCCCGCCTCGTGATAGGCGATGACCTTCTTCTCGCGCTCGGAGATGACCCGGCTGCGACGCTGGGGCCCGGCCAGCACGCGATCGATCGCCTCTTCGAACTCGAGCATGCCGATCTCGGAGCGGTTGAAGCGAGCCGCCAGCAGCGCGGCCTCGTTGACGACGTTGGCGAGGTCGGCGCCGGTGAACCCGGGGGTACGCCGGGCGAGGACCTCGACATCGACGTCCTTGGCCAAGGGCTTGCCCCGGGTGTGGACCTTGAGGATGCCTGTGCGCCCGAGCAAGTCGGGGCGGTCGACCACGATCTGGCGGTCGAAACGGCCGGGACGCAACAGCGCCGGGTCGAGGATGTCGGGTCGGTTGGTTGCGGCGATGAGGATGACCCCGCCCTTGATGTCGAAGCCGTCCATCTCGACCAACAGCTGGTTGAGCGTCTGCTCCCGCTCGTCGTGGCCCCCGCCGAGCCCGGCGCCGCGGTGGCGCCCGACTGCGTCGATCTCGTCCATGAACACGATCGACGGGGAGTTCGCCTTGGCCTGTTCGAACAGGTCTCGCACTCGGCTGGCGCCGACGCCGACGAACATCTCGACGAAGTCGGAGCCCGAGATGGAGAAGAAGGGCACCCCGGCCTCACCGGCCACGGCCCTCGCGAGAAGGGTCTTGCCGGTGCCGGGCGGGCCGAACAGCAACACACCCTTGGGGATCTTGGCGCCCATGGCCTGGAACTTCTGCGGCCCCTCGAGGAACTCCTTGATCTCTTGCAGCTCCTCGACCGCCTCATCGAGTCCGGCGACGTCCGAGAAGGTGATCTTCGGCTGGTCCTTGGTGACCAACCGCGCCTTGGCCTTGCCGAACGACATCACCCGGTTGCCACCCCCCTGCATCTGCTGCATGAGGAAGAAGAAGAAGCCGACGATGAGCAGTATTGGCAGGAATTGGAACAGGAAGGACACCAGCACAGATCCCTGCTCGGGATCGGCGGTCACCGGGACGCCTGCATCGCGCGCCTGCTGGGCGAAGTTGTCTATCGTGCCGTGGGGCAGGAACAGCTCGTAGGTGGTGTTGCTCGAGAGCTCGCCGACGACCTTTTCCGAGCGGGTCAAGAACTGGGCCGAGGCGATCTCGCCCGATTCGATCTTGTCGACGAACTCGTTGACCGAACTCAGCTCCTGAGGGGCCTCGGCGGCGTTGCGATAGAACTGGAACACCCAGATCACGGCGACCAGCAGCACGAGATAGAAGATGGCGGAGCGGAAGACTTTGTTCATCGAGATCCAAGGGTAGCAGTGTGCTGGAACAATATGACCTCCAAAAAACAGGCACGGTGCGGCTTGCGACCTGCCCACTTACGCCACCGGAAGCGGTGGTTCTTGCCTGCTGCTGCCTAGTCCCAACCTCCGGCGGCCGCTGAAGCCATCCTCAGGAAGGATCGGCGGTGTAGGCCGCAGGCTTGAGCACGCCGATGTAGGGGAGGTTGCGGTAACGCTCGGCATAGTCGAGCCCGTAGCCGACCACGAACACCGGAGGTATCTCGAAACCCGGATAGCGAACATTCAGCGGGACCGCCTGTTGTCCCTTTTTCCAGAACAGCGAGCAGATCTCCAACGAGGCGGGCTCGCGTGCCTCGAGATAGCGCAGCAGATAGGAGATGGTCAGCCCGGAATCGATGATGTCCTCGACCAGCAGAACGTGCTTGCCGGTGATCTCGTAGTCGAGGTCCTTGAGAATCCTCACCACTCCCGAGGACTTGGTCGAGGACCCGTACGACGACACCGCCATAAAGTCGAATTCGGTGGGCAGCTGGATGCTGCGGGCGAGATCGGCCATGAACATGAAGGCCCCCTTTAGGACACCAACCAGCAACAGATCACGGCCCCGGTACGCCTCGGTGAGCGTCTTGGCCAGCTCCGCGACCTTGTCCTCGATCTCTTCGGCTGAGATCAGGATCTCGGCGATGTCGGGATGAACCTCGTTCATGTGATCCACAGTCTAGGTGCTCCGCCTCAGCTCTCCGCATGCCCGCGAGCGACTCTCACCTCAGCGGCAGAGACCGTGATGACGCCCTCCCCCGCCAACGAGAAATCGAGGGCCCGGCCCGAACTTTCTCCCTCCTGTTCGTCGAGCGCATCGAGTGCCGCCTCGATTCCTCCCGACCGATCCCTGAGACGGCCCACCGCGAGCTGCAGCAAACGCCTGCGCAGCGCCCGATCGAGAGGGCCGAGGGCGCTGCGCTCGAAGGTCACCCGGTTTTCTGAGGACTCCGCAATTCCGGCGTAGATGCGCCCGGCCAGGTTCTCGAGGGCGCGGGCGTCCTCCCACAAACGCTCACTGGAAGCACCCATCGCTCTCACAGCCCCCGGCCCCCAGCGGCGCTCGATTACCGTCACTACCTCGTTGCGCACCGCTACCCGTTCGAAGCGATCGTCGTCGTTGGCGGGGTCGTCGAAAAAGCTCAGGCCGCGCTCCTCGCAGTAGGCCCGGGCCTCGCCGCGGCGAATCCCGATCAGAGGGCGAATCCGGAGCCCGTCCACGGGAGGAATTCCGGCGAGGACCTCTGGGGGTGCCCCATGGATGAGCCGGCCCAGCGTGGTCTCGACCCGGTCGTCGAGCGTGTGCCCGGTGGCGATGCGGTGGGCGGCGAGCTTTTGCGCAAGCGTCTCGAAGAATCCGTAGCGGAGCGTGCGCGCCCGGGCCTGGAGGTTCGGCCCCTCGAGACCCGAGAGACGGATGACATGGGCGTCGAGGCCCGCCTCGGCCACTCGAGCACTCACCTGAGCAGCGATGTCGGCAGACTGCTGCTGCAGACCGTGGTCGACGTGTGCGACCTCGAGCCTGAGGCTCAGCGCCTCGGACTGGCGCATCAGGACATCCAACAGACAGGTCGAGTCGGGCCCCCCCGAAACGGCCACGATCACGGTCTCGCCCCCCCCGAGCATTCTCCAACGCTCGAGCGCGGAGCGGACCCTGACCACCAGCTCGTAGCCCGGTCCGGAAAGGCCCGTAGAGCTCACGCCACTCGCCGCAACCAGTGCGTCGGTTCCTTGAGCTCGCTCAACGAGGGAAGGTTCTCAGGACGCGCCCACAGCGCGTGGAGGGCTTCGGGGCCCTCAAGAGCCACCACGCCGTCGCAGAAGCCCTGCCCCATCTCGTACTGCCTCAGTTTCATCTCGAGGCCGATCACGTGGTGGATCGCCCGCTGCAGACTGGTCTGGTGCCGCCGCCGGTGCTCGAATGTGCGCCGCATCCGGGCAAAGGTCGGGATGGCGCCGGCCCCGACCGCGTCCATGACGTAGTTACCGTGACCCTCCACGACCGCCATGAGCGCCTGCAGCTCGTCGAGCCGAGCGCGTTCCGCATCGGAGGCGAGCAGGTACACGGGATTGCGTTCCTCGGTGGGCAGTGCTCCACTTCGAAGCCGCAGCGCCGCACGCCGCACGCGCGCGGCGAAGTGGCGGGCATCGAGCTCGACGCCGTCGAGGTAGGAGGACACCAGCGACATGAAGCGGTCCTTCAGCCACGGCACTCCCGAGAATTGGAATCTGTGGGTGACTTCGTGGACCGCGATCCAAAGGGAGAAGTCCTGCGGCACGAACGAGAAGCGGCGCTCGGTCTCGACCAGATTCGGGCCCACGAACATGAGTGGGGCGCTGCGAGCGGGGCGCTCGCCGGCCACCTCCGGGGCGAGCACGTCGTACTGGCCGAGGACGCGACGCGAAACGTAGCCGAGCAGTGCGCCGACCTCGACCGAAACGACGCCTCGCTGCGCCAGACGCACGCCCACGGGGGCCTGGTCGAGACGATCCCCGATACGCTCGGCGAGGGGTGCGAGCAGGGAAACCAGGCCGTCGATGTTGGCGTCGGCCCACGCGCCCCGGTCCACCAGCCCCCACTCCACCGGAGGGGGGGCCGGAATGCCGGACACCTCTGCGACCAACTCCTCGGCACGAGGGACGGCAACGGACAGGTCCCGCTCCAGGCTCGCAATCAGATAGGAGTCCCTGAAGGCGTGATCACCGGCAAGTCGGCGAGCGACGGCGCGAGCCACCGCTGGTTCGATGAGCCGGCTCAGGCGTCGCCTCGGCGGCGGCGAACTATCAGACGGTAGTAAATGGCCCCGATGGCGAGGCCGAGCAATAAGAGCATCGCGAGGGTGATCTTCGCCATCTGGTAGGTCCAGGGCGGGCCGGTCTCCACGACTCCCCCCTCGGAGTCCTCCTGCGCCAGTGCCACCAGTGGGTTCAGGGGGTTCAGAACGAAGACCGCGGCAAAGGCCAGCACTTGGTAGAAACGGGCGAGATAGATCCGTGTGGCGAGCGACATGGCGGACTCAGGATATATCGGCGCCGCTTCGAGGCTCGATTCTGGAAGTGAAGCGCGCCCGGGTACCGGTCCGATGCCCAGATGCGCTGTGCTCGATTAAGCGGAGCCCGCAGCCGGCTTGCGGCCTCTCAAGCGGGGCACCTTCATCTCGGCGTGCGCCCAGCATTTCTCCCGCTTGTTGTACGTGGACAACCGAGTCTTACACCCATCCTGGGCGCAGACTCGTCCTGTGGGGTACTTGCGTGATGCGCGTGGCAACGGCTGTGGTCTGGTGCCGTGTATTGCGTCCTGCCTAGCCATGGGTGACTCCTCTCCTTTTTGGGCGGCCCCCACGCCGCCTCATCCGTGTTAGACGGATGAGGGGGAGCACTCGTTCCGCCCCTCGCTATCTATTCGTAGAAAGGGGCGCTTCCGGTTTGGGCGCCCTCGGACGGGTTTGCCGAAGACGGTCTCGATCTCTATTCTCGCGATCCTCCAGCGGATCGCTGGCTATTCTCGCGATCCTCAGCGGATCGCTGGCATTCTTCTTCCCAATTCATGAGCAGACGACTCAGATCCCCCCGCAAGCCTATGCCCGCGCCACTACAGTGGCTTGGTTTGGTGGCACGCGCAGTACTGGGGCCGCCCGCCCGTGCGGTGCGCGGAACGGCCCGGCGCGTGGCCGACCCAGCACGTCAGGTGCGGGACTACTTTGCCTCCGAGCGCGTGACGATCCGACAGGGCTTCATCGCGGTGTGTATCGCGGGCATGACCTCTCTGATAGCCGGACTCACCCTGGCCGGCATGGGCGATCGCATCGAGCAGATTCCCGGGCTCCTGGTTCTGATTCCAGTGTCGGTCGGGATGCGGGGAAACATCTTCGGAGCGCTGGCTGCGAGGCTGGGGACATCGATTCACTCGGGCCTCTTCGAGGTGTCCCGCGCTCGGGGAGGCCTCCTCAATCAGAACATCGAGGCGGCGACGCTTCTGACCGTAGCAACCTCGGTGACCATGGGGTTGTTGGGGCGCGGCATCGCGGGCCTGCTCGGAATCGACACGGTGCCCCTGTGGGACCTGATCGTGGTGGCGCTGCTGGGGGGCCTGCTGTCGTCGGCGATCGTCCTGGCGGTAACGATCTATCTATCGGTGACCTCGTTCCGCCGTGACTGGGACCTGGACTCAGTGGGCGCTCCGCTCATCACCGCCATGGGAGACGTCATCACCCTTCCCTCGATCCTCCTGGCCTCCTATCTGGTGGGATTCAGGATCGTGACCCCGGTCATGGGGGGCCTGGCGGCGGTTGCCGGCGTGGCGGCGTTGTACCGGGGGTGGACGACCCTCAGTCTCATTGCCCGCCGCATCGTGCGCGAGAGCTTTCCCATCCTGGTGATTGCAATAGTGCTCGACGTTCTTGCCGGAACCGTTGTGCAGACGCGCACCGACGCCGTCTTCCTGCCGTTTCCCGCTTTTTGGATCATTCTGCCCGGCTTCCTCGAGATCACCGGCGCCCTTGGCGGGATCCTGGCGGCGAGGCTCGGCTCGAAGCTTCACCTGGGAGCGGTGTCGCCCTCCGCTAGGCCGGAGGCCCCGGCCCTGCTAGACGGGGTGATCGTCCTCAGCCTGGGCCTCACCGTTTACGCCCTCAGCGGGGTCACGTCCCTCGGTATCGCCGAGCTCACCGGTCGCGCCTATCCCGGCGTTTTGAGGTTCATCGGGATCACTATGGTCGGCGGGCTCATGGCGACGGTGGTGGCGGCCGTACTCGGCTACTACGCGGCCATCCTCACCTTCCGCTTCGGCTTCGACCCCGACAACCACACGATCCCGCTCGTCACCAGCGGGATGGATCTGCTTGGAGTCGTTTGTCTCGTTGTCGCCCTCGTCGTCTTCGGAGTAGCCTGAGCTGGATGGATCCAGCTCGCCGCCCTGCAACCGTCAAGGGCTTGCTCGCGGAGATCAAGGACACCTCCGAGCTCATGGTCGACCTCGCCTACGCGGCGGTCTTCTTCTCCGACGTCAAGTTGGCGCAAGAGGTCTCCCGGCTCGAGGAGCGGATGTTCGATTACCTGCATTCGCTGCGCAAGGTCAGCATCCTTGCCGCCCGCAGTCCCGAGGATGCGGAGCATATGGCCGGGGTGATCGAGATAGCCGCTGCGGTGGAGAGCATTGCCGATGCGGCCGAGGACATCGCCCGGGTGGTGTCTTCGGGCCTGGGAATCGTAGATGACCTGCGCCGGGACCTTCGGTACGCCGATGAGGTGGTCTCGAGGATCAGGGCGCGCGAGCACGCGGACGCGCTCGGCAGCTCGCTGCGCGAGTTAATGCTTCCGGTGGAGGTCGGGGTGTGGGTAATCGCGGTGCGCAGGGGGGGCGAGTGGAACCTCGACCCTCGCGCCGAATACATCGTGTCCGCCGGAGACGTCCTCCTCATCAAGGGGCCGGAAGACGGTGTCGCGCTGGCGCGCGAGCAAATGGGCGCGCCGCCCGCGGAGGAAAGGGAGCCCGAGACCGAGATTGTTCTCTCGGACCTCGATCGGGCGGTCGACCTGCTCGTGGAGATGAAGAACTCGGCCGAGGTGGCGGTCGGCCTCGCCTATACGGCACTGCTGCTAAACGACCCCGCCCTGGCGGCCGAGGTCTCGAGCCTCGAGGAGCGCTCCGACGCCATCCACGACGAACTTGAGTCCTGGGTCCTGAGAAGCGCCCAGGAAGCGCGCAACCCCGACGACCTGCGGGGGCTGATCCGGCTCGCTCACGCCTCCGAGATGATCTTCGACTCCGCACGTGAGATGACGCGCTTGGTGGAGAAAGGGGAGGAGCTGCACCCGGTCATTGCCGCCGCCCTGGTCGAGTCGGACGAGGTCGGCTACGAGACCGTCGTCCAGGAGGCGTCCCTCGCCGATCTGAAGACCATAAAGGAGCTGCGCATCGAGACCGAGACCGGCATGTTCGTGCTCGCCATCCAGCGCGGCCGGCGCTGGACCTACCGGCCGAAGGCCACCTTCCAGCTCGAGGCAGGCGATCGCATCATCGCGATCGGGCCCGCCGAGGGCGCGGATGAGCTTGACGAGCTGGTCGGAATGCGCCGTGAGCTGGCACAGGCTTAGTGCACCTCCCCGTCAATACGGCGGCCTTCGAGCGCCTCTGCATCCCCGCTCGCGGCGTTCCACGGCTCCGCCGAGATCGGAATGGGATTTTGATCGGGGCGCAGTGACGCCCTCGGTGCGCACCGTATTTCCGGTGCGGAGCGCTTAGCAAGCGACTCGATCGGGCATAGTTGGGCAACGACAACGTCCCAGGAGGTTCGCTATGCCCAAGAACGTTCGCCAACCGGACGGATCGATCCCCCAGAAGTCGAGCATGACCCAGAACTTGGGTGCGCTCGTCGCCGGGATCCTCGCCGTCAAGCTCGCTACCTACGTCACCGTGACGGCTTGGCGCCTGGCGACGCGCGAGGATCCGCCGCAGATGGATGCGGCCGTCGGTGCGCTCAAGAAGGCGGTCTGGATCGCCCTGATCGGTGCCGCAACCGGGGCCGCTCGGCAGACCGTGCGCGACTTCATCAAGCCCCCCACCGCAGGCGCCGCCTAGCCACTCTGGTTTGTGGCCTCAGGATGCCCGAAGCGGGCACTCTGGGGCGCTCGAAAACCCGCTCTCAGAACAGGGCGGGCTCGAACTTGCGGTCGAAGCCGAAAGGGCTCAGGTCATGCTCGGTGCGGCCGTCGACGGCGAGCTCGGCCAGGATCTTGCCGAAGACTGCGGCGAACTTGTACCCGTGCGCCGCGCCCTGGGCCACGTATACACCGGGCCTTCCCGGCACCTGGTCGAGCACGAAATCCCGATCGGGCGGCATCGTGTACAGGCAGGTCTTAGTGCGAATGATGTCCCCGGCCGCTCCGGGGAGATGCTCTGAGGCGAAGCCGGCCACCCTTTTCAGCGCGGCTTCGTCTATGTCGAAGGTCCTCGATCTCGCCGTGACCTCCGCGCCCCCGACATCCTGCCCGATCTTGATACCGGCCTCCCCGAAGACGGGAATGCCGTAGAAACAGGGATCGCCGAGCCAGATCCAGACCGGCATTCGCTCGGGGCCGAATTCATCAGACGGGGCCCGGAAATAAGTGACCTGCTCCTGAGTCACCCGCAGGGGAAGGCGCGCGCCCAGCGGGGCGAGCACCTCGTTCGTCCAGGCATCGGCCGCCACGATGAGCTTGCGGCCGCGAAAGCGAGTGTCGCCGGCCGCCACCTCTAGCTCCCCATCCGAGACGGCGATTGAGGTGACCGGCTTTCGCTCCAGCAACGTGGCGCCGTGGCGGCGCGCCAACTCGGCGTGCGTGGCATTGCACAGTGCCGCCGGCGCGATCCCCGCGTCTTCTTGGAAAAGGCCCGTGACATCCTCTGAGAGACGGAACTGGGGCCACCGCCGCATGACCTCGTAGGCATCCATGAGCTCGAAGGGGACCGCTTCCTCCTCGAGGCTCGAAGTGTAGATAGAGAGGTCCTCGCCGGTCCCGGCGGGGCTCAGATCGAGACCTCCGGTGGTGACGAGGAGATCACGGCCCGAGTCCTCCTCGAGATCCCGCCACGCGGCGAAGGCGCCTTTGGCCAGGCGGACGTAGGCGGGAGCATGGTAGGAGAGCCGGACGATGCGGGAGTGGTCCTGGGAGGCGCCGTTATCGTGGCCCAGCTCGAATTGCTCCAGGCCCAACACGTCTGACCCCGCTCGGCGCGCCAGGCGGTACGCAGCGGCGCTGCCGATTCCGCCCAGACCGACGACGATGTACTCGTAGTCCGTTCTCATGCCCGGTTGTGCTGGTGGTATTCGTAGGCTGACATTGGCTTGCTCTCAGAGCGCCATTCACGTACCTCCGCGGGGACCTTCTCAAGCGCGACGGCCATGGCCCTGACGTGGGACGCCACCGAGCCGCAACACGAGCCGATGTATTCGATCCCCATCGCTTGCGCCTCGAGCGCAAAATCCGCCATCTCCCCGCGGGCCAGCTGCAGCGGGTCGAGCCCGAGCGGAAACTCGGGCAGCCCAGTGAAGTCGGGGTTGTGGTCCGGAGTGCGGTAGGCGACCGGCTGGCACGCAAGGGGGCCGGAGACGGCCTTTCGCATCTCCTTCATCAGCGGAAGCGTGTGAGCAGGATCGCGCAAGCAGTTCAACCCCACGACGTCTGCGCCTGCGTCTCGCAGCTTGCGGGCGCAATCGGCCGCCGAGTCGCCTTCGTAGGAATGGGGGTCCTTCTCGAAGGACATCGTCGTTACGATCTCGAGCCCGGCGTCCTTGGCGCAGCGGGTGGCAATCTCGGCCTCGCCGACGAAGGTAAACGTCTCGGCCACCACGAAATCGATCCCGGCCTCGAGCTGGACCTCGAGCTGGCGATCGAATATCGATCGCACGTGCGCTTCGTTGGCCGCGTCGGAAGGATCATATTCCCAGGTCAGGCACAGGTTCCCCGCCACCAGCGCGTCGCCCTCGGCAGCTACGGAACGAGCGATCTCGACCGCCGCTCGGTTGAGGTCCGAGACCCTGTCTCCCAGTCCCACCGTGGCGAGCTTCTGGGGGCTGGCGTAGAAGGTCAGCGCCTGGAGCACTTCGGCGCCGGCCAACAGGAACTCGCGATGTAGCTCCGCCAGGGCCGAGGGATGGGTGAGGCTCACCTCCGGCGTGAAAGGTCCTGCCTGGACGTAGCCCCGCCGCTCCAGCTCGAGCAAGTAGCCGCCGTCTCCGAGCACCACGCCATCTGCCAAGCGCTCCGTCAGTGAAGCTGTCATATCGCCCCCCATTCCGTTACCGGGCGCAGCCCGCGTCTCCTGAATCCGCGTCGCCCCCTGAGTCGAATACCTTGTGGCATAAGTTTCCTCTGTACGTCGCAGTGGCTCCTGGGGTACGCTTCGATTCCGAAACCAAGGCGCTACCCGGGAAGCTTCAAAGCGCCCCGAACCGCCGGGAGTTTGCGATGCTAGCAGTGGTACTCGTTCTGATCGCCCTCACCGTGATCTGCGTCACGCTGGTGGTCTCGGGAGGTCACGCCCGCTACGAGACGCTAGAACACCTGCTCGACTCGAGCGGGCGCAGGGGCCGCGACTCAGGTTGAGCCTGAGTCCTCGTCAGTCCGGCCTGATCACAATCTCAAGCTCGTCCTGGGCACGCCGCAGTGCCCGTTCGACATCCCCGGGTGTCTCTCCGGAGGCAAAGAGGAAGCCCAGGTAGCGATCACCCTCGGGCAGCGGCAGCAGTCGACGTCCGCGCGCCACGGTGATCTCGAGTCCCTCTATCCCCGGCACCCGCCTGGCCTCCTCGACACCCCGCACCTCTTCCAGCACCCCAGGCTCGGGTATGGGCAGCATCATGACTCCCGAAGCATCGGGGACGCGCTCGAGGTCGTCGATGGGCAGGTCGAGCGCATGCAGCAGCAGAAGCTCCTCCAAAGAGACGCCGCGGCCGAAGTGCAGTGAGCGGGAGCACAGGCCTCCGATGGACCGGGCGGCCATGTCGATCACCCAGACCTCGGAGTCGTGGAGGCGGACCTCTGCGTGAACAGGTCCCTCGCTCAGACCCAGTGCGGCGGCGGCGTCGGCGCACCTCCTGACGATCTGTCGCTGGATCCCGGTGGGGCGGCGCGAGGGCGTCACGTAGATCGTCTCTTCGAAGAAGGGGCCTACGAGAGGATCGGGTTTGTCGAACAACGCCAGCACTTCGAGCCGGCCTCCCCGTAGCAGGCCCTCCAGCGCCAGCTCTGCCCCGGGGACGTAGGACTCGATCAGCAGCGGCTCCATGGGACCGGGCCGCGCTTCCGCGATGATCGCCCGCACCCGGGCCGCGGCTGTGGCAGCGGATCGGGCATCGTCGGCCCGGACGACCCCCCGGCTGGCCGCCATCGAGAGCGGTTTCAACACGCAGGGCCAGCCGACCTCCGCGGCAAGGCCCACAACGTCGTCGGTCGGTCGGGCAAGGCGAAACGATGGCTGCGCCAAGCCGCCGGAGGACAGCGCCCTGCGCAGCGCGGCCTTGTCTCTAGTTGCAGTCACCGCCTCGACCGGATTGTGAGCCAGCCCCAGCTCGGAGGCCGCCAGCGCCGCCGCCACGACTCCCTCATCATCTACCGGGACGATGGCGTCGACCGGCTCCTTTCGACAGTAGGCGACGATGCTGGCGGCGGCACGCTGAGGACGGGAAAAATCGACGACCAGGCTTTCGGCCTGAAGCGCAGGAGCGATGGCGAGACGGTGGTCCGAGACGATCACGATCTCGGCCCCCAGGGAGCGCGCCGCAGCGACGAAGTCTGCGGCCCGGTAGGTCGCGCTGGGAAGTAGAAGGAGAAGGCGGGCCATGGGCCTATGATCGCGTCATGAGCGTCGTAGAGAACGTGGTTTCCGTCTCCGAAGTCGCCCGCGAAATGGTGGTTGCGGCCCGCGCCGGACAGGAGGGGGCCGAATCGTACGGCCTGTGGGTCGAGGTCATCGGGAACAACGGACCGGAGTACACCTACGAGCTCTATCTCCACCCGCTCGAGTACGCATCCTCTGACGACCTGGTGCAACATCACGACGACCTCTCGGTTGTGATCGTGGCCGACAGCGTGGACAAGCTTCGCGGGGCGTCGATCGATTACGGGAGCGGCCCCCAGGGAGAGGGTTGGGTCATCGACAACCCGAACCGCCCTCAGCCTCTCTTGAGCATCGGGAAATCCCCATCCCTGGGAGCTGCGGCGGAGTCAGGACCAACCGGCGACCTCTCGAGCGAGGTCGCACAGCGGGTGCACGAAGTACTCCACGCCCACATCAACCCCATGATCGCGGCGCACGGGGGCCGGGCCGATCTCGTGTCGGTGGACGGGAGCCGAGCCTACCTACGTCTCAGCGGAGGCTGCCAGGGCTGCGGCATGGCAACGGTCACACTCAGCCAGGGTATCGAGGTGGCGATCAAAGAGGCGGTCCCGGAGATCACAGAGGTCGTCGACGTTACCGACCATGCATCGGGGACCAACCCCTACTTCGAGTCCTCCAAGAAGTAGCCTTTCCGGGTTTCGGCCCAGGCCCGCCGGTTTCATGTCCTCAAACGCGCGTAACGCGCTTCTCGTAACCGGATCGGTAGTCAGACGCGCGTAACGCGCGTTTTACTACCCGGGAGGAATGAAGTATGGTTGCCTCGATGTTGCTCCTCGGCTGACACTCCGCTCTCGCGCCTCGCGCCCCTCCCGGGCGCTTGATGGTCGCGCGCGTCGTTCACCCACCACTCAAGGAGCAGCACCCCATGTCTCACACCGCAACACTCACAACGTCCATCTCTGCGACCAACCACGGCGCGCCCGCAGTCGAGGTCTCGAATCTGCGCAAAGAGTTCGTCCGCCGGGACCGGCGCCCAGGGCGACCCCGCAAGCGCCGCGTGCCGGCGCTGGTCGACGTCTCGTTGCGGATCGAGCGCGCTGAGTGCGTGGCGATCCTCGGCCAGAACGGCTCCGGCAAGTCGACCCTCGTTCGTCTGCTGTCCACCCTGCTTCTGGGTGACGGCGGCACCGCCCGAGTGTTCGGCTACGACGTGTTCTCGGAACCGCGGCCGGTGCGCAGGCTAATCAATCGGGTCTCGGTCGAGGCGTCCTTCTTCAAGAAGATGTCGTCGGTTGAGAACCTCAGCTACGCGGCTCGCTTCTACGGCATTCCGGCCTCCGAAACCCGCACGCGGATACCGATGATCCTCGAACGTGTCGGTTTTCCTCTAGACCGGCGCAACGAATCAATGGAGAATCTTTCCCGCGGCATGCAGCAGAAAGTGGCGCTGGCGCGCGCGCTGCTGACGTCGCCGGTGCTGTTGCTGTTGGACGAGCCGACCACGGGTCTCGACCCCCGCTCCAAGCTCGAGGTTCAGAACTTCATCCGCGAGATAAGGACGACGCACGACGCGACCATTCTGCTTTGCACCCACGACCTCGCCGAGGCGGAGGCGCTCGCCGATCGCGTCGGAATCCTCGATCGAGGTGAGCTCCTGGCTTTGGAACCCGCCGCGAAGCTCAAGGAGCGCTACGGCGCGTCGGACCTGGAGGAAGCCTTCTTCAGCGCGACCGGACGCAGTTTCGAGCTAGAGGAAAACAACGACGACGATTGGAGGCAGTGATGCCGGGCTCAGCCGCAACAGTGCGGGCCGAGCTGATTGGGCTCGGAGGAATCATCGAACGCAACGCCTATCTCGTGAAGCGCTACGCCCTGTGGGAGGTGGCGTTCTTCGTGTGGACGGTGGCCAACACGCTCACAATCGTATTCATCGCCGAGGGCGTCGAAGCTTCCGGTGGGAGCCTGGACGTCAACCGGCAGACCACAATTCTGCTGATCGGCGCAGTCATCTGGGCATACCTCGGGATCATCTTCGAGATCCTTACCGAGACCGTAGCGTGGGAGCGCTGGGAGGGCACGATCGAATACACCTTCATGGCGCCGTTGTCGCGCTCGGTGCACCTGTTCGGGATGGGAATCTTCGCGGTGGTCTACGGCGTGGCGAGAGCCGGCCTGTTGTTCGGCGTGATCGCCTTCTTCTTTGATTTGGAGATGCCGCAGGCCAACTTCGTTGCCGCGCTTGTGGTCCTCGGAGTGTCGTCGGTCTCGTTCATAGGCATCGGGATGATGACGGCAGTTCTGCCTCTGATCTCGCCCGAGAAAGGGACGCAGCTGGGTTTCATAGCTCAGGGCATGCTGTTGGTCGTGTCCGGCGTGTACTACAGCGTCGACGTTCTGCCCGAGCCGATGCAATGGCTCGCCACGATCTCGCCCGCAACCTACGCACTCGAAGGAATCCGCGATGCGATCCTCGAGGGAACGGGCGTTAGTGATCTCTGGAGCCAGTTGTGGCCGCTGGTGGTGATCGGGGCGATATCGATCCCTCTGGGCTTAGCCGTTTTCCGGCGTGGCGAGCTCTACGCCAAGCAGCACGGGAAGCTGAAGCGCTCCGGGTAACTCTTGGAGAGAGGAGCCAAGTGTCTGAAGAGGTTCGTTACGCTGCGACCATCGCGGGCGTCGACTGGACGTGTGTCAAGCACGACCTGGCGGCGGATGACTTCGACAACCTCCGTACTCCAGACGAGCTCGAGGCCTCTTTCGCCAACAGCCAAGCAGTGGCCATCGCATGGATCGGCAAGCGCGTCGTCGGTACCGCGCGACTACTCGCCGATGGAGTCTGCAACGCCTACTTGATAGATGTGTGGACGTTATCGAGCCACCGGCGCCGGGGAATTGCCACCGCGATGGTCGGGATGCTGCTCGAAACCGTGCCCGGCCACCATGTGGGCCTATTCACCGAGGACCACGAGGCCTTCTACCGAAGTCTCGGCTTCGGGCTCGAGCGAGAAGGGATGTCGCGGGTGGTTGGTCGCTGGCTCGGCCGCTTTGAGCCGAGGGGCGAGCCGATGCCGAGACCTGAGCGGCCATCACCGGCCTCTCCTCAGATGCGCGGCCCTCTCCCCTAGCTTCTCTCATATCCGAGATCGACGACGTTGGCAGCCACGGCTCTGGCGACATCGACGAGTAAACGACCCAGCCTCAGCCTGGAGGTCCACGGCAGCGAGGACGGGCTCGCGGCCCCCATGTTCGCCTTGCGCCAATCCCCGGGACTCCGAGCGGTGACCTCAGCCGACATCAGCTCGAGGGCGTCTCGGTCGTAACCCGTGTCTGCGAGGCCCTCTGGAAGCCACGCCTCGATCGAGAATGTCCTCCGCAACCGGTCGAACGACAAGAGTCCCTCGCCGGCCTTGCGCTTCATCAGGTCGAGATTGACTCGATCGACCCACCCCTCTGCAAAAAGTCGAGGGGGTCGAGCCCTGGAGCTGCGCATAAGCGCCCAGCAACGCCACTAGGGAGCCGGCCGAGGCGCTCCCCACCGCATCCACCACGACGGCACCCAGAGAGGCTCCACTTGAGAACGACACAGATCCCCAGCTGCTCCTGTGCCCCTCGAACCCCCACAATCTCCCTCCCTCGGCTTTGCGTGCAGACCGCCGCAGCTTCGGATATCACATCGGGCGGTGGCAAACGCCCTCGGTTCGCTTCTACCCACTGTTTTCTGTGTGCAGCTGTCCTTGGTCCGCTTTCGCCACCGCAGCCCCAGGGCCGGGGGGCCGGGGGCCGGCAGCACGCCCCTCAGGGCCGGCTGCCACAACGCCGCCCCGCTTCACTTGCTGAGGGACCAGCCGTGGTATTCCTGAGGCGACCGATCGAGCGGGAGGGGTGGCATGACCAGATTCAGCTACGTGCAGGTTCCGGCCTATCCGGTGAGCGATTGCATCGACATGATCAAACTGGCGGACGATCTCGGCTTCTACGCCTGCTACTCGGTCGACGAGACCTACCACAAGGACATGTGGCTGTTGTTCGCTGCTGCCGCCGACAAAACCAAGAACATACGCCTCGGGCCCAACGTGACCCATGTGATCCTGAGAGAGCCGACGCTGATCGCACAGCAGCTCGCCACCCTGGACGAGCTCACCGGGGGACGCGCGGAAGCAGTGGTCAGCTTCGGCAACCTGGTCATGCTGGCCCAGTACCACGTGGCGTGGCAGGGCTCGAAGCCTCTGTCGCGCCTCAGGGAAGGCCTTGAGGTAATGCGTACCTTTCTGGACGAAGGCACGATCACTTATGAGGGCGAGTTCTTCAACTACACGGGCATGTTTACTGCGGCCCGTCCCGTCCAGGAACACCTCCCGCTGAAGGTCGGAGCCATGGGGGGGCCGAAGTCATTCGAGTTCGCCGGCGAGGTCTCGGACGGGATGCACCACGCTTGCGGATACTCGCGTGAGAACTACGAATACGTCGTCAAGCATGTGAAGGCCGGAGCCGCCAAGGCCGGTCGCAACGGGGACGACCTCGACATCGGAGCATGGCTTATCTGGTCCTGCGGACCCGACTCAAAGGCAGCCAAGGAGGCGGCTCGGATCATGGCTGCGTTCTACATCCCCGCCATGCCCCAGAGCCAGGTCGAGCGCCACGGCATCGACTACGAATCGCTTAAGCCCATCACCGAGGCATTTGGCGCGGGAGATGTTGCGAAGGCCCTCGAGCTCACGACTCCGGAGCTTGGCGACCAGCTCTCGGTAGCCGGAACGCCCGATGAGTGCGTCGAAAAGCTCAAGAACAACATCATCCCGACGGGTGTGAATCACATCATCTGCTCGGTTACCGATCCCTATCTCGTAAAGCACTTCTCGGGTGCCGAGCTCAGCAATGTCCCCGATGTGCAGGGCCAGTTGCGCCTTATACATGACGAGGTTATCCCCGCCTTCAACTAAAGGTGCCTAGCGGAATCACAGAGTTTGTCTACGCGTCCTCCAGAGAAAGACGAGGTGTGTGTGACTCAACACGAGACCAAGAGCGACGGGAAGTCGGCCGCCGACAACGGCCTTCAGACCGAGTTCGTCGAGCGCTGGCGAGACGCTGCCTACAACTGCTACAGCTCGGGGCATAAGTTCTGCCGCGAGGTGTGCCCCGTTATGCAGGTAACTCGGGATGAGGCACACACGCCCACCTCCTTTCACGCCAACATCGTCGCGATGGAGAAAGGGCATCTCTCGGTAGAAGACGTGGCGCGCGATTACGTGCATTGCACTCAGTGCGGAGCCTGCGAGTTGCGTTGCCCCAATACTCTTTTCACCGGCGACTTTTACCGTTTCCGAACGCGCACCGTCGAAGTTGTGCGGGCGATGCGAGCCCTGGCTGTGGACTCGGGGGTCGAGCAGGAAGGGTGGAAGCGCTGGGTCGAGCTAACCGATAGCTACCGAAGCGAGCCTGTGATGGGAGACGTAGAAGTCTCCCAGGACCATGTCGCCGACTGGGCGCAGGGCCTCGACATCCCGATTGGTGGGGACACGCTGCTGTTCTGTGACTGCGAGGGAGCCTTCTTTCGCACTTCGACGCCGCGCGCTGCGGCGAAGATCCTCAAGGCGGCAGGAGTTGAGTTCGGTCTCATGCGCGAGCAGTGGTGCTGCGGCGGACCTGCAGCCGAGATGGGCTACGTCGAGAAGGCGCGCTCGTTCGCCGAGCACAACATCGCCGACTGGAGATCGGTTGGAGCCAATCGCATCATCGTCTTCGACCCACACGACTACATCTCTTTCACCGAGGACTACCCGCGATACTTCGGGGACGACTTTGACTTCGAGATCGTGCTGATGGTCGAGCTCGTGGCCGAGCTTGTGCGCGACGGAAAGCTCAAGCTGACCCAGCCGATCAATAGGACCGTCACCTATCACGATGCTTGCCGGCTCAACAAGCGCAAGGGCATCCACGAGGCTCCGCGCGAAATACTCCGGGCCATCCCAGGCCTCACCTTCAAGGATGTCGACCATGTGACGCAGTGGTCTTATTGCTCGGGGGCAGGAGCAGGACTTGGCATCGAGCGCCCCGACCTGACCGCGGAGATCAGCCGTCGCCGCATCGAGCGCGCCGCAGAGCTAGAGGTCGACGCTCTCGTGAGCGCGTGTGTCTGGTCCGAACGCCCGCTCTCCGAACAAGGAGGCAAACGTGCCGAGCCGATAGAGGTCCTCGACCTTCTCGAGCTAGTGGGGCAGTCTGCTGGGCTCGACGATGAGGAGGTCGGATCGTGACTTCAGTGATGCTGTCCGATCCGGTGGTGGAGGAGCTCGTCTCAATCGTCGGCCGCGATCGCGTCTTCACGGATCCCGCAGCTCGATTCAACCGGGCTCGGGTACCGGCACCCTTTCCCGTCCATCGTTGGGCTGAGCACGTTCCCGACGCCGTGGTGCTCCCGGTGAGCGCACAGGAGGTGTCGGAGGTGGTGAAGCTCGCCAACCGACACCGCATTCCGGTGGTGCCGCGCGCCGGCGGTACCGGACTGACCGACGGCGCAGTTCCTCTACAGCACGGCATCGTCGTCGACGTCAAGCTCATGAACAAAGTCTTTGAGCTCGACCTGGAGGACCGCACTGTGACCGTGGGCCCGGGGATCAACATGATGAAGCTCAACGAAGAGTTACGTAAGCACGATGTGATCTATCCCGACGACCCGGCCTCCTATCCGTGTTCATTGGTCGGAGGGCGCATCGGCACCAGCGGGTGGTCGCTGATCGGTGGCCGTTATGGACATACACGAGACCTCGTGATTAGTTTCGAGATGGTGCTTCCCACCGGCGACATAGTGCGAGTCGGCGACGGAGGTGGCAAGAAGGTGCGCAAGTCATCGAGCGGCTACCAGCTCAAGCATCTGTTCATGGGCCATCAAGGCACACTCGGGATTGTGACCGAGGCGACGCTGGAATTGGTCCCTCGCCCGGAGGCAGAGTTCGCTGCGTTCTTCTCCTATGAAGACTACGAGAGCGCGTGGCGCTCGACCGGCGCGCTGGCCCGCTCTGGGTTGGCGACGCTGGCCGGAGTAGTGCTATTCGACGAGTGGAAGATTCGCTACCTGCGCCGGGACGACGAGGCCTACATTCCGCAGCCGGATTCGGTCAAGGCGGTCGTTGCGGTGGCGATGTACGGCGTCGCGGACGAGGTTCGTCCGGCCGCCAAACGGATAATGAGAATCGGCAAGGAAAGCGGCGGTTCCTATCTCGGGGACGAGATCTCCCAGGGAGACTGGGCGTCGCGGCACGATCGCTACGCAACGCCATTACACGGCCGGCTGCCGGATCGGCAGGTGGCACCGATGAGCTGGCACTGCGAGGATGCATCCATCAACTGGAGCCAGCTCCCCAAGGTGCGCGAGAAATGGCATGCGCTCGTGAGTGACCTAATCGAGCGCCACCCGATCTTCGATGACTGGGGCATGTTCGCCTACACGAACGGGGCTTACAAGCCGTGGGGCGACTACCTCACAGAGATAGACGTGGGCATCTGGGAGCAGGAGCTCGATGACGAATCGTGGGAGGCGTGGGTGAATTGCAAGCGCGACATCGCAGCCGTCTCGCTCGAGCACGGCGGCTCTATCAGTGCCTGCCATGGTTCTTGTCGCGCGGGTGAGGTCGACTTGGTACCCGAGGAGTTGGGCGGTGGCTTCGAGGTCATGAAGAAGATCAAGAAGGCGCTCGACCCCAACAACATCATGAACCCCGGAAAGTACCTGCTGGATAGCGCATACGAGGACGGAGGTGAGACGCTGTGATCGGCTTCAGGCTGGCAGCCCAGCGGCCACCCGACGCCCAGAAGGTCAACTCCGAAGTGGTGATGCGCTTCGAGCACGTCTACGAGGTCAATCCGGAGCTCATGACCGAGCACATCCAACAGCACGACTTTCCGGCGTGGGAGACGAAGCGAATCGGCGCGGCCCGCTGGGACCATCTCGACTGGATGCACGACCATTGGGCCGATCAGCAGATCTCGGGCGAAGAGCTGATGGGCGAGGCAGATTGAGGCCTTTCTAGGTGCTCAAAGGCTGCTGATCTGGCATGGGCGTAGTCCTCGGCCGGCAACACTGAGCCGATGGGAACCTGTGGAGTGGAGGCACAAGAAGTTCGGTCGCCGGTCGGTACTTTCGGCGTCTTCCGCCCCGGGACAAAATACTAGTCCACCCGGGAGGTGGGAGCCGGGGAGGGGAATCGAACCCCTGACCTGCTCATTACGAG
>JACDAL010000113.1 GCA_013695465.1 Actinomycetota bacterium | reverse complement strand
AGCTCCTTGATCTCGTCGCGCAGCCGGGCCGCATACTCGAAACGCAGGTCTTGGGCGGCCTGGTGCATCTCCTCAGAGAGCTGCAACAAGAGCCTCTGAAGCTCGTCGGGGCTGCCCCCGAAGGGCTCGCTGCGACGGCTCTTCGAGGCGACCGGCACCGTCGCGTCGGTACGCCTGCGGCCCATGCCCTCGATCAGGATGTCGGTCACCGCTTTGCGGATCGACTGCGGGTCGATCCCGTGCTCCTGGTTGTACTCGAGTTGGATCTGACGCCGTCTCTGGGTCTCGGAGATCGCCCTGCGCATGGAGTCGGTGACCTCGTCGGCATACATGATGACCTGGCCGTCGACATTTCTGGCGGCCCTGCCGATGGTCTGGATCAGTGAGGTCTGAGAGCGCAGATAACCCTCTTTGTCGGCATCGAGGATTGCCACCAGCGAGACCTCGGGAAGGTCGAGTCCCTCACGCAGGAGGTTGATTCCCACGAGCACGTCGAACTCGCCGAGGCGCAGATCGCGCAGTATCTCGATTCGCTCGACGGCGCCGATGTCCGAGTGCAGGTATCGCACCCTGATACCCGAGGTCAACAGATAGTCGGTGAGGTTCTCGGCCATCTTCTTGGTCAGAGTGGTCACCAGCACCCGCTGCGAGACGTCGGTGCGCTTTTTGATCTCATCCAGAAGATCGTCTATCTGGCCCCTGGTGGGACGTATGAGGACCTCAGGATCGATGAGGCCGGTGGGCCGCACTATCTGCTCGACAGTGGCGTCACTGCGTTGCCGCTCGAAAGGGCCCGGGGTGGCGGACATCATCACGACCTGCTCGACCCTGTCGAGGAACTCGTCGAAGCGCAGAGGCCGGTTGTCGAGCGCGCTGGGAAGCCTGAAGCCGTGCTCGACAAGCGTGCGCTTGCGGCTCATGTCACCCTCATACATGCCCCCGAGCTGCGGCACGCCGACGTGTGACTCGTCCACCACTATCAAGAGGTCGTCGGGAAAGTAGTCGATCAAGGTCGAGGGCCTGCTTCCCACAGGGCGGCCCTCGATGTGGCGGGCATAGTTCTCGATCCCGTTGCAGAAGCCGACCTCTCTGAGCATCTCGAGGTCGTACTCGGTGCGCATGCGAAGCCGCTGGGCCTCCAGAAGCTTGCTCTTTTGCTGCAGCATGTCGAGTTGCTCGGCGAGCTCCTGCTCGATTGCCTGGATGGCGGCGCCCATCCGCTCGCGCGACGCAACGTAATGGGAGCCGGGATAGATCGTGACGTGGTCGAGCTCGCCGGTTATCTCGCCGGTTAAAGTATCAAGCAGCACGATGCGGTCGACTTCGTCACCGAACAGCTCGATGCGAATCGCCTTCTCCTCGTATGCGGGAAAGACCTCGATGGTGTCGCCGCGAACGCGGAACTTGCCGCGCACGAAGTTCAGATCGTTGCGCTCGTACTGGATGTCTACGAGCTTGGCCAGGATGAAATCGCGATCCGCAGTACCACCTCGGGCGACGTCAACGACCTGCTTGAGGTACTCCTCAGGGGATCCGAGGCCGAATATGCACGACACGCTGGCGACGATGAGGACGTCGTCGCGCTGTTGCAGCGCACTGGTCGCGCTGTGCCGCAGTCGCTCGATCTCCTCGTTGACCGACGAATCCTTTTCGATGTAGGTGTCGCTCGAAGGCACGTAGGCCTCGGGCTGGTAATAGTCGTAGTAGGAGACGAAGTACTCGACTGCGTTGGAGGGAAAGAACTGCTTGAACTCGTTGCAGAGCTGGGCCGCAAGCGACTTGTTGGGCGCGATCACCAACGTGGGTTTCTGTATCTGCTCCAGCGACCACGCCAGCGTGGCGGTCTTTCCGGTCCCCGTCGCTCCCAGCAAGGTGGTGAAGCGGTTGCCGGCCAGCACGCTTTCTGCAAGCCCGCGAATCGCGTCGGGCTGATCTCCTGAAGGGGAGAAGTCGGCTTCTACCTTGAACGGCGGCACTGCACTACCGTAATCCGGGGGGACGACACTGCGCCCACGGCCTCGCTTCCTCGAGCTGTGCCGAGACCCGGAGCAGCATCGCCTCGCCCGCCGGCCTGCCTACCAGCTGAACGCCGATCGGTATGCCTTCCGCGGTCCAGTGAAGGGGCAGGCTGCAGGCGGGCTGCCCGGTCAGGTTGATCAGAGGGGAAAACGGAATGAACAGCCCCATCCTCGCGAACTGCTCCCAGGGATGTTCGGACTCGAACACCCACCCCACGGGGACCGGCTCGAGGGCCAGGGTCGGCGTCAAGAGAAGGTCGAAGTCACGCCAGAAGGCCACGATCCCGCGTGCCTTTGTTTGCAAGCGGGACAGGGCGCGCACATACTCCAGGCTCGAGGTCCGCGCCCCGCTCTCGATCAGGGCGCGGTTGATCGGCTCCAGCTCCTGCGGCTCGCACCCGTCCACGCTGCGCGCCTGCCACAGCGTCACGAACAGGGGCGTGATCTCAGGATCTGCCCACTCGGGTGCGGCCTCTTCGACGATGTGGCCGAGTCCTTCGAGCGTCTCGGCTGCCTCCATAGTTGCGGCCACGACCTCCTCCGCCACCGGCGCAAAGTTGGGAGCCTCAGTTGTGAACGCGATACGCAAGCGACCGGGGGGTGCGCCGACCTCGCGCAGGAAGGCCCGCTCGGGAGGCGGGGCCCAATAAGGGTCGCCGAGTTCGTATCCGGCCATGACGTCGAGCAAGGCGGCCGCGTCTTCCACCGTGCGGGCCAGGGGTCCCTGCACCCCAAGGCCGGCGAGGTCGCCGCCGCCCGGCCCGTTCGAGATGCGCCCACGTGACGGCTTGAGCCCGTAGAGCCCGCAGCAGGACGCCGGGATGCGGATGGAGCCGCCTCCGTCCGAGCCGTGGGCGATGGGACTGAAGCCGGCCGCGACCCCGGCGGCTGCTCCCCCGCTCGAGCCCCCCGGTGTCAACGATGGGTCCCACGGGTTGCGGCAGGCGCCGTTCAAGTCGGATTCGGTGACGCACAACGTCCCCAACTCGGGCGTGTTCGTCTTACCGAGGATGATGAAACCCGCGTCCTTGATCCGCGTGACCGAGGCCGCGTCGGTCTCCCCCACCTTGTCGGCGAAGGGCTTGGCGGAGGCTGTGAACCCAACCCCCTCGACCTCGGTCAGGTCCTTGATCGTGATGGGCACGCCGACGAACGGCGGGAGGTTGCCTTGACCGAGTGAGCGCCGGGCCCGGCGCGCCTCCTCGAGTGCCTTATCAGCGGTCACGGTCACGAACGAGTTGATGTCGCCGTCGAACCGCTCGATGCGCTCGAGGTATTCGGTGACCAGCTCCACGGGCGAGACCTCGCCTCGTTTGATGAGCTGCGCCTGTCGCGTGGCCGACGCGAACACGATCTCCGACAAGTCGGCTACCTTCGGCGGCGACGGTGGCGGGCGGGGGAATCGCCACGGGGGCGGGCGGAGGGAACACTTGGATCGAGTGGCTCCCGTGCTAGGTCCGCCACCACTCTGGCAAGCTGATCCAAGCTCGAGATCACCGTCCCAGGGTGGTCGCCATAGCGGCCGAGGCGGTCCAGCAGGACGGCCCTCATCCCGGCTGCGGCCGCGGGCTCGACATCCATCGCCGGAGAGTCGCCGACGTGCACCGCCGCCTGCGCCTCTGCGCCCGCCCGCTCCAACGCCAGCTCGTAGATGCGCGGATCCGGCTTCTCGACGCCCTCTGCCCCCGACACGATGCGAACTTCGAACAGGTGGCCTATCTCGAGCTCGACCAGCATCTCCTCGAGCCATCCTTCGAAGTTCGAGATCAAGCCGAGACGATATCCCGCGCTCTCGAGCCGCTGCAGCGCGGGCAGCACATCGTCGAACAGCGCGTAGGAGGAGATGTCGGAGAAGGTGGCATAGAGGGCCGAGACGAGCTCCTCGTCCTCGATCCCAAGCTCCTTCAATAACCTCCGGTAGAGAAAGCTCCAGAAGCGAAGCGAGTCCTCGGGCTGGAGTGACGGGTTCTCCACGCCGGTGTCCTCGGCGAGTTCCACCAGGTGAGGGGCAAGGCGGAGCTGAACTTCAGTCGCGTCTTTCACCGAGACGTCGTGGCCCTTGTTCTGGACGGTGCGCGCGAACAGCTCCGGAAACGAAGGATGGGGATGAAGGAGGGTCTCTCCCGCATCAAAGAAGACAATGTCTATGCCGCTCACGAGAGCAAGCGGCTCGACAGGTCGCCCCACACGCGCTCCGCCTCACGCACGAGCCTGTCGAGGGAGCCGTTGTTGCACACGACAAGGTCGGCTTTGGCGAGGAGGTTCACGCTGCTCGCCTGTGAGCTCATCCGGGCCTCGATATCGGCGGAGGACATGCCTCGACTCTTGAGCCGTTCCCGCCGCAAGCTCTCGTCCGTGTGAACGACGATTAGCGTGTCGAGGTTCTTGTCCATGCCCGTCTCGACCAGGATGGCGGCGTCGATCACGACGATCTCGTCCGTCTGGGACAACCGTTCGACAGAGTCGGCGATGGCAGAGAACAGGACCGGGTGGACGATTGCGTTGAGCGCTGCGAGCTTGTCGTGGTCGTTGAAGACCATCTCGGCCAACGCCTGGCGGTCGATCTCCATGCTCTGGGGGATCAACAGCTCCTGCCCGAACTGGGCTACGACTGAGTGCCACGCGGGCTGCCCCGGCCGCAACGCCTCGCGCCCATAGGCGTCGGCGTCAATGACCTGGGCTCCGCGCTCGGCCAGCAGGGCCGAGAAGAGAGACTTGCCGGAACCTATTCCCCCAGTGACGCCTACAAGCAGCACGTCACGCGGGCACTGCAGGCATTAGTGGGACACTAATGGTCGCCGCGCCGCTTGAGGTCCTCGACGATCGACTCGATCGACTCATCCCCGGCTCGCTCGCCCGTTTCTTCGAAAGCGGGGGATGGGTCGTCAACGCTCTCGGCCGCCTGCTCGGAGGCATCCTCGGCGACCAGCTCGTCCACCGCCGTCCCCGGGACGGCGCCCTCCTCGGGCTCCTCCTGCGAGATGCGTACCTCCGTCGAGGGCTTATCGCTCTCCGCCGCGATCACCCCTTCGCGGCCCTCGGGAGGAGAGTCGGGCGTCATCAGGCGGATGGCCTCGGCCTCTTCGCGCTCCTCGGGTGGCGCCGCCTGCCCGGCGAGCTCGGCCATGTCGGCTACTTCTGGCGCCGCCGTGTCCTCGGGTACCTCCGCCGCCTCGGGGGAGGGGGTGAGGTCCTCAGTCGCGAGTTCCGAAGCCTCGCCCTCCGACTCGAGCTCGATCTCGGCTGCCGCCTCGGTGTCCGCTGAACCCACGCCCGCCCTCATCGCCTGCTTGCGCGACAGGCTGATGCGGCGACGGTCGAGGTCGATGTCGATGATCTTGACCGGGATGCGATCGTGAACGCTCACTTCGTCCTCGGCCTTCTCGACGTGGCGCTCGGCAAGCTCCGAGATGTGCACGAGGCCCTCGATGGCGTCGTCTAGCTCGACGAAGGCACCGAAGGGGACAAGCTTGGTAACGCGGCCCTCGATGATCTCGCCGATCTGGCGCTGACGAGCGAACTGTCGCCACGGGTCCTCCTGCGTCGCCTTCAGTGACAGCGACACCCTCTCGCGCTCGAGGTCGACGTCGAGAACCTCGACCTGGACGTCCTTACCGACCTCGACCACCTCGGAAGGATGATCCACGTGCTTCCAGGACAGCTCCGAGACGTGCACCAGCCCGTCCACGCCTCCGAGATCTACGAACGCGCCGAAGTTGACGATCGAGGACACGGTTCCGGTCCTCACCTCGCCTTTGGTCAGGGAGGTCAAGAAGCCCTGGCGCTGCTCGGCTTGCGACTCCTCGAGGAACTTGCGGCGCGACAGCACCACGTTGTTGCGATTCTTGTCGAGCTCGATGATCCGGCACTCGAGCGCACGGCCCACGTAGGGGTGGAGGTCGCGCACTCGCCGCATCTCGACCAGCGAGGCCGGCAGGAAACCACGCAGGCCGATATCGAGTATGAGTCCGCCCTTGACCACCTCGATGACGGGCCCCTCCACAGTTCCGTCTCTGTTTTTGATCTCCTCGATGCGGCCCCAGGCGCGCTCGTACTGCGCCTTCTTCTTGGACAGCATCAGCCGGCCCTCGGCGTCTTCCTTCTGAGTGACCAATGCCTCGACCGCCTCGCCCAGCGAGACGACGTCGTGCGGGTCGACATCGTTGCGGATTGAGAGCTCGCGCAGCGGGATGACGCCCTCGGACTTGTAGCCGATATCGAGCAGCACCTCGTCCTTGTCGATCTTGACGATCTCGCCGGAGACGATGTCCCCCTCGTCGAATGGCTTGATCGTGGCATCGATTGCCGCCATCAGCTCTTCCGGAGAATCGCCGACGTCGTTTTCGACGATCGTGCCGCCGTGATAAGTCTCGCCGGCGACCGACGGTGCGGTTCGGGTGATGACACCGCCGGAGCCGTCCGGCAGCGTCTGCTCCGAGCCCGACCGGCTTGCGGGCTCGGGTATCGAGGCTTGAGCAGCCTCGTCCTGCGTCTGCGACATGTAGGGGATCTCCTCCTGACGTGAACTCGCCCCCAATACGGGGGCCGCGACAGTATATAGGCGGCCCCCAGGGGGCCGCGCTATGAGCACCGGCGTAGAAGAGCAGGAAACAAGCCCTTAGCGCCTACGATGTCCTGCTTAACGCTCCATCCAACTCAAAGCCCTCGGCCCCTCCTTTTGGATGCGGAGGGGGCCGGGGCGCGAGCAGCACCAGGGCTACGTCGTCGGAAAGAGAGCCTCCGCAATGGCGCGTCAGATCCTCGATGAGGGTGTCGAGGGCGGCGCCCAGGTCGGGGGCCGCGAAGGACTCCCGAACGCCTCGCTCGAGGTCGAAAAAGGCTCCTTCGGTGTCGCGGCACTCGGTCGCCCCATCCGTATAGAGGAGGAAGCGCTCGCCAGAGGCCACGGCGAAGGTCTGCACCTGAGGGCTGGGAGAGAGCCCGAAGGGGGTCGAGCGCAAGTCGGGATCGAGCAACTCCACCACGCCGAGCCGGTAGCGCAGCGGCGAGGGATGGCCGAGGTTCACCACCTTGAGCTCGTGGTCGGAGAGCTCTACGAGTACCGCCGAGATGAAGTCCTCATCTCCCACGTAGCGGCAGACCGACTCGTCCACGGCAGCGACGACGTCCACCAGAAGGGATCGTGTGAAGGCGGCGTCCCGGAAAGTGCCCAGGACGACCGAGGCTAGACGGACGCCGTCGAGCCCTTTTCCGCGCACGTCGCCGACTATGACCCTGAGGCCATTGGGCGTTTCGACCGCATCGTATAGGTCCCCTCCGATGAGCGCCTCTTCCGCGGCGGAGGCATAGCGAACCGCAAGCTCGGCCTCGACCAGGACATCGGGCAG
>JACDAL010000134.1 GCA_013695465.1 Actinomycetota bacterium | reverse complement strand
GCCGCGCTCGCGCACTGGGACGGTCGGGGAGCCGTGCGGATGATCGACTACGACTCGGAACGGCGTGCTTTGTTGCTCGCACGATGTGCCCCCGGAAACAATCTGTCGGACGAGCCCGAGGATACTGCCACCGAAGCAATCGCCGGAGTGCTGGAGGGCCTGTGGGAGACACCCGGCCCAAGCGAGCCCTTCCAAACGCTATCGAGCGCGGCTCGGATCTGGTCCAAAGACCTGAGCGCGGCCTACGAGCGAGCAGAGCATCCGTTTGAGCTGGAGATATTCGAGGAAGCGATCGCGTTCATGGCGACGGTGCGCCCTCCTCGGTGCGACGACGTCGTCCTTCATCAGGATCTTCACGGAGGCAACGTCTTACGACGTGACGATGGTTGGGTGGCGATCGACCCGAAGCCTCTCGTGGGGGAGCGGGCATTCGACTTGACGTCGTTTGTGCGAGACCGCCGGGACGAACTGGCGTCGGATCCAGACGCCGAGAAGATCGTTCGCAAGAGGCTGGACCGTCTCTGTCGGAGACTAGACGTGGACCGAGAGCGGGCGCGCGGATGGGCACTGGCCCATGCACTCGCTTGGGGGTTCGACGACGGCGGCAACTTCTATCCGGACCACGTCCTGGCCGCCCGCCTCATAGCCCGTTGTTAGGGCCGTGGAGTAGGTACCGCTCACAGCCACGGGGGCCTTGTTATGCCGCGATAGCCGGCCACAACCTGAAGCCCCCCCAGGCCCCCTTCATCGAGCAACGCCCGCAGCGCATGGCGGCGTGACAGCGCCCGCACCGCATTGGCTCCCTGCCCGGCTGCGAGAGCAGCTGCATGAGAGTCCCGCAGCCGTCGGTCGAGCTCTGCTGCTCCCAAAGCCCGCAGCACTTGTGCTTGCGGCATCGGGCCGGAGACCTTGAGCCCGTCTTCCCGCAAGGCAAAGCCGATCGTGTCCCAGTTGACGTGGGCGGTGATGTCGCGCTCGCCCGCAGCGGCCAGCAGGTCGGTGCTCGGCCCCGCACCCGAGTAGGAGACCAGCGTCTGCCGCCCCGGCCCCTCGTAGCCGTAGTCGATGAAGCCCACGACGCCCCGCTCGACCAAGCCGGCCATGTTGATCGCCATCTGGATCGCATCGAGCCCCACCTCGCAGCGCTCGCTGTTTCCGAGATGATCTCCGAAAGACTCGAGCTCGGGCCTCGAAATAGTGCCCGGGATCTCTTCCAAGCTCTCATCGACGTAGATCTCGCGCACCACTCCGCCGACGCGCTCGATCACGTGAACCGGCAGGTTGTCGAGCACCTCCACGGCGAGTACCAAGTGTGCCGAGCCGGGCGCGATCTCGTCGAGCGATCGGCTCCAGCTCACACTTGTGAAGTGGGACAGGCGTCGGCGCTGCCGGCGTTCGACCTCCTCGACTCGCTCCACCAGCCGATAGGAGAATGGAACAGTTGTCGCCTCCAGGATCGCGGCGGCGAAGCCGCCCTCGCCGCCCCCGATCTCGACGACGTGGAAGGGGTCGGGACGACCGCACGACTTCCACACCTGTTCCAGGCCCCGGGACCAAAGCTGCCCGAAGGACGGGTCCAGCTCCGCCGAGGTCATGAAATGGCCGGCCCGGCCCGTACGCACCGCGCCCGAGGTGTAGTAGCCGTGCTCCGGATGATAGAGAGCGAGCTCCATGAAGTCCCGAAAGCTCAGGGGGCCACGCTCGGCGATCGCCCGCTTGAGAGCTCTCTTCAGACTGAGCCCCACTCTTCAGCGGGGCTGGCTCTGCACACGGCGCAGACCACGATTCGGGCTAGGCCCCCTTCCTGGGAGCTGCCCTGGGCACCTTGGCCTGGGCCTTGAGTGCCGCCACCCGCATCTGCTCGTACCAGGCCCGCTTGTCGGCGTAGGTGTGAACGTTTTCCAGCGCGGCCTCGCTCACGCGCACGACATCCTGGTGGCGGGCCCGGTCTCCGTAGAGCGCGATCAGCCGGTCATAGGGGCCGGTGGCGTCGAAGTCTGCCGCCACGGCCTCCTCGTAGAGCGCACAGGCCCCCTCGGGATCGCCGATCTGCTCCAGATTCTGGCCCCGCTGGAACTTCCTGACAATATCCTGAGGCTCCATGCGGGCCATGCAAACACACACGAAGGGCTGGGCAATGCGGTGGATGGAAGCGGACCGAGAACCGCTGCCCACAAGAAGCCGTGGGTAGAGGCGGACCGCGGACGTTAGCCACCGCCGAGCTTGCGGGAGTCGGGGCCGGGCGCCGGGCGAGCGGGCCGCAGGGCCTATCCTTCAGACGACGGATCGTCAATCGTTACCGACCACTAGTAAGGGAGTGGCGCCATGGCGCTCGGCTACTCGGGAGACCTCTACATCCTCGCCTTCGACCACCGGGGTTCGTTCCAGAAGAAGATGTTCGGCATAGAGGGAGATCCAACTGCCGAGCAGACCGAAACCATCACAGACGCCAAGCGGGTGATCTTTGAAGGCTTTCTCACCGCCCTCGGCGAGGGAGCGCCGCGCGACGCCGGCGGGCTCTTGGTCGACGAGCAGTTCGGCGCTGACGTCGCCAAGGAGGCTCACAAGGAGAGCCTGCTCCTGGCGATGCCGGTCGAGAAAAGCGGGCAGGACGAGTTCGACTTCGACCACGGCGACGACTTCGGGGCTCATATCGAGGAGTTCGACCCCGCCTTCTCCAAGGTGCTCGTGCGCTACAACCCCGAGGGCGGCCGGGAGATGGCCGACATGAACCGGCGTCAGTCGGAGCGTCTCAAGAGGCTCTCGGACTGGCTCCACGACAACGACCGCAAGTTCTTGTTCGAGCTGCTGGTGCCGGCGACCGAAGATCAGATGCAGACAGCGGGCGGCGACTCCGACCGCTACGACCAAGAGCTCCGCCCCAAGCTCATGCTTGCCGCGATTCGGGAGCTGCTGGCGCAGGGGATCGAGCCCGACATCTGGAAGATCGAAGGCCTCGACAAGCGCGAGGACTGCGAGGCGATCTCAGAGCTGGTGCGCTCGGACGGTCGCTCGGGAGTGGTCTGCGTGGTACTGGGACGAGGCGCCGACGACGCCGCGGTCGACCACTGGCTCCGGCAAGGGGCGGGAGTTCCGGGCTACGTCGGTTTCGCCATTGGGCGCACGATCTGGTGGGACGCGCTCAAGGGCTATCTCTCCGGAGACCTCTCCCGTGAGGACGCCGCCGCGCAGGTCTCCACCAACTACCGGCGCTTCATCGCGACCTACCAGAGCTGAGTCTCAAGAGGCTTGCCCCGGCTCTCCTGGGGCTTGCGCTGATGGCGGCGGCGCCGACACCGCAACTCGCGGCCCAGACCGGGGATGATCGCGGCGCCATTCAAGAGCTGTTAGACGAGCACGCCGCGGCGTATCTCGAGGGCCAGGAAGGCCCCTTCCTGGAGGGGCTTTCGACGGACTCACCCGCATTCCGGGCCCGCCGGCGTGACTTCCTCGCCTGGAGTCGGACCGTGCCGTTCGCCTCCTACGAGCTCGAGGCCGATTGGGAGCGCGCGGGCAACCTCGCCCGGGCCCCGGACCGTGCTCGCTATCGAGGGGCGGAGGACGTAGTCATCTCACTGGTCGAGGAGCGGTACCGCATCGAGGGATTCGATGAGCGAGCGGCAGTAGAGGAGTATTACTTGACGTTTGTGAAGCGCTCGGGAGTGTGGCGCATAGCCGATGATTCGGACCTCGAGGAGCTCGGCCTCTTCTCGGTGCGCCACCTGTGGGATTTCGGGCCTGTGGAGTTGCAGGAGGGCGACCATTTCTCGCTGATGCGCCATCCCTGTGGGGTGGAGGGGCTCACCTGCGTCGAGCTGCCTGCGAACCTGCTGGCGACCGCCGAGCAGGCGCTCGCGCAAGTCGATCGGGGATGGAGCGTGCCGTGGCGTCATAGGGTGCTGATCTATGTGCCGGCGTCGGCCGATGAGCTCGCCCGCATGATCCAGGCGACATTCCCCCTGGACAACTTCGTCGCCTTCGCCTACTCGACCTACGAGGCCGGCGACGGCTACGACCTCACCGGCTACCGCATCATGCTGAACTGGGAGCAGATCCAGGGGCGCGACGACGCCTACCTGCGCTCGGTCCTCGCCCACGAGTTGCTCCACATCGCCACCCGGCCGGTGACCGGGCCGTTCGTGCCGACCTTCGTCGAGGAGGGCCTTGCCGAGCACGTCGCTCAGGCCGAAAACTCGGCCCGGTTGTCGTTTCTCGAGGACGAGGTCGCGGCCGGGCGCTTCGATGGGGAGCTGCCGCGCGATTTCGAGTTCTTGACCGGGGACGGCACCGACATCTACCGCAGTTATCAGGAGGGGCTCGCTGCTGCCGACTTCTTCGCCGAGCGCTTCGGCGAGCGACGTCTGGCCCGCTTCTACCTTCGCCTCGGGCGGGTTGAGTTCGCCCCGGGAACCTCCGCCTACCATGTGGGCCGGGCGCTCGAGCGTACCGTTGGAAGCAATTACGACAACTTCGAGCGGGCGTGGGCGGATAGCATCGTCGACTGACATGAGCGCCCAGCTAGGACCAGACGGCAACAAGGACGGCTTCGCCCTCGCCAAGGAGGCGCAGGCCACGGGCGCGGTTGCGCTCCTCGTCGAGGGCACGGCGCGCGACCTCTCCTTCGTACCGTCTGCCGAGGCGCAAACAGAGGTCGTCACCGCTACCGAGGAGCTCGGCCGCGAGATCGTGCGACACTCGGCAGCACACGTTCTGGCCCAGGCGGTGCTGCGCCTTTACCCCGGGACCAAGTACGCCATAGGCCCCCCCATCGCCGAGGGCTTCTACTACGATTTCGAGATCGAACGGCCTTTCACTCCCGAGGACCTCGAGGCGATCGAGGCCGAGATGCGGGTGATCGTCAAGCACAACCAGCGCTTCGAGCGCTCAGAAGTGAGCCGGGAGGAGGCGCTCGAGGCGTTCTCGGACCAGCCCTACAAGCTCGAGATCATCGCGGGAGTGGCCGACGGTGCCGACGCGCTCGAGCAGCAGGGGGCCGAGGGCGAGATCCTCTCGATCTACCGCAACCTTGACCCCTCGAGCGGAGAGGTCTCGTTTACCGATCTGTGCCGCGGCCCCCACCTGCCCGGCACCGGACGCATCAAGGCGTTCAAGCTCATGCGTTCGGCGGGAGCCTACTGGCGCGGCGACGAGAGCCGGCCGATGCTCCAGCGCATCTACGGGACCGCGTGGGAGTCGAAGGACGCGCTGGCCGCCCACCTTCACCGACTCGAGGAGGCGGAACGGCGCGACCACCGCCGCCTTGGGCGCGAGCTCGAGCTGTACTCGTGGGAGGACGAGGTCGGGCCCGGCCTGGCGCTGTGGCACCCGAACGGTGCCATCGTTCGCAACGAGCTCGAGGACCTCTCCCGCAAGATGCACGTCGAGCGCGGCTACCAGCCCGTCTACACCCCCCACATCGGCAAGTCCACGCTGTGGGAGACCTCGGGGCATCTCGATTTCTTTAGGGAGAACATGTTCCCGCCCATGACCCTGGAGGGGGCCGAGTACTTCGCCAAGCCCATGAACTGCCCCTTCCACTTACTCATTTACCGATCGCGCACCCGCTCCTATCGCGAACTGCCGGTGCGCCTCTCAGAGCTCGGTACCGTCTATCGCTACGAGCGCTCCGGCACGGTACACGGCCTCTTGCGCGTGCGGGGTCTGACCCAGGACGATGCCCACATCTTCTGCCGTCAGGACCAGGTGATCGAAGAGGTGTTGGCCGCGATCGACTTTCTGAAAGCGCTCTATCAGACCGTGGGCCTGGGGCCCGACGAGGTCCACTTCTCGACCCAGCCGGACAAGGCGGTCGGCTCCCAACAGCAATGGGACCAGGCACAGGAGGCCATAGTCCAGGGACTCGACAAGGCGGGTCTCGACTACAAAGTGGCCGAGGGCGAGGGCGCGTTCTACGGTCCCAAGATCGACGTGCACGTGCGCGACGCGATCGGGCGGCTGTGGCAGATGTGCACGATCCAGGTCGACTTCCAAATGCCAGATCGTTTCGATCTCTCCTATGTGTCGGAGACGGGGGAGCGGGTGCGCCCGGTGATGATCCATCGCGCCTTGTTCGGCGCCATCGAGCGCTTCGTAGGTGTTCTCGTCGAGCACTTCGCCGGCGCCTTTCCGACCTGGCTGGCGCCGGTGCAGGCGGTCCTGATCCCAATCGCAGATCGCCACGCGGGCCACTGCGGGATGCTCGCAGAAAGGCTCAGGGCCACCGGTGCCCGTGCCAACGTGGACGACTCATCGGACACGCTCGGCGCCAAGATCAGACGGCATCAGCTCAAAAAGGTCCCCTATATGCTCGTGGTCGGCGACGACGAGGTGGCGTCGGGAACGGTTGCGGTTAGGCCGCGCTCCGGGACCGAGCGGCGCGGCGTGCCGTTCGAGGACTTCGCTTCGAGTCTGAGCCACGAGATCGCCGAGCGGGTACTCGAGCCCTCGTTCTAGTGGAGCGGCTGTGGAGCCCGTGGCGCATGGAATACATGACGCAGAGCTCTGAGGATTCGAAGGGTTCCGGCGGCTGCATCTTCTGTGACCACCTTGCAGAGAGTGACGACGAGGGAGCCAACATCGTTTATCGGGGGCGCCAAGCGTTCGTCATCCTGAATGCCTTCCCCTACAACAGCGGGCACCTCATGGTCGCCCCCCTCAGACATGCCGCCGATCTCCATGAGCTTTCGGCTGAAGAGCGCCACGAGCTCATGGATCTCACCACCGAGGCGATTGAGATCGTGCGCGCCGCCATGCGTCCGGAGGGCTTCAACGTCGGGGTCAACCTCGGCGAGGTCGCGGGGGCCGGCGTCCCCGGCCATGTTCACGTTCACGTTGTCCCGCGCTGGGGTGGGGACACGAACTTCATGCCGGTGGTGGGGGAGACGAAGGTGCTGCCGGAGATGCTGGCCGACACCGCAGCCAAGCTGCGGCCGGGCTTCGCCGCGCTCTAGGGGGAATGTTGGCAAACTACTCAAACGCGCGCAAAGCGCTCGGGAGCACCGATCGGGTACTCGCACGCGCGCGACTCGCGATCAACTACTCCACATCAACTGAGGAGGATCAATTCATGAGCACCGATGTACGAACAAAATCCAGGCAGACGAATCGGTGGCGGTGGGTCAACCCGGCCCTTCGTGTCGTAGCGGCGGTTCAAGCCGTGCTCGTCGTCTTGCAAGCCTCGCTGGCAGGCCTCTCGCTCACCGGCTCCAGAGAAGCGTTGGTCTGGCACGAGAGA
>JACDAL010000059.1 GCA_013695465.1 Actinomycetota bacterium | reverse complement strand
AGCACCCCGTGCGATCGAGGAAGTCCCGCTCGATGTCCTCACCCGAGGGATCGAAGTCCCCGGCGTACAACAGGACGGCGGGGCGCTTCTGGGCGAGAACGTCGGCTACTTGATCGTGAAGGTCTGCTCGTCCTGCGGGGACTCACGGTCGACCTGGACCCCCGCCACCCGGACCCCGTTGGGACCTGCCCGGCACAGCCCGACGACCCGGTAGACCTCATCGCGGGGCCCCTCCAGCACCGCTTCGACC
Organism: Actinomycetota bacterium; assembly: GCA_013695465.1. Lineage (GTDB taxonomy): Bacteria > Actinomycetota > CADDZG01 > CADDZG01 > WHSQ01 > JACDAL01. The sequence continues at coordinate 26,714 of JACDAL010000059.1, read as the reverse complement.
CGGCCGTCCGGCAACATTCGCACCCAGCCCGTGACGCCAAGCTCTGAAGCCTTGTCGGCGACCGCCTGCGGAAAGTCGCTGGCATCAAGCTCGCCGTCAACGAACACGTGCACTCTGGTTCTATCCTCCAACGCTCGACCTCCCGGGCATCACGACTGACACTGAGGACAGGCCCTCAACTAGCTCGAGCATCGGAAGCTCCCTCCACGGGCCACTCGGCCATCCGGCCCAGCGCCTGGCAAGCCGCGTTCTGCTCGGCCTCCTTCTTGCTGTGTCCCGATCCGCTCCCGAACGACCGGTCCTCGACGAAGACGTCGGCTGTGAATCGCTTGGCATGGTCGGGCCCACTGGACGCAATCCGGTAGAGGGGCCTGGTGCCGTACAGGCGCACGACCACTTCCTGCAGTGCGGTCTTCGAGTCGTGGCCTCCACCCTCCGCGGCGACTTCGACCATGCGCGCGGTAAAGAGCGGAACCAGGACCGCGGCAACGTGCTCGCTACCCCTGTCTATGTGGGCCGCGCCCACCAGCGCCTCGAAGGTGTCGGCCAGCAGAGAAGACTTGTCGCACCCGCCCGACGCCCGCTCCCCCCGGCCCAGCAGCATGTGGTTTCCGAGCCCCAGCCGGCGGGCGAGCGAGGCCAGGGCTTGGGTGCTGACCAGCGACGCCCGCAACCTCGCTAAATGCCCCTCGCTCAGCTCCGGGTAGGTGCGATAGATGAGGTCGGTGACCAAGGCCCCCAGGATGGCGTCCCCGAGAAACTCGAGCCGCTCGTTGTGCTCGCTTGGCTCCGGCTGCTCGAATGCGTACGAGCGATGCGTCAGCGCCTGCGCATAGATGGACCCGGGCGGGGCCGGCACCCCCAGCGCCGCAAGAGCGGCCGGAGAGTTAGTCCGTCTCGACAACCTGGCGACCCGCGTAGTAGCCGCAGTTGGCGCAGATTCGGTGGGGCAGCTTGGGTTGCCGGCAATGGGGACAGGACGAGTAGGTGGGGGCCTCCGCGCGCCAATGTGCGCGCCGCATGCGCATCTTCGATCTTGTCTTTCTTCGCTTGGGTACGGCCACTGCTTCCTCCTCGCCGTCCGGCACGGGCGTTCGCCGCTCGATCTCGCCTCTCCGGAACCTTTCTGTGTTCTAGGTCGATCCCTCTCCGGTTCTAGGTCGATCCCTCTCCGCTTGCCTGGGACAGCTTCACTTTGAGTTCCTCCAGGGGCGCCCAGCGCAGGTCCGAGCTTTCCGGGTGACACGAGCACTCGCCCTCGTTGAGATCCCGGCCGCAATGAGGGCAGAGTCCCTTGCAGGCGGAATCGCACAGGGGATTGAGGGGCAGGGAGAGCGTCAGAGCGTCGCGAAAGACGGGCTCCAGATCTATGTCGGTGCCGGTCAACTCATAGGCCTCGTCCGCCAGCTCGTGGCCCGGCTCGACGAAGAGCTCGCAAAGCTCGAGCACGATGTCGAGCGGCACCGGCCGCGCACAGCGAGCACAGTCCGCTCCCGCGGAGCCCCACAGACGACCCGTTACCAGCACGCCTTCGACGACGCTCTGTGCACACAACTCCGCTTCGACGGGTTTGTCGCTGAGACGCGCAAGACCGACCCCTGCCTCCGGCACAGGCGCCGCCACAACGATGTCACGGCGGCGGCCGGGGTGGTCGAGGATGTCGGCGACCGAGAAAATTAGGTTAGACACTGAAAACGAAACGCCCCTTTTGCGCGCGGTGTGCGGGCTCTCCGTCGGCCCGCTAGGTAGCGAAATGATATCAGAGGGCACCTTTTTGCCAGGATCTGGCTTGACTGCTCGGCCCACTGGTCGTCAGACGTTCAATAGCGTCATTTTACAACCACTCGGCCCCGGGGGCCCCTAAAGGGCAGGCTCGTTCAGGTGAGCACCGTCGAAGGGGTCCTGCTCCCTCGACTCCTCCCCCTCTTCCCCTCTGGGGGCGACGAGCTGCTCCCTGCCTCGGGCGACCGTAGCCAGGGTCTTGTTGAGCAAGATCTCGAAACCGGCAAGCTTCTGGTCGATGTAGTCCTCGGCTTCCAGCCGCGTCCGAGCTGCCTTCGCCTTGCCCTCATCGACCAGGCGTTCGGACTCGCGCTGGGCGACGTGGACGATCTCGGAGCGCGACAGCAACCGGTCGCGCTGCTCCCGGGCCTCGGCAAGGAGGCGGTCCGCCTCCTTTCGAGCGCGCTCCAGGAGCTCGTCCCGGTCGCGCGCCATCCAGCGAGCCTGTCTCACCTCATCGGGCACCGCCTGTTTTAGCTGGGCGATCAGTTCCAGGAACTCGTTTCGATCTATCACCGCGCTCGAGGAGAACGGGACCGTCTTGGCCTCCTCCGCAAGAACCTGCAGCTCCTCCAAACGTTCGACGATGTCCATCGATCCCCTCTCCTACTTTTGCCTGTCCCGGCTGCTCTATAACGGAGCGATCCACCGTGCTCCTGTGAAAGAGATTGCCATGCTCAACGCCTGTTGACGAGTATCTGCCCGAGTGCGCTCTCGACCCCCTTCGGGACGAGCCCCTCCACCCGGCCCCCGTAGCGCGCGACCTCCTTGACCAGGCTGGAGGAAAGAAACGCCCATTCGGGAGTGGCGGTGACAAACATCGTGTCGAGCTCGGGCGCAAGCCGGGCGTTCATCTGCGCCATCTGCAGCTCGTACTCGAAATCGGACACCGCACGCAGCCCCTTGACCACAAGGCTGATGCCGAGCTGGCGCGCATGATCGACGAGGAGGCCGTCGAACGACGATATCTCGACGTTTTCGAGGCCGGATAGAGCTTCGGACAACATCGCGGTGCGCTCCTCGAGCGTGAACATGGGGTTCTTGGAAGGGTTTCTGATGACCGCCACGACCACGCCCTCGAAGTAGCGGGCTGCCCGCTCGATTACGTCGACGTGGCCGTTGGTCACGGGGTCGAACGACCCCGGACAAAGGGCCCTCGCCATCAGTGGCGTCTACTCCTGACCCTCTGCCGGGCCCTCTTCGTCCTCGTGGGCGAACACGTAAAGATGGGCCTGGCCGTAATCCCGCTCCCACACCATCTGCAGCCCAAACGGCTCTATGCGGCTCTCCTTGAGGGGGCGATGGAGGGCGATCCTCCCGGCATCTGCGAGCCACCCACCCATGACGATCGCTTCGAGGTCGCGCCGTACCTCCGCCAGCGGCATGCCATAGGGAGGGTCGATGAAGATCAGGTCCATGCGCTCGACTGCGGGACGGGCAAAAGTGGAGGAAACCTGTGACCACTGCACCTCGGAACGAGAGCCCAACCCGGTCGCCTCGATGTTGGCCTGAAGCTTGACTATCGCCTCGTGCGCGCTCTCGACGAAGGTGGTGGCGGCTGCTCCCCGAGAGAGTGCTTCCAGACCTAGCGAGCCCGAGCCTGCATAGAGGTCGAGGACCCGAAACCCGTCCATAGCCCCGAGCGCGGAGAACAACGACTCTTTCATCTGATCGGTCATCGGACGCGTGCCGGAGGTGGGAGCGCGCAGCCGCCGCCCCTTAGCCTGGCCCGCTATCACTCGCATAACTTCAACATAACCCCCAATTCAGCGATGCGCAGGTTTTTTCTGTGCACCTCCCGTGAATCCGCTCGCCTCGGTGCTGACCGTATTTCCGGTGCGGAGCACTCAGCCCGACTGCACGACCTCCAGAGAATGCTCCGGGAACCGGGCTCTCATCTCGCGCTCGAGAGCGCGATGCTCCGGGTGCTGCAGCTCGGGATCCTCCTCCAATAATCTAACCGCCAGCTCGCGCGCCTCGATGATTGCGTCTTGGTGCTCGAGCACGCGCGTCATCTTTAGCTGCGGCATGCCCGACTGGCGAGCTCCGAACAGTTGCCCCTCGCCTCTTTGGGCGAGATCGACGAGGGCCAGCCGGAAGCCGTCGGTCGTGTCCTTGATTGCGCCCAGCCGCTCGGCGGCGGCACGCCCGGCTGGGTCCCGTGCGGCCTCCAAGTCTATTCCCGTCGCCAGAACGCAGTAGGAGTCGTGCTCGCCGCGTCCGATGCGGCCTCGCAGCTGATGCAGCTGGGCCAGACCGAAGCGCTCGGCGTCCTCCACCAACATCACCGTGGCGTTGGGAACATCGACCCCTACCTCGATAACCGTGGTGGCGACCAGAACGTCCGTCGCGCCTTCCCTGAACGCCGTCATGGCCCCTTCCTTGTCCTGTGCCTTCATATCGCCGTGGACGAGGCCCACCGAGAGCTCGGGCCACACTTCCTTCTGCAGGCGCCGGGCCTCGCTCTTGGCGTCTCTCAGGTCGGTGGTGCGCGATTCTTCGCGCAGCGCATAGACCACGAATGCCTGGCGGCCGGCCTTGGCCTCGGACCGAATGAGCTCGTACGCAACCTGCCGTTCCTCTTCGGTGGCGGCGATCGACGTCTGCACGGGGCGCCGTCCCAAGGGAAGCTCGTCGAGTATCGAGACGTCGAGGTCACCGTAGATCGACACCGCCAATGTGCGAGGTATGGGTGTTGCCGTCATCACCAGAATGTCGGGTTCGCCGTCGGCGAACGACTTGGCCCCGAGACCCTTGCGCTGATGCACACCGAAGCGGTGCTGCTCGTCGACCACCGCAAGCCCCAGCTTGGGAATATCGACCGAGCTTTGAATAAGCGCATGTGTGCCGATCAAAAGGTCGACTTCCGAGGCGGTTGCGGCGGCGAGGATCTCGGCGCGCTGCGCCTCCGGAGTGGAGCCGGTCAGCAGGCGCACGACGGGGCGGCGCGAGATCGAGGCGAAGAGGTTACGAGCCTCCTCGGCGCCGAATGCCCGCCCCAGCAGCTCGTTGACGGTCAGATAATGCTGCTCGGCGAGCACCTCTGTGGGAGCCATGAAGGCGGCCTGGTGCCCGCCGGCAATGGCGACGAGGCAGGCATAGAGGGCGACGACGGTTTTGCCCGAGCCGACCTCGCCCTCTACAAGGCGGTGCATCGGGTAGGGCTTTGCCATGTCCGAGGCCACCGCCGCACAGGCACGCCGCTGTGCCCCGGTGGGTTTGAAGGGAAGCGCGTTCATAAACGTCTCTGCCAGCGAACCCTCGCCCGACTCCAGCTGGCGCAGACCGCGCACGGTGCGCTCGACCCTCCGTTTGCGATAGACAAGGCCGAGCTGAAGCGTGAAGACCTCGTCGAATACAAGGCGACGCCGTGCGGCAAGGACGTCCTTCTTGCTCTCTGGGAAGTGGATGAGTCGTATAGCCTCACGTCTCTGAAGTAGCCCAAGCGAACGTCGCAGGTCGTCGGGTAGCGGGTCTGCGACTGCTGTGTGCTCGCGCAATGCCTCCCACATCAGACGGCGGACGCCGTCGCTCGAAAGCTCGGCCGTGGCGGGGTAGATGGGGATTATTCGGCCGACGTTGAAGGGCTCGCGCCCCGAGCGGACAATCTCGAAGCGAGGAGCGGTCATCTGCAGCTTGCCCTTGTAGCGGCTCACCCGCCCATAGAAGAACGCCTCCGTACCCGGCCGCAGTGCCCGTGCCACCCAGTCCTGGTTGAACCAGGTGACGGTCATGACGCCGGTTTCATCCACGATGCTCCCCACGATCATCCGCTTGCCCGATTTGGTGCGAAAGGGAGGTTTGATCGACCTGACGCGCGCGTGCATCTGGACCTCGGAGTCCTGCGGCGCCCGGCCCAGCTCCGAGATCGTCCTCAGCTGCGTACGATCGACGTGATAACGGGGGTAGTGCTGCAACAGGTCCTGGACGCTTTCTATGCCGAGACTCTCCAGCCCGCGCGCGGACCGCTTGAGTGGGGTCCTCCGTGCGGGCCCGGCGAAAAGCTCGAGCCCTCTGACGGGCAGTGTGATGATCTCGGCCATGGTTCCTCAGCCTAGCGCCGGGACCCTCTCCACACTCGTATCTGCGCTTGCCGTCCCCGGCGAGTGGTCAGATGTCCAGGTTCGCCTCTGCCACCGATCGTCACCTTTCGGGACGCGCCACCGTGGGGTAACCTTGGCCGCTATGTCATCGGTTTGCGATATCTGTGGGAAGAAGCCGGGCTTCGGCAACAACATCTCGCACTCGCACCGGCTCACTCGCCGGCGCTGGAACCCAAACATCCAGCGGATGCGAGTCATGGTGAAGGGCACGGTCAAGAGGCTGAACGTATGCACGAAATGCCTCAAGGCCAACAAAGTCCTGCGCGTCGGATAGCGCCCTGAGCGCCGTCACCAACGCGGTGTCCCGGGCCAAGCTGAGGCTCGAGCGAGCCCGGGCCCGCCATTCCGTGGTCGACATCGCCATGACCACGTTCAAGAGGTTTTCGGAGGACGACGGGGCCACCCACGCGGCCGCCCTCACCTACTACATCTTCTTTTCGATCTTCCCCCTGCTTCTGTTTGCGGTGTCGGTGCTTGGGTTCGTCGCCAGAGGTAACGAGGAGCTCAGGAAGGACCTCCTCGAGGCCGGCGTGGGAGCGGTTCCCCTTCTTGCAAACATGCTGCAGGAGGCGGGATTGGGGTTCTTCCAGGAGAGGGCCGGCAGCCTCGCCTTCACGGCCGTTGCCCTGTCCCTCTATACAGGATCCGGGGCGGTGGTGGCGCTCGAGCACTCCCTCAACCGGCTCGACCACATCACGGAGGAAGGCACTTTCGTGCAGAAGAGGCTCAAGTCGTTGCGCTGGCTCGCCCTGTTGGGCCCGGCGGCGCTGTTGACCGCCGCCTTCGGCGGCGTGGCGAACTTCTCCGACCAGACCTTCGGCGAGGACTCTCCCCTGGCGCGGCTCTTTGCTCTGGTCGGTCTGCTGGGCGGCCTTCTCGTGAGCACCGCCTTGTTCGCCAGCGCCTTCCGCAATCTTGGTGGCACGCGCCGGTCATGGCGTGGCGTACTTCCCGGCGCTATAGCCGGTGCGGTCGCGTTCGAGCTGTTGAAGGCGCTGAGCTCGCTCTACCTCGCCTCCGGTGCCAAGAACCGAGAGGCAACCTTTGGAGCCTTCGCGGCCGCCGCAACCTTCTTGATTGCGGCGTTTTTCATCTCACGCATTACGCTCTTGGCGGCCGAGCTCAATGTCGTGCTGGCCGAACGGCGCGTCACCCGAAGACCTAGTCCGATTTTCATCAGCTCGAGCAGACCCAACGAGACAGGAGGGCCCCAATGACCACGACGGGCAACAGACCATCGACCGAGGACTACTACCGCAACGAGCGGCCCGGCAACCGGTCCGTCGGCCAGCTCATGAGAGAGATCACAGAGGACATCTCATCTCTGATCCGCAAGGAGATCGAGCTCGCCAAGCAGGAGGTAGGCGAGTCGATTTCGATCAAGGCCAAAGGTGCAGTCACCATTGCGATTGCAGGGGTATTCGGGTTGCTCGCCTTGATGTTCGTGCTGCTGGCGCTGAGGGACGGCCTCGACACCTTCCTGTGGCAGTGGGTCGCCGACCTCGTGACCGCGTTGGTGCTGCTGGTGTGCGGCGGAATTGGAGCCCTCATCGCGAAGAAAAAGCTGCAGGAGCCCTTCAAGACCGAGCTCACCAAGAAGACGATCAAGGACGACGTCCAGCTTGCCAAGTCGCTGAGCAAGAGGCCGGGCTCGGCCGGCAGCAAGACCGGCGTCTGAGCGGCGCTACAAAGACCAGCGTCCAACCGACGCTTCGTTCGGGTAGAGTTTGGGCTCGGCACGATTTGACGGCGCACAGGGGCACATATGGGGCAGGACTCCCGCACCACAGTCACCGAGATAGAAGAGACCAGAAACGACCTTGCCCAGAAGGTCGACGAGCTCATGGGCCGCGCCCGCATCGAGGCAACCGAGGCGGGCAAGAAGCTCGCAGTCGGAGCCGCCGCCGCCGCGGGCCTTCTGCTCCTGGGCTGGTTCGCGAAGCGCCGCGTCGGCAGTTAGTGGCCGCTGGCCATCTGAGCACCTGAATAACGATCCGAGAGTGGCCGACAGAGATGTGCCCCTCGGCCCCCTTTCCTTCAGAGAGCTGATCTCTTCTTCTCTGGGGCTCTACCGCTCCTCGATTTCTCGCCTAGCTCCCGCCTCGCTGGTGCTCGGGGCAGTTCTTTTCTGGCTGCCGCTGGCGGGCTTCGGAATATGGCGCACGAACGCCCCGGAGTCGCTGTGGGTGGGCATCTTCATCGCCCGGGAGTCCCTGTTCCAGCTCTTCGCCAGCATCCTCGTGGCCCTGGGAGCGGCGCTAATCGCCTCCGATCTCGTCGGTCGGCGCCGCTCGCTCGCCGGCGCCTATAGAGAGCTTCGCCCCCTGCGTTCGTCCCTGCTGGGGGCCGGCCTCTATTCGATGCTTCTGGGCGGGTTTGCCCACCTGGTTCCCTTCCTCGGCCTCATCCTGCCGCTGGTCCTGCTGGGCCCGCCCGCTCTGGCGCAGGTGGTGGCGGTAGAGGAGCGGCCCCTCGCCGAAGCGAGGCCACGAGCGCGCTCCCTGCTCGCAGGCCAGACGCTTCGCACGTTCACCTATCTCCTGCCGGTCGTGCTGGTGCTCCGGCTGCTCGAAGGAGTCCTCTACTCCGCGGCTCTCGGCGTGGCATCGGGGGCCGGGTGGAGCGATGGCTCACTGGCGGTGCTCCAGGGGGCCGCGAGCGCAGCGTTCGTGGGTCTCGTGATGGTGCCGTTTCTCACGGCCCTGATTGCGGCCCTCTACTTCGACCTCAGGACACGCGCCGGCGACCTCGATGAGGACGCACTCGACGCAGCCCGTCGGGCCGCGGTCGATTCCGCCGCCGGGCCAGGTTGAGAGGCCGTAGCCCCGCCTGTCGGCCTATGGTTCAAATCAGCTCTGCCGCCAATTCGGGTTGACCGGGCCGTAGCCCGAACCCAGGCGCAGGCTTCTCTCGATAGCGCCGGCCACGAAGACCTTGGCGTCCCAGACCGCCTCCGCCATACCGGCTCCCTTCGCCAGCCCGGCAGTCACCGCCGCCGCCAGCACACAGCCGGTGCCGTGCGTGTCCTGAGTGTCATAGCGGGGGCCCCGCAGCTCCTCCACCGAGGTTCCGTCCCAGAAGACATCGACGGCTGAGTCCTCTCCCTGCAGGTGGCCGCCCTTCACCAGCACTGCTCCGGGGCCGAGGTCACCCAGTTGGCGAGCCGCCTCCTTCATCTCCTCGAGGGTGTTCACCGAGTGGCCCAGCAGCGTTTGGGCTTCGTGGAGGTTGGGGGTGATGAGAGCAGCTTTCGGGAGCAGCCCCGTTTTCAGAGCGTCGATGGCATCCTCCGCAAGAAGGCGGCTTCCGTGTTTGGACACTGATACCGGGTCCACGACCAGAGGAGAGATGCGATGGACGACCACGGCTTCGGCGACGGCCTCCACTATCACGGCCGAGGACAGCATGCCGGTCTTGGCGGCGTCGACGCCGAGATCCGAGACGACCGCATGGATCTGGGCCACCACGAAAGGGGCCGGGACCTCGTGCACGCCCGTGACCCCCACGGTGTTCTGGGCGGTCAGCGCAGTCACCGCACTCATCCCATGGCAGCCGAACGCCATGAACACCTTGAGGTCGGCCTGGATCCCCGCCCCTCCCCCGGAGTCCGACCCGGCGATGGTCAGCGCGGTAGGCACGTTCTCTAGCGGTCTTGCAGGTGTTGCCATCCCATGCTCCTGAAGTGGTCCAAGTCGTCGGTCCCCACTCTCCTACCATCCGCCACGACCGTGCCTATGCGCGTCATCCGCACCCCCAGCTCGCGCAGGGCGGCGCCGGCGGAGCCTAAGTCGGCTTCATCGAGCGCAAATAGAAGCTCATAATCTTCGCCTCCGGTGAGGGCCAGGAGCAGAGGGTCGAGTCCCTCCCATTGAGGCTCTGCGGCCAGCACCAAGAGATCCGGATCAATCGGGACCTCCTCCGCATCGACTACGCACCCGGCGCCGGAGGCGTCGAGCAGATTGGAGAGGTCGACCGCCAGTCCGTCGGAGACATCGATCATGGCGCTGGCGACGCCCGCCAGCGCGAGACCCGCCTCGGAGCGCGCCTGTGGTCGCAATTGGCGAGTGCGCAACCTTTTTTCGTGCGCCGGAGGCTCTGTGACGGTCGAGGTTTGCAGGCTTCGGAGCCCCGCAGCCGCTCCGCCCAAGCACCCGGTCACGCATAGGGCATGGTCTACAGCGGCGCCCGAACGCAGCACGGGCCCGTGGATCCCCACTTCCCCCGTGAGAGCGATCGTGATCGAGACCTCGGAGGCCGCCCCGACGTCACCGCCGGCGAGTCCCACCCGCCAGCGCGCCGCGGCTTCGGCCAGACCGGCGGCAATATCGTCGGCGACTGCGACCGCGGTCTGTTTCGGCAGGCTCAACGACACCACCGCATGCCGCGGCGTGGCGCCCATGGCGGCGATATCGGAGACGTTCGCAGCCATTGCCTTCCACCCCGCGTCCTTGCCCGCGCCGCCCGAGCCGTCCCCTCCGCCCGACCCGTCCCCTCCGCCCGACCCGTCCCCTCCGCCCGAGCCGTCCCCTCCGCCCACCCCGCGCGCCAGATCGAAGTCGAGCTTGTCGGTCAGCGTGTCTATCGTGAGCACGAAGCGAGTCGAGCCCGCGGTTATGACCGCAGCATCATCACCGGCCCACAACTCGCCCTCGGGCGCAGCGGGAAGACGCTCGAGGATCCTGCGAAGCAGTTCGCGCTCTCCGAGCTCACCCACTCTACTCACGCGATCCTCCAGCGGATCGCTCACTTCTATTCACGCGATCCTCCAGCGGATCGCTCACTTTTATTCACGCGATCCTCCAGCGGATCGCTCACTTCTATTCACGCGATCCTCCAGCGGATCGCTCACTTTTATTCACGCGATCCTCCAGCGGATCGCTCACTTTTATTCACGCGATCCTCCAGCGGATCGCTCACGAGCCCTGCTGAGGCCGGCTCAGCTCGAGTGCGGCCCCGCCTCGAGCACCTCGGGCGGCACCTCCCCGGAAAACTGCTCGAAGTTGTCGACGAACATCCGAGCGAGCTCCTTGGCCTGGGTTTCGTAAGCCTCGGCATCGTCCCATGCCTCCCGGGGATCGAGGATTTCGGCGGGTACCCCGGGGCAGGTCACCGGATACTCCAGATTGAACACCGGGTGCGTCCTGGTCTCGACGCCTTCAAGCTCACCGCCCAGCGCCGCTCGCACCATCGCCCGTGTGTGCTCGAGATCGATCCTCGAACCCACTCCGTAAGGGCCGCCGGTCCAGCCCGTATTGAGCAGGAACGCACGCGCCCGGTGGCGGCTCATTCGTTCTTCCAGCATCTTCGAATAGACGTGGGGGGCCAGAGGAAGGAAGGGTGCGCCGAAGCACGTCGAGAAGGTCGCCTCGGGCTCGTCCGACATCCCCGCCTCGGTGCCGGCCAGCTTGGCTGTGAAGCCCGACAGGAAGTGGTAGGCCGCCGCTGCTGGACTCAGGATCGAGATCGGCGGCAGGACTCCGAAAGCGTCGGCGGTGAGGAACACGATGGATTCGGCATGGCCTCCTCGGCCCTCGGGCACGAACCCGGGGATCAGCTCGAGCGGGTAGGCGGCGCGTGTGTTCTCGGTTAGGGATTCGTCGTCGAAGTCGACGGATCGTGTCCAGGGGTTCATGACGACGTTCTCGACTACCGACCCGAAGGTGATCGCATTCCAGATCTGCGGCTCTTTGTTCTCGGAGAGATTGATGCACTTGGCGTAGCAACCGCCTTCGAAATTGAAGATTCCGTCGTCCGACCAGCCGTGCTCATCGTCACCTATGAGCCTGCGTTCAGGGTCCGCCGAAAGGGTCGTCTTGCCGGTCCCAGAGAGCCCGAAGAACACCGCTACGCTGTCGCGATCCGAGAGAGTGGCGGAGCAGTGCATCGGAAGCACTCCCTCTTGGGGCATGAGGTAATTGGCCGCCGTAAACAACGATTTCTTGATCTCGCCCGCGTAGTAGGTACCGCAGATCAGCGCCTGCTTGCGCTCGAGGTCGAGGCCGACGAACGCGTTCGTGTTGGTGTGATCCTGCTCGGGCCGGCACTGGTAGCCGGGGGCCGCCACCACCGTGAACTCCGGCTCGAAGCCCTCGAGCTCGTCTCCTTGGAGACGCCGGAATAGCTGGCGGGCAAAAAGTGCGTGCCACGCGAGCTCACATATCACTCGCAGCCTGATCCGGTGCTGGGGATCGGCGCCGATGTATCCGTCGACCACGAACAGGTCCTTGTCCGCCAGATGGCCTCTTGCCCGCTCGAACAGGGCATCGTAGACCTCGGGCTCGACGCCTTGGTTGGTCGCGCTCCACGCGATCTGCTTCTCGCTAACTCCGTGGCGCACGAAGAACTTGTCCTTCGGCGACCTGCCGGTGCGCTCGCCCGTTAGCGCGACCAGTGCACCCGATGCCGCTAGTAGCGCTTCGTCCCTGCGGGTTGCCAGCTCTACCAGCTCGGCGGCGCTCCGGTTGCGCATGACTCTGCCGGTCGTCTGGATTCCGCTGACCTCATCGCTCATCCAACGCGCCCCTCTCGACTGCTCGTCCACGACTGCTCGCAAAAGCTTGCCTCGGCGGCCGATGCCCCAAGAAGGGCAAGCCTAACCGCGGCCTGCCGGCGTACCGCCTAGACGAGCCCTCATAGCTTTACGCCGGGAGCTCGTCTGGCTTACCCTTAGCTCGCGACCGCCCGGGCACGTCAGGCGGCCGGGGGCATACAGGCAGCGGGGAACCATGACCATCGACCGGACAACGGCACAAGCAAGGAGGGCGAGGGTGGCGGACGTACAGGCGTACATCCTGATCCAGACGGAAGTTGGCAAGGCTGCGCAAGTGGCGACAGAGGTGCGTGAGATCACGGGCGTCGATGCAGCGGAGGACGTCACCGGCCCCTACGACGTAATCGTCAGAGCCATCGCACCCAACGTGGACGATCTCGGCAAGCTGGTGGTCGCCAAGATCCAATCGGTCGAAGGAATTACCCGGACTCTGACGTGCCCGGTGGTACATCTCTGAGCCCTGAGCCCGACCGTCGGCTGCAGACGCGCGCCGTCCACCCTCCGAGCCCTCCTCCGCAGCCCGGCGAGCCCCTCGCCCTGAGGCTCGACCCGTCCACCACCTTCTCCTTCTCGGACGCCGGGGCATTTGCGCGCGCCTCCGCAGAGAAGGTCGGCGCCGGCTACACCTACAGCCGTTGGGCCAACCCCACGGTCGATGCCTTCGAGGCTGCGGTAGCGGACCTCGAGGGGGCCGCGGAAGCGGAGGCCTTCTCCTCGGGAATGGCCGCCATCGCCGCGATCTTCCTTTCCATGTGCAGCTCCGGAGACCACTTCGTGGCGGCCCGCCAGGTCTACGGCGGCACCCACGAGTTGATGGAGTCGAGGTTGCCGCGCTACGGGATCTCGGCCCGGATCTTTGATGTCTCGGACTTCGCCGGGATCGCCCAGGCGCTCGAGGGAGCTCGGCTGCTCTTCTGCGAGACGATCGGGAACCCTCGCGTTCAGGTTGCCGACCTCGACAAGCTCGGCGCCCTGGCGGCAGAGGCCGGCGTACCCCTGGTGGTCGACAACACTTTTGCCAGCCCGGTTTTGTGCCGGCCGCTCGAGCACGGCGCCTCGGCCGTCGTTCACTCGGCCACCAAGTTCCTCGGCGGACATCACGACCTGCTCGGGGGCATCGTGTGTGCAGATGGCGCCTTCGTGCGCGAGCTGCAGGAGCTGGGACGTGATTTCGGGGCCACCCTGTCCCCATTCAACGCATGGCTCGCGGTGCGCGGACTGGCGACCGTGGGCCTGCGGGTCGACCGCTCCTGCAGTTCGGCGCTTGCGGTGGCACGGTCCCTGAAGAGCCATGCTGGAGTAGCGGCGGTCCACTACCCGGCTCTGGAGGGTGATCCCGGCAAGAATCTGGCCGAGAAGCTCCTGGGTGGGATGGGGGGAGGCGTGCTCGGCTTAGAGGTGGCGGGCGGGCGGGAGCGGGCCGCACGCTTTCAGGAAGCGCTGCGACTGGTCACCCCGGCCGCCTCGCTCGGGGGCCATCACAGCCTGCTGGTCCACGCGGCAAGCATCACCCACACTCAGCTCTCGCCGGAGGAGTTGGAGTCGGCGGGCATATCCGAGGGTTTCTGCCGCCTCTCGGTCGGACTAGAGGATCCGGCAGACATCGCCTCCGACCTCATCTGCGCCCTCGACTCCTCCGGCTGAGCGCCGTCCCCTCCAAGCCTCTAGGGAGCACCCCTGTCCAGGCGCGCAATGGGAGGCGGCCTCCCTTTCGCACCGAACCTCACAGCCAACCGCCTGCGGGGAACGCCAAGGACTAGCCTGGACGGGCGTCAAGACCATCCGTAGAGGCCATATCATTTCCTTCCTTTTCCTGCCACTATTTGGAGGAACAACGACGTGTCGCTACAGGGGGGCAGCAATGGGGACAGGCAAAGGCAGAGCCGGGGACCGTAACTTCGAAATCCCTCGGCGGGGGCCGCGCGCGCTCGACATCGGGGAAGAGGGACAACCGGAGACCTGGGAGCCAACCGTCTCGCCGATCCCGGAGCGTCACCCAGTTCCCGACCGTCAACCGCAGGAGGCGCCCGAGCCGGTCACGGTGCCGGCATGAGGTTCCCGGACGACCTGGGGGGCGGCGTCGCCGACTATCCGGGCACGGTCGAGGGCTGGCGCCTGTGGATCGCCAGGCGCCACGTCATCCGCTACTTCGACAATTCCTGGGGGGTTCGCCGCAAGAAAACCGGGCCCTACCTGCTCCGGAGTGTGACCTGCGACGACTTCTGGAGGCCCCGCCAGGCCAAGGTCGCCGACTGCACCCAGACCCTCGGCTTCCTCTTCGAGCTGACGCACTCGGGCGGGGACCACAACGCCCCCGATCCCAAGTGCAAATGCGGTCTCTATGCCGTCGACTCGCTGACGCGCCTGCTCGAGGTCTACGACACCTGGAGCAAGTTGGGTTCGCGCCTCGAGATCGAGCGCTACCCGGCGGTCGTCGGCAGGGTGAAGATGTGGGGCAAGGTGATCCCCGGGGAGCACGGCTGGCGGGCTCAATATGCTTATCCGGCGGAACTGTTCATCGTAAAGAGCGTCATCGGAAACCTGGTGAACCGCCACCTGCCTCTGTATGAGGATCTGCAGAACTACGGGGTCCCCGTAGACTTCATCACGCCCACGGAGATGATGGGCCACATCGATCTGCGTCGAGCCGACAAGGCGGAGGTCGCGGAGGAGCCGAGAAGGGCCTGATCTCCCCGGAGCAGACCAGGGGATTTTCGCTCATTGATTTGGATAGCGAAGTCAGATTCTATATACTGGGCAGCATGAGGAGACTGACCGAACCCGAAGCTCATCGCGCCCGTGCCGCCATTATCGAGGGTGACTACCCCGAGGGCATGACCGCCCGCTGCGCCTGGTGCCGCAAGATCGCGGCCGTTTCCGACGGGCGCTTCGTCAGCGTCCACGTGCCCGGCACCGGCGCCACCAGCGTGTTCAAGTGCCCCGACTGCCTGGGCGGCGAGCGCGAGGGCGCAGCCTAGCGGGCTTCAAGTCCTCCGCCCCCACGAGACCGCTCCCTCTGTCAGCACGTCACCTCGCACTTACCTCTCGCGGCAGCGTCGCGGTGGGGATCGTCCACGGTTCACATTTGACGCCGTTTAACAGGGACGATTGGGGGCCCGTCTTACTTTACGGATAGCCGGGGAAGGGCTTTAGTGGTAAATATTTCCTGTAAGGAACGTTCACTAACCCGGGTGAGGAAATCGCTTCAATGGCTCAACAGCATCAGCGATCCGCTGGAGGATCGCGTGACTAGTAAAGGCAAGGGACGGTTTTGTTGCCGCCTGCCCTCTCTGGCCGTGTTCGCCCTCAAGGACGCCGAGGGACTACTCGAAAGGCCTCGCACTCGGCGAAATCCCTCCCCGGAAAGATCTCGGTGCCGGCCACAACTCCGGCTTCGCCGCCACCGCCGCCCCGCCCGCGACTAGCGCTCCGATTGTCGGCGCTGCGTCAGCCCCGGCCTTTGCCCGAGGATCCCTCGCTACGTGCCGCAGCCAGTAGTTGCTCTGTCGGCCAGCGCGCCTCCGCATGTGGCTCCGAAGCCTTGATGCGTTGGCGTTGCTTCTTCGCCAGCCTGTCCATGACCTTGAGAGCCCTCGGCTCCTCGTCCGCCTCCCGCAGCTCGAGCACACCGGCAGCGATCGCCCGCTCGAGGTAACTCTCACCGCGCTCGGAGCGGACCAGGATCATGGTCCACCCTTCCATTCCCAGGCCGCCGCAGGAGAGGTCTGCGTGCTCGGCTGCGAAATCGGGGCAGTGATGACACCACTCGTTGGCGTACGGCCTCGCCTCCTTCAGTGGGATCTCAACGTCCCGGCCGTCCTTCATCGTGACGATCACACGCCCCTTGACGTTGACCTTAGTTATGTCGTTTAGCGACAGGCCCATATCGCGTTCGACCTTCGAAACCATGAAGGCGCCGTAGTCGAAGGTCTCGCAGCACATCAGTCCAATCACCAGCCTCAACGAGCGCACCCACCGCTTGATGCCCTGGGCGGCCAGCTCACGCACCGCGGTCGACTCGCACGAGACACCGACCAGGGCGACGTCCTTGCACTTGGCTGCGACGGCCTGCTTGAGCCCCAGCGGCGTGGCGCAGTAGGTGTAACGAGAGCCGGCGGTCCGCAGCAGCTCCTCGGAACTGCGGATCAGCTTGGGCTCGTCCAGCCACGGCACGTCCTCGGAGGGAGCCGCCACCACCGCGCCGTCCAGCTCCTTCTCATCGAAGCCGAACTTGAGCAAGGCAGTAACTGCACCGCCGTCCTGGCCGCGCGCCGATACGCGCTCGTCGGTCGCGCGCGCCAGCGTCTTGCAACGGTAGGGACCCTCCGGCTCGGACTCCCTGCGACGCCGGCCGAAGACGGAGCTCTCGATGGTCTGGAGCGCGGGCCCCAGCCTCAAGCACGCCATCGCGCAAAGCGAACAGCCCTCCTCGCCGTGGATACAGTTATCGAAGGGGGAGCGGCCATCGGTCTGCACGGGATCGAAGTCTCGAAGCTCGAGAACCTTGTGTGGGCAGGCGACGATGCACGCAGAGCAGCCGCAGCAGATCTCGGTGGAGATGATTTCCTCATAGAGGTGTTTCCAGTGCTTGCGAGCGATCCGCTCCACTTCGGCCCCCCTTTCTCCGCCCGCCCGTGACCCTACCGGGGGCAGCGTAGTCTCCGGGCGTCATGGATGTGGGCATCCTTCCAGTCAAGAGCTTCGTGTTCGCCAAGCAGCGCATCGCTGAGGAGCTTGGGGATGATGCGCGTCGCGCCCTGGCGAGCGCGTTGTTGGACGATGCGCTGGCGTTATGCGCCGCAGGCGATTGGATTCGCTGGTGGATAGTAACGGCCGACCCCGTGGTCGAGCGCCGTGCCCGCCACTTCGGGTTCGGCGTGATCGAGGACCCCGGGGGCGGCCTCAACCCCGCGTTAAGGGCTGCCGTCGCCTACGCCGGTGAACAGGGAGCGACGTCGATCACGATCGTGCCCGCCGATGTCCCGTTGGGAACGCGGACCGACCTGCTGGACATCTTCGACGTGGGCGCGACTTCAGAGATGGTGGTAGTTCCGGCCCTGCGCGACGGCGGCACCAACGCTCTCTACATGAGCCGAGCCGGCCTCATCGAACCCTCTTTCGGGCCACGCAGCCTTCAGGCTCACCTCGCTCACGCCTCCGCGGCGAAGCTCCGCTGCTCGATTCTCCGGCTTCCACGGCTTGAACTCGACATCGACCGGGCAGGCGATATCGCCGACTTGCTCGAAAGGCCGGAGGCCGCCGGAACCGCAGCAGGCCGCGCCGCAGCCCACTGGATCGCTCGCGCCGGCCGGGACCAACTAGCGCCGCGGCCTCTCAGCCGTCCCGGCCCGTAGCAACGCGCTCGGCTCGATCGACCGCCGCCTTCTCGGCGCGCGCCGTGAGGTCATCGAGCCGCGCCGGTACGGGAATGCGCACGCCGGATCCCTGCAATGCCAACGCCGCTCCCAGCGCCACCACAGCCAACACTCCCAAGACCACCGTCTGGGAAGTGCTCGACCGAGTGGGCGGATCAATTCCTGAGGCCCTCGCTCCTCGCTCGTAGCCCGAGCTCAGCCCCCACGAGTAACCCGCGAACAGCAGCAGTCCCGCGGCGCAGAGAACCAACAGGGCTTGGACGATCCGGATCGAGCGTCGCTGCCGAACGTGCGCCACCGGCCCGCGATGTGCGCCTCCACCGAGAGATCTTTTCACGGACCCAAGATAGCGGCCCGGGCGCTCCTAGAATTGCGAACCACTTGTCACACCCTCCCGTCATCCTCTCCAGAAGAGGGCATTAGCAGGAGGAGGTAGAAGATGACGTCGGAGGAACGGCCGCGCCAGGCTCTGTATGCCCGGTTGGAGGAGGTCATCGGAGACGACCATGCCGCCACACTGACGCAGTACCTGCCGCCCGACCGAGCGACCTGGCGACCAGGAGCGACATTGAGGAGTTGAGAACTGAGCTCGGCCACCGCATTCACGGACTCGATCAGCGACTTGACGGACTCGATCAGCGCATGGGGCGACTTTGACAAGCGCATGGATCGCATGGAGCGGCACATGGACCGCTTCGACGACCGCCTGCATGACCTGCACGGCGCCCTGAGGGAGCAGACGCGCGTGTTCGTGGCCGCCTCTGTCGGAACGATGCTCACTCTCTCGATCGTCGCCTTCGGGGCCACCAACCTCATCTGAGCCCGGACCTCGGTTCTCTGACGGTCCTCAAGGCAAAGAGCCCTCGAAACACAAAAAGCGCCGGGCTAAGCCCGGCGCTTTTGCGCTCCGCTCCTTCGCGCTATACCTTCTCCGCGTTAAGCCTTCTTCTTGCGACTCCCTGAAACAACGGTCTTGAATCCCGTGCCGGCCTTGAAGGCGGGCACCTTGGTGGCTCTGACCTTGATGGCCTCACCGGTCTGGGGGTTGCGCGCCTGACGCGCCGCGCGCTGCTTGCGTGAGAAGGTGCCGAAGCCCGGAAGCGTGACCTTGTCCCCCTTCTTCACCTGCTTCTGGATCGTGTCCACGACCCCATCGACCACGTCGCCTACGACACGCTTTGGTTCGCCCGTCGTCTTGGCTACCGAATCGATCAGCTCAGTCTTGTTCAATGCGCCTCCTCTTCTCTGCCCTATCTCCCCTCCTGGGGGATTACCCGCTCAACATATAGGTTGTCGCCTCTCTGGCGCCGGATTTCCCATGCCAGCTCTACAAAGTCGGGCGGCCGGCGAATCTGATCAGGGGCCACCCGCGATGGGAGAGGCATCGGCGCGTGCGGCCACAGGGAGCTCCGTGATGCCGGCGAGGCCCAGAAAGGTGGTGGGGACCGCTCCTCTGACGACGACCTCGACGCGATCGGGGGCAGTTGCCACCTCGGCTTTCAACGGCAAGCCTCGCCTCTGTAGCCACTCGGCCGCCGACCTGCGAGCGGCATTCTCGTCGAGCACCGCAACCTCACCGCCGCTTGCGTAGTAGGCAGCCTGATCGAGCTCTGCGGCCGCCGCTAGAGCCGCGGCGTCGGCACTGTTCTGAAGACTGCGCCGAAAGAGGAAGGCGCGGGTGCCGTCCACCGCCAGGCCCGCGATGCTAAACACGACCAGCGACAGGCCGATGACGAGAACGGTCGCCTGCCCTCGCTCGTTCGTCGCCCGCTTCGTCACAGGCTTCGATAGGGATCGATGCGCGCCACATGCCGGGAGGTGACCCAGATCGAAGGCCCGGCCACCCGGCCAAGAAAGGGGGCCTGGACAACCGTTACCGGATACGAGACCTGGACCTCCACGGCTGCGCCACGCTCCAATCTCGGAATCGCCGCCCACGACGCGCGCGCCTCTGCTGGGTCGATGCCGCCGTCGATGAGAGCACGCGCCACGGCGGCATCAACGGCGGCCGCAGCCGTTGCATCGCTGGAAGCAGTGGCCGCTTCGAAGCCCGCTTCACGAGCCGCCGCCGCCGTGGCGAGCGCACTCCGATGGAGATCGGCCAGCACGCCCAGCGCCCAGATCAACGGCACCAGCAGCAGCATTCCCAAGAGCAGCGATTCGATCAGAGCCTGGCCTTGTTGATCTGACGAGCTCAAACCGGCGCCTCCTTCCGCACGGAAGTTGCTACCGAACCAACCGGAATCCGTAAGGGGATGACTCCGAAACTCTTGAGGCGGCCTGTCACCCGAACGCGCACGACCGAAATGTCGCCGACGGCTTGGACCGATACGGCAACTTCCATCTGCTCCACGAGACCACCGGCGGAGGATCTGACGACTTCCGACGCGACAGTGCGAGCGTCGTTCACATTGCGCCCCAACTCCACGGCCGCCCGCGCGCCCTCGTGAGCAGACGCCGCCACCACATTGCGCGCATAGAGAACGAAGGCAACCTGTATCGCACCGAGAACCAGCATCAGCAGCAGGAGCAATGCGAATATGCTCTCGAGCAGGGCCGAGCCTTGTTGGGCGCGTGCGACCCGCGCTGGAGCTAACAGCCGACGCTTCCGCACACCGTATCGAGCGCGCTCTCGACAATACCCACAAGCCGGCCACGGGCGACCGTCCATATCGCCACGACAAGAGCGCTCGTCATCAGCACGATAAGCACCCAGCCGGGGACGTCTCCTCGCTCGTCCTCGAGCAAGGAGCAAATCCACATCCACACGAAACCCACCGCCACTCCCTTCTTTAGCCCGGATTGAATCGGCAACTACGGAGCCAAGAGATCAAGAGATACGAGCCCGGGATACAGGGTGTAAACCACCACCACGGGCATTATCAGAAACACCACGGGGAGGAGCATCAAGACCTCTCGCTTTCCCCCTGCTTCGAGCAGAGCACGACGACGCGCGTCTCGCGCATCCTCTGCCTGCGCGCGCAACACGTCCGCCAGCGGCGCGCCGCGTTCGATGCCGGTAACCAGGGCGTCGACGAATCGGGCCGTGGCCGGACCCGGAACTCTTTGCCTCAAGCCCTCGATAGCCTCTATGACCGAGGCCCCGGCCCTCATCTCAGTGATCACCCCCGACAACTCTGCACCGATTCCGGAGCCAAGCACCAGAGCGACGCGCTGGAATGCTGCCGGCACCGATTCACCAGACATCAGCGCCAGCGTCATCAGGTCGATGGCAGTGGGGAGCTCTTCATCGAGAACCTCGCGTCTGCGCTCGACGGCGCGACCCAGTAACCAGTCCCAGCCAAGGAAACCGCAGGCGAACATCAATGCACTCAGAAACGGCAGCACACGCACATCGAGGGCAGCTCCGGCGGCCGAAGCTGCTCCGGCACAAAGCCAACCGGCCACAAGGGTCATTCCGCCCCAGAACAGCTGCTCGATGCGAAAGCGTTCGGCATCTGGCTCCCTTCCCGCTGCCTCCATGCGACGCTCCAAAGTCGTTCGGGAGCCGGGGAGCCGGCTCGTCACAACCGCCGTGAACCTCTGAGTAAAGGCCCCCTGGCTTCGTCGAGGGCGGGCCAGCAACGAACTCGGCTTCCCGCGCAGCCCGCTCAGATAAGGCTCGACGCGCTCTGAGAGTCGGGAGCCGGCAAACGGAGGGAGCGCAAGAACGGCGATCGTGAGGCCTGCAGCCGACAGCGCCACCAGCAAGGTGATCATTCGCTCAACCGCCCCGGCTCGGGAAGCCGGGCCGCTCTCAGCATCAGCCGATAGCCCAATGTCGTCACGGCTGCGCCGGTGGCAACTACGATGGCGCCCGTCGATGAGTTGAAGGCCGCCGCAGCCTCCGGCCGAGCGGACATCAACAACAGAACTATCCACGGCGCAGCGGCCGCCACGCGCGCCGCCGTCACAGTCCACGACCAGCGTGCTTGTACCTCCTTGCGCACGCGCAGGTCCTCTCTGACGAAGTCGCTCAACGTTCTGAGAACCCGCACCAGGTCGGTACCGCCGACATCGTGAGCAAGTCCCAAAGAGACAACGACGCGATCCCCCACCGGATCGGACAACTCTGATTTCAAGCGGTCAAGTGCGGCATGGAAGCTCCCCGAAGCACGGTAGGTGGCAGCAAAGGAAGTAAAGCCGGGCCTGAGCTCTTGGGGTCCGCGCTCGGCCAGCGAGGCGCAGGTCTCGGGCAGAGATACGCCTGCGCGGACACCGGCGATCACCGACGCGATCGCGTCGGGCCACGCTTCTCCAAACGAGTGCGCGCGGCTGCGCCGGCGGGCTCGGGCCCAAGCAAAAGGCATCCATACCGCTACCACCGAGAAGGCCGAGGCAAGCACGAAAGAAGCGGTGACGCCGGCTACCACCACCAGTGTGGCCAAGCCGCCTCCCGCGCTTGCGAGCAGCATCCGAGCCCCCGACATCACCGGCAGCCCGGCCTCAGCAGCAAGCCGGTCGAGGCCCGCCAACGGTCTGTGGTTGGCACTGCCCGCTGCCGTCAAGCCGTCGTAGAGCAAGAGCAATCCGAGGGCACCGAGGACGGCCACCACGGACCTCATCGGAGCAGCTCGGTTAGATCGATTCCCACTGCTTCGAAGCGCTCGGGATGCGGGGGCCGATGCCCCGTCCACTCGAGCCCCAACTGAGAGCGCTCGAACAGCGATGTCGTCTCGATCCGGTCTGCTTCGATCCGCCCGGTCACACCCAGAACCTGCATCGTGCGCCGGCGGCCCTCTCGCTGGCCGAGATGAATGATCAGGTCGATCGCCGCAGCGACAGTCGGGACGACGAACGAATGGCTGACGTTCTCACCGGCGAGCAAGGGGAGCGTTTGAAGCTTGACGAGCGCTTCGTGTGCGCTGTTTGCATGTATGGAGGTCATTCCTGGGAACCCGGAGTTGAGGGCGACGAGCAAGTCGAATGCCTCCTTGCCTCGTACCTCACCCACGATGATTCGATCCGGGCGCATTCGGAGGGCCTCGACAACGAGCCTTCTGAGATCGATCTCACCCTTGCCTTCAAGGTTTGCTTGGCGAGTCTGCAGCGACACCACGTCTGGCAGTCCCACCTGAAGCTCGAATACCTCCTCGCAGGAGATGACGCGTTCGCCGCCCGGAACGCAGCCGGCAAGGCAGTTGAGCATGGTTGTCTTGCCGCTCTGAGTCGCTCCCGAAACAACGATGTTCAGTCCCGCCCTGACCGACGCGTCCATGAACCCGGCGACCGCCGGATCCAGGGAACCAAGCCGTACAAGCTCCTCCAGGCGATGGGCGCGGACCACGAACTTCCTGACGTTGATGGCCCAATGACGACGCGTGATGTCGGGAATCACCACATGAAGCCGCGAACCGTCAGGAAGCGTTGCGTCGACGAACGGAGTCGAGAGATCGAGCCGTCGCCCGCTGGTGCGAAGCATGCGTTCAACGAGATCGCGTATCTCATCCGGCTCGAGCGTCACATTCGTCAACACATGTCGACCTTGGCGCGCGCAGAAGATGCTCGCCGGAGAGTTGATCCAGATCTCTTCTACTTCGGGATCGTCGATGAGCTCCTGAAGTGCACCGAAGCCCGCTACGCGATCCAAGACCGCTTTTCGAACGGCAGCTCGATCGCGGATGATCGGGAGGTTGCTCGAGTGCATGCGGAGCTCGTACTCCCCCAAGACCTCGTCGACGAGGCGACCCACAGAGGTGGATGAATCGTTGGCAGGATCGACTCCGCGACGCCGGACGAGCTCGCGCACCTCCTCCTCGACGAGGACCAAGGCGTTTTCCACCTATCTCCGGCCCCCCATCCTGCTGAGCACTCCCCGAGGGGGGACCACTCCTCCTACGGCCGCGGCGAGATCCCTGATTCCCGCAGGAAGCTCGGCGCCGTGCCACTTTCCGTTCTGCTCCAAGCGCTGCAAACAGAGTTGAGGCTTGTCGAAGAGGACGGCCGCCACGCGCTTGCCGGTATGGCGCCGCACCAGCTCGGCGACCTCCCTTTCCTCACCACGGCGCGCACGGTTGAGCACCACAATCACCCGTTCCTCTGGGCAGATCTGCTTGAGGCTCTCGAAGCCCCACAGGAACGACTTGATACCGAGAGCGTCGGCGCGCACCACCGCCACGATGTGGTCGGCTGCAGCCGCGGTAGCGCGGGCCATGCGGTTGCGTCCCTCTCCCGCCCCGGGATAGGGGGAGGGATCGGGCTCGAGACAGAAACCCACATCACAGACGGTGAAAGCAAAGGAGGATTGCGCAGCACTCAGCAGCCGGCGCCAGCCAAAGTCGGATATCTCCGCCCACAGTTCCGCCCTAGGAAGACCGGGGATCACCACCGGGCCACCGGGGGCCGCGCGGCGCAGATCTGAGGCCAGAGCTTGGGCGTCGAAACCCTGCTTTGCCGCGGCGTTGGCAGCCCATACGACCGTTGGCAGTTCCTCGATGATCCCGAAGGCCTGAAGAACATCTCCACCGTAGGGATCTGCATCGATCAGCAGGGTGTCCGGTGATCCACGGCTGAGTTGGAGGGCAAGTCGGATCGCGATCATCGTGCGTCCTGGTGCGCCTTTCGGACCCCACACGGAGATCAGCCTGCCTCGCTGCGACTGGGATTCAGGGTTTGCAGCCGGAGTAAGAGGTTGTGTACGAAATGCCGCCACGATGTCGTCGACCTCCCGCTCGGAGTCCAACACCGTCACTCCTCGAGAGGAAAGCTCGTGCACAGCAGCCGGGTCGTCGCTCACGCCGACGACGCGAACGCCCGCCTCTGAAGCTTCTTGCAGCGTCTGAGGGTCGAGCCAGGTCGGAGCTCCTACCGATACAATTGCATCAAGATCGAGACCCCGAATCGCACCAAGCAACTCCACTCGGTCCAGGCATCGCATTACGAGCTCGACCCCGGGGTGGGATCCGATACGAACCGCAAGAGCAGGTTCCATCTGTGGATCGCCACCGAGAGTCACGACCCGAAGAGCCCTCACTCGAAGTCGCCGGCTCGAATCGTTATTGTCGAGGGGCCCTCGGAAGGGCCGATGGTGCGGACGACGTCTATCTCCCCGGTCCGCACGGCGAACGCAACCGCCGCCGCCCTGCTCGGGGAGGCCGACACGACGATACCCACTGCAGCTTCCCCGCCCACCACCAGTCCCGACGCCTCGATGACGTCTGAGACCTCGGCATTGCGCAATATCGATGTGGTGCGGGCACGAACATCGGCCGGATCGAACGTTGCGTAGACATCGACCCGATCGCCGGGGCGCAGGGAGCCGCCCACGGCGTGCTCGGGACTCACCGGGATGCTGATCGAGCCGATCCCCGAAGCCGTGCCGGCAGGTGCAAGAGAGAGGGCAGGAAGAAGCTCTCCCTGGCGCAATGAACGGGTCGTCAACTCGCCCTCGACCTCCGCCGCGGCTGATGCGTAGTGGGCGAGCAACTCCGACGGAAGCCTGACCGCAACGGGTTCGAGATCGGCGGAGGCCAGCGTGGAGTTGGCCGGAAGATCCCGCGCCGCCGCCCACACCAGCGTGGTCGCGCGAGCCTCGCTCAACACTCTCTGGCCTCCGGCGAACGCAGCACAGAAAAGTACGAGGCCCAAGGCGCTCCTCAGATTCACCCAGGCCGGCTTGGAGAGCCGGCGAGCTACCGGGATGTCCACGGACTCCGGGTCTCTTCGAGGTTCCTGGACGTAAACAAAGGCACATTCGTCCAAACGGAGGCTAGCTTTGCTAGGCTCCGGCCATGAGCAGCGCTCAAGACCCCGGCGAAGGACCCGGTCTGGTGGCCCGATTCATGACGCTCGAAGAGGTCGCCACTTATCTCAACGTCAGCGTCACCCAGGTCTACGCCCTGGTGAGAAGTCACGAGCTGCCCGCCATAAAACTTGGGGGCCGCGGAGTATGGCGCATCGACAAGAACCAGCTCGAAGTTTATCTCGATCGCCTCCATGCCGAGACCAGAGAGTGGATCAGGACGCACCCGCTGACCCCTCGCGCAGAAGAGTCATCTCAGTGAGGGCGGCACGGGGCACGTAGCGCGGCCCAGCTGCGGCCATCACACACAAATAGTCCGAGCCCGCCTCGGCCAGCCTCCCCCGCAACCCGCCCGCCCCAGTAACAACGTCGACGTGCGCTCCTCGGCGCGTCCACTCCCGGGCGAGCGCAATCAAATCGCCTGCAAAACGCTTCGGGGCGGCAACCGAAGCCGTCGTCTGGAACACTGCTGTCGTCCACGTCAAGACTCTGACCACCGGCTCACCGATCCCACAGAAGTCGTCTCCCAGCAGTGTCACGGAATGCCTGGCTCCACCGGATAGCTGCACCTCCAAGCCCTGCGCTCGGTAAAGCACTTCGATCAGGGCTCGACCCTGGCGAAGGCTAAGCGCCAGATCCGCGGCGGCCTCGTCCTGAGAGCGGGCCACAGTGGCCTCGAACGAAGCGGCCAGGCTCGAGATGACTAGGTCCAGCTCAGGAGACTCAGCTCCCACCGTCGCCCACTTTCTCCCAAGGAAAGGGTGATTCTTCCATACTTTCCCGTTACTTGGGTAGTCGAGAGGAATTTCTTGACAACTGTTGATGGTTGGTGCGAGCATACAGCCGTTACCACAGGTAAACAGAGTTAAACGGAGGCTACTGGATGTTTATAGAGGATTCGTGGACGGATTCCATGGTCGTCCCTCTGCTCGCGGCTTCCTGCCTGTGGGCGATTCTGCGAATAGTGGCGTCGTTGCCCTCCAAGCCGCTGAGGGCTTGTGCCCGCAACCGCGCGCGGCTACGGGCCCCTTTCACCTCTGTGGTCAGTTGCGCCGCAACGCTACTGACTACCCCTCCTGCCTTCTCGGCGGACCAGGCCCCCTCCCCCCGCCGGTCGGTCGAGCCCCCCTGGTCACGGACGAGCGGGCTCCCCCCTCTTCGCC
>JACDAL010000032.1 GCA_013695465.1 Actinomycetota bacterium | reverse complement strand
CCTTGAAGGCGTCGCGCACCTCATCCGCCTCGGTGAGAGCCTTGCCGGTGTCCACCACGGCCTTGGCTCTGCCCACCGAGACGCCCGTCAAGCGCGCCACCTCTGAGGCGTCGTCGAGCCTTCTTGCCAGCACGGTGGTGCCGTAGGCGGTGAGCTTCTCGGCCCGGGCGTAGAGGGCGAGCTGCTCCCTGGCCGCCTGGGCGCTCAGCAACTCGGGCTCGAGATCGGTGTTGGCTTTCTCGAGCCACGTGACTGCCTCTTTTATGTCGCTGAATCCCATAGGTGTAACTATGAGGGAGGGATGCGACAAAAAGGGGCTCTTCACGAAAAACGGTGGTTAGCCACGCTGGCTAGGTCGGCGACAACAACTGAGCAGGACCTTCTGACGGTAGCGCATGGGGTCTCTGAAGCCGTAAGAGCGCCTCTTCATGACCTTGATCTTGTTGGTGATGCCTTCGGCGAAAGCATTGGTGACCCGGTCATCGAAGTAGTTGAGGATCTGCTCGCGCCACCACTGCAGCGTGCGCCAGGTGTTGAGGAACTCCGGGGTGCCAGCCGCGGTGATCTGATCGAGCCATAGCTCGAGGCGCCGCTCGGCCTCGATGCGGTCGGGAGCGTCGTAGATCAGCGCGAACTGTTCCTTGAGCATCCAGGCGATCCCGACCTCGGGCAACGCCTCGAAGATCGGTTGCAGTGCATCGGCATCCTGGTGGTTGAGCTTGGAGGCCCGTTTCATGAACGCCCAACGACTGCGCCACACCCCCGGCATGAAGCGGGGGTTCTTCTGCCGGGCAAGACCACCGTCGCGGCCCACCACCCGGATGCGGCGACCGTGGCGGATCCTCACTCGGTGGGCGGCGGCATCGACGGAACGGATCACATGGAACTTGTCGGCGACCACTCGAACGTTAGGGAGCACGTCTTCGATCGCCTGTCGATAAGGCCAGTGGCAGTCCATGACCACCGTCTCGATATGGGCTCTGACCTGGTCGGACATAGCAGCGAGACCACCGTAGATGGAGCCTTTGCCACGCCCCTCGACGAGATCGATGATGTTGCCGCGCTCGGGATCAGAGAACACCGTGTGGAAGCGGAAGCGCTTGCGGAAAGCGCTCTCGTCGATCGCTAGGACCCGGGGAGGCTCGATGTTGCGGTCCACGAGTGCGGTCGCAGCGTGGTGCTCGAAGGCCTCGTCGACGCGGTAGGCGGAGACACCTTCGGACGAAGCGACGTCGGTGATCGGTTCGCCGCAAGCCCGTTCGAACAGTCGCTGGCGGAAGCGGTTGGTGATCGACCGGCGCCCGGCGAGCTCGGGATGGCGTTCGCGACAGGTCTTGCCGCAGTCGACGCACATGAAACGGCGTTGCCGCCACCTCAGCACGGTTGGGAACGCGCAGCTGCGGTCACGGATCCGGCGCTCGTTGCAGCCGTGGCCGGTGACGTCAACAGAACCGCAGTGATGACAGGCCGCTCTGCGGGTCGAGCGCACATGGACCTCGAGCACGTCCCCGACGACTTCGGTCGACATGACCTCAAAGCCCTCCAGACCGAGGGGTACATCTATACGATCGGACAAGGGGGGTCTCCCTTCTTCGATGGTTTCGTCACCGAAGAAGCTAGGGAGGCCCTCCGCTATTTAGGCGGATTCCCACCGTGTTTCAGGAAGAGCCCAAAAAGGCGTTCGAAAGGGCCTTGCGAGCATATTGTCCAAGATTCTTTGTCGTTGAAGGACTCCAGGTAGGGCATCAGTGAGGCCGTCCCGGGTCCGAGTCGCGAGAGCTCCATCTCACCGGCAGGTGGGGCTTCGGGATGCCGGCGATTCGTGGGTGAGTACGCCTGCTCGATCGTCGTCATGGAGGCACACGCCAGGCGACGAGTCATCTTGCGCTCGAACTCCGGGTCGCCTCGAGACGTTGCCACCGCAATCGGCACGGGAGAACCGGCGCCGGAGCCAGATCGAAAGTCATTCTGGCGCCCATCACGGGAAGGTCTTTGATCCTGACCCGACGGGTGTTGGGCACCATGTTGGCACCGTGGGGTGATGGTCCGCCGTGCGCTCACCGTGGAGATCGACGAGCAGCTGCTCGTCGTCGCGCGCACGCGGTTGCGGAATCGTGCGATTCACGCCGGGACTCGAGTCGGTCAGCGGCGCTTATGTCGGCGCTCTGAGGATCGGCGCGGCCTGCGCGGTGCCCATACTGCCATCTGCCCCTCACGGGAACGGCCGACGTGAGGCACTGATGTCGTGCAGTGCCACATCCCCGTGTACGTCCGGCGTACGCCACGGCGATCTTGAGTAACTCCGCCGACGGCGCGCGGCGCGAAGAGCAGCGACGCTACGGCTTCCAGGAGCCATCCCGGCACTCGCCACCGAGGCCCAGGTCGCTCTCACCCTGAGGACGCTCGGCGGGCTGACGACCGGTGAGATCGCTCGGGCCTTCTTGGTCCCCGAACCAACGATGGCGCTAGCGGCGTGCGGGCGAAGCACAAGATCAAGGCCGCCGGGATCCCGTTTCGGGTGCCTCCTGACCATCTTCTGCCCGATCGGCTCGCCGCCGTGCTGGCGGTCATCTACCTGATCTTCAACGAGGGCTACGGGGGACGCAGCGAGCGCCCTCGCCGAGCTGATGCCCGACGAACCGGAGGTCCACGGTCTGCTGGCGATGATGCTGCAGAACGACGCCCGCCGCGGGGCGCGGTTTCGGGGTGGCGACCTGGTATTGCTCGCCGACCAGGACCGTTCGCTCTGGGACACAACTCAGATCGCCGATGGTCTGACGGTCCTCGACCGAGCTCTGGCGCTGCACGGCCGTGGTCCGTACGTTTTGCAGGCGGCGATCGCGTCCCTGCATGCGGGCGAGCCGCGCGACTGGCCCGAGATCGCCGCCCTCTATGGTGAGCTTGCCCGCCTCACCTCGACTGGCAGAGCTCGGCAGCGCTACCGGCCCCGCCCGGCAGTGATGCATGGGCGCCTCACGACTTCGCCGGCGGGGGGCGCTTCGGGAGCCGCACGCGCAGCACGGTCTCACCCGGTCGCGCGTCGATTGTGATCTCACCCCCGTGCCGGTCGACGATGATGCGACGGGAGATGTCCAGACCTAGACCGGTGCCCTTTCCTACACCTTTGGTCGTGAAGAAGGGCTCGAACGCGTGGGCCTGCGCCTCATGGGACATTCCGGCGCCCGTGTCGCTGATCTCCACGATCACGCCTTCGCCGGCGGCACGCGTCGACACTCGAAGAGTGCCCTCCCCCTCCATCGCGTCGA
>JACDAL010000008.1 GCA_013695465.1 Actinomycetota bacterium | reverse complement strand
GGGGAAGGTGTCGATGCTCGCTGGATCGTCATCCCCGGCAACGAGGACTTCTTTCGGCTCACGAAGAGGCTCCACAACCATCTCCACGGAAGTCCCGGTGACGGCGGCGGGCTGGGGGCCGATGAGGTGGCTCTCTACGAGAGAACGCTCGCGCCCTCCGCGGAGGAGCTCTGCGACCTGGTGCGGCCGGGGGACATCGTGATCGTCCACGATCCCCAGCCGGCAGGATTGTGCGCCGGTCTGGCGACGGCGGGGGCGGCGGTGATCTGGCGCTGTCACGTGGGGCTCGACCACCCGAACGAGATTGCGAGGACGGCGTGGGAATTCCTACGGGGCTACGTCGAGCCGGCCCACGCTTACGTCTTTTCCCGGCGGGCGTTTGCGTGGGAGCGGCTGGCGGACGACAGGATCGTCCTGATCGCACCCTCCATCGACGCCTTCTCTCCCAAGAACCAGGAGCTCGTCCCCGAGGCCGTCGCGGCCATCCTGGACACCTCGGGGATAGTGCCCGACGGGGGTGCAGTACTCGGAGCTTTCACCCGTGAGGACGGAGCTCCCGGGCGGGTCGATCGTCACGCAGAGATGTTCGAGGACGAGCCCGTGCCGTCAGACGCCCCGGTGGTGACGCAGGTGTCTCGCTGGGACCGGCTCAAGGACCCCGTGGGGGTCATCGAGGGCTTCGGCCGTTACGTCGCCCCTCTCACAGACGCACACCTCGTCGTCGCCGGGCCCAGTGTCGCGGCGGTCGCAGACGATCCCGAGGGGGCCGAGGTGCTGGCCGAATCGCAGGCGGCGCGGCGGTCTCTCCCGCAACCGGCCCGGGCCCGGGTCCACCTGGCCGCCCTGCCCATGGAGGATCGGGAGGAGAACGCCGCCATCGTCAACGCGCTTCAACGCCGGGCCGCAGTGGTGGTCCAGAAGAGCATTGCCGAGGGCTTCGGCCTCACCGTGGCCGAGGGGATGTGGAAGGCCCGAGCTGTGGTCGCCACCCGCATCGGCGGGATCCAGGACCAGATCGAGCATGGGGTCAGCGGCATCTTGGTAGACGACCCTGCCGACTTGAGGGCCTACGGAGCCGCGGTCAGGGGGCTGCTGGAGGACGAGCCGCGGGCTCGACGAATGGGGGCCGAGGCGCAGAAGCGTGTTCGTGACGAGTTCCTGGGGGTCCGCCATCTGCTCCAGTACGCCGAGCTGATCGAGAAACTCGTGGGCCGCGCCTGATCCGCCCGCCCCTCTCGTTGGCGGTGCTCCAGGCCGGCGACCGCGGCTCGCCACTCCGTGCTGAACCCTTCTTGACAGTGGGAAGCATGGGAGATATCAAGCGGCCATGAGGGGCGGGCCGGTGACCGTGGGGGTCGAGGAGGAGTACCAACTCGTCGACCCCGACACTCGGGCGCTGGTAGGGGTCGCCCCCCGCATCGTCCTGCGGGCCGAGGCCCTGGACCTCGACGTCAAGGAGGAGCTCCACTCTTCGCAGATCGAGATCGGAACCCGGGTTTGCACTAACTTGGCCGAGCTGCGCTCGGAAATCGCCGCCGCGCGGCGCTCGGTAAGCGTTATGGCTGCGGCCCGGGGGGCGCGCCCGGTCGCCGGAGGAACGCATCCGTTCAGTCGCTGGGAGCACCAGCCCGTGACCGACTCGCCTCGCTACGAGGAGCTCGAGGAGAGCTACCGGCAGATCGTGCGCGAGACGGTCATCTTCGGAAGTCACGTGCACGTCGGGATCGACGATCCCGAGGTCCTGATCGGGGTCATGAATAGGGCACGTCTGTGGCTCCCAGTGTTGATCGCAGTGGCCGCCAACTCACCGTTCTGGGGCGCCTCCGACACCGGCTACGCGAGCTTTCGGGCCGAGATCGCTCGTCGCTGGCCGCAGTCCGACCTTCCACACCACTTCCACTCCCGCGCCGAGTACGACAAGCTCATCGACGACCTCGTGGCGGGTGGAAGCGTGCCCGATGCCTCTCAGATCTACTGGGACATCAGGCCCTCGATGCGCTACGACACGCTCGAGTTCAGGGCCACCGACGTGCCGCCTTCCATCGACGAGACGGTCATGGTGGCGGGGCTCGTGCGTGCCCTGGCGGTGGTCTGTCTGGACGAGATCCAGCGAGGATCCGCGGCGCCGACGCCCCGACCCGAGCTGCTGCAGGCGGCGAAGTGGCGCGCCGGGCGCGACGGCCTGAGGGGCGAGCTCATCGACGCGCGCACCGCCCGAGCGAAGCCGGCCGCCGAGCTGGTGTGGGACCTGTTGGAGCACGTCCGTCCCGCCCTCGAGCACCTCGGCGACCTCAACGAGGTCTGCTCTCTGGTGGCCGATACCCTTAGTCGGGGCAACGGAGCCGACCGGCAGCGCGCGGTCTACGAGCGCACGGGTAGTTTCGAGGACGTGGTCGACGCTCTCGCGGCCGAGACGTGTGCCGGAGTCGCCTGAGCGACGTAAGATCGGACAATGGCAACCACAGAAGACATCCGGGCCGAGGTCGAAGAGGCCCTCAAGACGGTCAACGACCCTGAGCTCGGGATCGACATCTACAACCTCGGGCTGGTCTATGACGTTGACATCAACGACTCGGGAGACGTCAAGATCGAGTTCACGCTTACGACTATGGGTTGCCCGATCGCACCGATGATCGACGAAGAGATAAAGCAGGCGACGGCCGGGATCGAAGGGATCGGCGAGGTCTCCACCGAAGTCGTCATGTACCCGCCGTGGAGCCCAGAGAAGATGACTCCTCTGGCGCGCTCCGCGCTGGGTTTCGTTTAGATCTCAGGCCGTATCGAGCTGGTCTTCGATACCTGTCACTCGCTCCACCGCGATTCCACTGCGCTCCCGTTCCCGCACCTCCAGCCGCCTCGAGAGGCGTGACAGCGCGAAGTTGACCGCAACGAACAGGAGGCCGGTCACGAGAAACACGTGAAGCAGGGGAGCGTCGACGCCTACGCCGAGGAAGGGACTGCCGCTTGTGCTCGTGATGATCCGGCTGTGCCGCAGCGCTTCCTGGATCGCGATGATGCTTACCAGCGTGGTGTCCTTGTTGAGGGTTATCAGCTGGGACACGGTGGCGGGCACCATCCGTCGCAGGCCTTGGGGGAGTATCACGAGCCGCATGGACTTCCAGTACGAAAGACCGAGGGCCGCGGCCGCCTCCCCCTGCCCCTTTTCCAACGACTGGATTCCCGCCCGCATGATCTCGGCGATGACCGCGGAGTTGTAGAGGGTCAGCGCGGCCACCGCAGCCGGGAAGAACGGGGAGTCGAAGGCGTCCGGAAGCCACGCCGGTATCAGGTCCTGGTAAGCGGTGCGCCAGCTTTCGGGGATCGACAGCGACAGATACAGCATGATGAAGATCAAGGGAAGGTTGCGCCACACGTCGATCCATGTGCCCGTCACCGCCTTGACCCAAGCCCAACGGGATACGCGCAGCAGTGCCAGGCCCAGCCCGGCCACGAGTGAGAGCACCATGGCCAAGATTGCGATCTGTAGGTTGATCGCGAAGCCCTGAAGCAGAAAGCGCAGGTTGTTGCCGGCGAAGAGCCACTCCCAGTTTGCCGGATCAACGAGATAGGACACCGCTACCTCCGGATCACGAGTCGCCGTTCCAGATATCGAACGACAAAGGTTGTGCCCACCGTCAGAATCAGGTAGCCGACCGCGGCCCAGAAGAAGACTTCGTTGGTCTGAAACGTGCGCGAGTTGATAACGCGGGCCTCCTTGAGGAGGTCGTCGGCGAGAGCTAGCGCAACTCCGATGATGGCGGAGTTCTTGATCATCGCAATCATTAGGTTTCCCAGCGGGGGGATCACGGTGCGGATCGCCTGCGGCAGCACGATCATTCGCAGGGTGCGCGGATAGGTGAAGCCGAGCGAAAGCGCGGCATCGATCTGCCCTTGTCCCACCGCAAACACCCCCGAGCGAATCGCCTCGGCGACGTAAGCGGCCGTGTAGAGCCCGAGGCTGCCGGCTCCCGCCGCGAAGCGGCTGATGTCCAGGCCTGCACGCCGCAGCCCGGCGAAGGCGATGAACAGCAGCACCAGCAACGGGATGTTGCGGAAAAATTCCACGTAGATGGTGCCCGCGAGGCGCAGCGGTGCCAACGGTTGCACTCGAAGACCCGCCACGACAACGCCTAATACGACGGCAACCACAAACGCCGCCGCCACCAGCTGAATCGTGACCACGAAGCCCGAGAGAAATTGCGGGAAGTGCCGGACGAGCACCTCCCACAATCCACTCATGGCTCAGTGACTCTCAGCAGGTCTCGTCGCAGGGGAACAGCTTCAAAGCCTCCTGCAGGGTCATCTTGGACGGGTCGTCGGCCGGCACGCCAATGTACTGTCCCACCCACTTCTCGTAAAGCTTGTCGAACTCCCCATTCTGCAAGAAGTCATTTACGACGCCATCGACGAAGCCCTTCAGCTCTTTGTCGCCCTCGGCTATTCCAACGCCGTAGGGCTCGACTGTGAGTTGATCTCCGACAAGCTCCAGCGAGTCGTCCTGGATGATCATGCCGGTGAGTATCACGTCGTCGGTGGAGATCGCGTCGATCGATTCGTTCTGCAGCAGCTCGGTGCACTCGGAGTAGGAGTCGACCAGCTCGAGGTCGGCGTCGGGCGCCTGCTCCTTGATGGTGCTTTCGTAGGTGGAGGCCAGCGCCGTGCACACACGCTTGCCGTTGAGATCATCGATTCCCTTGATGTCCGATCCCTTGGGCGCCAGTATGCGGCCGTGAGCGATGAAGTAGGGGCGCGAGTAGTCGATCTCGGTGTCCCGGTCGGTCGTTATCGTCATCGTCGAAAGGATGAGGTCGACGGTTCCGTCTTGCAGGAATGGGATGCGGTTATCGGAGATCGCCTCCACGAACTCCGCTTCCACCCCCAGCTCCGAGGCGATGATCTTGCCCAGGTCGACGTCGAAGCCCTCGACTTCGCCCGTCTCGGGGTTCTTGAAGCCGAACGGCGGGACGTCGAACTTGACCCCAATCACGACTTTGCCCTCGTCCTGAAGATCGGCCATGGTGGTTCCTGCTTCGAACTGCGGCTGGTCGCCGCCGCCGTTACCGCCACCCGACGGCTGTTCCGAGGGTTCGTCTCCGCCGCCGCAGGCGACGGCTACGAACAGCAGGCAAGTGATCGCCACCACCCACCATTTTCTTATACGTGGATCCCTCATGTCATTCCCCCCTTCCGGCCCTTGGCCGGGAATCGACGGTACCTCGCTCAACTTGAACTATTCAATGATGAATGATCTTGTCGACGAAATCTCGGGCTCGTTCGCTCTTGGCGTCGTTGAAGAACTCCTCCGGCGGCGCTTGCTCGACGATCTTGCCCTCATCGATGA
>JACDAL010000184.1 GCA_013695465.1 Actinomycetota bacterium | reverse complement strand
CTATCGCTATGCGAGAGAGTGGGTCTAATACCTTACGGATATCCTGGTCTCTGTGTGAGTCAACCCTGCTAGTTAGATGTGACACCAGGGGGTCGATAATCACAAGACGCGCTTTTGCGCGCTCTATGGAGGTGCGAAGTTGTGGTAACTCATCGGGTAGTTGAATGTCACCTTCAGATTCACCCCTCGCTAGACGCAAAAAGCTTGCGCGATCAAGGTCGGCCCCTGCCGCTTCGAGCCTGGGCCTCAGAGTGAAGGTGGGGGCGTCCTCAGCGGAGGCAATTAAGATGTTGGACGGCTGATTGAACAGAGACCCCGACAGAGTGCCCTGAGAGAGCCGTGCGGCCCGGTCGTAGCAGAGGGTGGACTTATTGCACCCTGGCTCCCCCACCATCAAGGACACGGCTCCTAGAGGCCACCAGCCTTCCCACAACCACCTAACGGGCTCGGCTGTGACGGCGCTAATCGGGGTAATGCGAATATTGTCCGAGGGATCAGGAGCCTCCCCTTCAGCGGTTCTCTCGATGGTTTCCTCCCTCTCAGCCTGGTGCTGCCCAAAGAACGTCGAGCATCCGTCAATCGCTACTTCTATGGTGCGATCCCTGTAATCATCCCGACCCCACTTTTCTCCTACTAATGCTGATTGCCTAAACAGCTTGTCAATTCTCTCAGGATCACCAGCAGTCCAAAATGCCAGTCGTGTACACAAGGCCAGATCGGCTTCGCTACCAGAGTCGTACCCACTACGATCACCACGATCAAAGAGAGCAGAGAACTCGTCACCGTGCTTCGATTTACGCGCTAGGTCGAGCAGCCTGTCGTCTGAGATATCGACCCGCACCCTCTCCGCACTTGATGAGGGTGATTTAGTCGCCTCTTTTGCGGGCAGTAGTTCCGAACACAATTCATCTACCACTATTTGGCGTTCATTTACGGCTTTCGGAGTACCTACAAACTGTGCTCCACTCATCGTGAAGTAGCGGTGATTATCATAAATTTCAAAATCACCACCCCACGGTGCGTTGGTGATGTGTTTGCCGGGGCCAGGGAGCTTTGCTTTCACGATTACATGCAGACCCTTGCCACTTGGGGTAATTTCTGTGTAGCTATCCAACCTACGTATAAGAGATGCAACGTACTCATGCAGCTTTCCGTCGATAAAGCAGTCGTCAAAGTCGAGACCACAATAAGGATCACTTTTTGTGAACACGAAACCTAAACCATGTGCCCAGCCCTCGGTATTGAGCACCCTCTTGGCTTCGGCATAGGTTGTCCACGTTGAGGGGTCGCTGTGTGAGCCAAGGTCAAAATCAGCCGTGTATGGAACCTTGGTCGTTTTTCCATCCTCCCTCGGTACTCCTCGCCACAAAAGCCATTGGGCGAGCTTCGAAACTGGTACACTTTTTTCTGTGGGTCTGTCGTCGGGAGCCGCTTCCTCCGGGGGGCGGCTTTCGTCATTGTCAGTCACGTGGGATTCCTCTCTTGTCCGCCTCTGTGACCTCTAGGGGTGTCGGTCTCAGTCTCGGTAAAGGCGCGTCTTTGCTGATAAAGGTGAGCGCCTTGAGGGCTCCCATGACGCCTCCCACCGTGCGGCCGTTCGGCTCCCACCGCATCCAAATGTCGGTCTCATCTGTGTAGAAGGCTGAGTCGAGCCACAGGTACAGCTTGGACTTCACACCTTCGGTCTCGGCCACCTCCCAATGGTCGGTGAACTCATAGAACTTGCCGCCGCGATACAGCAGACTTGCCCGGCCACCCCTACCTGTGTAGAACACGCTCAGAAAATTCTTTGCCACACGCATTGGATACTTCGAAGCGTATGTGTGTTGTTCTTCAGGTTCAGACTCCCCCAGGTAGGTCACTTACGATTCCTCTCTTTGGTAGTTGCGGGCCATTTCCAAAAGGGTCTCTCGCTCTGATTCCTCGTGCTCGACCTGCGCGTCCCACAGATCGGCGTCCCGATGAGCAGCCACGGCTTCCTCGATGAGCGTTGCGATCACGGTTGGTTCGAGGGCATCAAGCTCCCAGGAGTGCGCTCCGTACTCGTCCATGTAGTCGCCCGCTCGCGTGTCCGAGAGCTTTGCGTAATTGTGGGGTGGGTTGTAGTGCTCTACCTGCTCCATGTTCAAGGCAAGCCGCTCCACCGTTGTTGATGCCCCGAAGGTTTCCAGCCGGGCCTGCAAGTCGCGGCTCATATCGAGGCCAGAGGGGTCGTGGTCGCCAAGGTGTATCACGACACACTTTTGGCCCTGCTCCTCATAATCGAGAAACCGCTGCGCTGCATCGTACATTTGAGACCATGATGTGTACCCACGGCTTGAGAAGTAAGCCACATCAAGGTCTGTACACACTCTCTCGATCACACCGATAAGTGCATCCTTCTCGATCCACACTGCAACTCGCTCAGGCTGATCGACCCACCGGTCAAGCCCATACTGCCGCGCAATTTCACGTAGTGCAGCAGCAGGATTTTCGAAGTGCCAATTCTCTCGCATGAACCGCGTTCGATCCTCAAGATGCCGCCAATCCACTAGCCCCGCCAGTCGCGCATCCCCCATCACCAGCCCTAACTTTTGATACTCGCGCAGCGTGTTAGCGATAAGCCCACGCGATACAAACTGGTAGAACAACTGCCGCAAAGTCAATGTGAATCCCTGAGCCGCGTACTCATCGAAAATCGCGTTGGCCTGGTCGATGGTCTCTAGCGCGGCTGAGCGAAATGTCTTGGGCACGAAGATTTCCTTCACGACCGCCCATCCCACTTCAACTGGCGCTTGCGATTGCTCTCATGCCGCATGCGCCACCGCGCGAATCTGCGGAGGTTGAGCTTCACGACCGATCACCCGACTTCGAGGCCGCTATCTGTGCATCGAGCCAAGCCATGACCGCAGCCCGCTCCCACCTCAGCCCTCGTCCGATCTTTAGAGGCCTCGGAAAGCCTTCGGGGAATCGGCCTCTCCATAGCCAATGCCTCAGAGTGCTGATCGGGACACAGAGCAGGTCTGCGGTCTCCTGCGGGGCCATAAGCGGAGAGGGAGTTTTGGCGGCGCCCCCCTGCTCGGGATCGAGAGTGCTCTTACTTTGAACCATGCTGCAACCTCCAATGCTCGTGGCCCCAGGCACATCGGCTACGTCACATTGGAAAGTTGTATCTAGGCTGGGGTTCGATCCCAGTCCGTCCTCTAAGGACACATCTCAAATTGGAGCCTGTGTTGGCTTGTGTCTTAGAGGCTAGCAGCACATTTTCGCTATGTCTACTTCTTCAGCGGGCTTCTGCGGGATTGGGACTCAGCAGCGATCTTTTATTCACGACTGATAAAACTCAGACAGAGACTAAAAGTCCTGGTCAGCCGTCTGAATCCTCATCGTCGTCGGGCGCCAGCGCGGATGGAAGTTGTTTGCTGATCGTCTGCGCGGGCTGGCTCGTTCACCTCAAGCCGGATTGGGCTGGGAAAGCTGGATCGGTGCATCAAGCCGGGATGCCAAATCATCGAGATCGTTTTGGAGCAGGTGCCCGTATGTCGTCAGAGTGAAGGCCACGCTGCGATGCCCGAGAATCGTTTGCACCGCCTTCGCTGAAGCTCCTGCATTTATCATCCGGGCCGCCGCCGAGTGTCTGAGCACATGCACCCCAGCATGGGGAAGCTCGAGTCGTTTTAGAGTCGGCCTCCACACTCGATGCGCCCAGGTGCTGTAGCGCAGCTCCCCACCTTCAGGAGCGGTGAACAGTCTCGCAGTAGGCTCCGGCGCCGCTCTTGTTTCCAAGTGGCTCTGAAGGGCTCCCACAAGTCCTGGAGACAAAGGGACGGCCCGTGTCGAATGAGACTTGGTCGATCCGAGGATGAGCTTGCCCTTCACCTCCGCAAGGGACTGCTCGATGATGAGTCGGCGCTTGAGGAAATCGACGTGGCGACGTTCGAGCGCGGCCCCCTCACCCCATCGCAAGCCGAGGGTGCCCAGGAGCCTCACCAGCAAGTCATAGGGCTCTGCTAAGGCATCTGCGATGCGATCCACGACCTCGGGCTGGAAGTAGTCGGCCTCTTTGTGTTCGAGCCGGGGGAGCTTGACTCCGAGGGCCGGGTTTCGACCGATAGCCCCATCTCTCAGGGCCGCATCAAAAATTTGTTTCAAGGTGACGTGGGCTTGTCGAACACGCGACGCCGAGATTCCGTCCGACTGCATCCCCCCGACCCACTTCTGTATGTCCGAGGGCCTCAGACTCGACACCCTGCGCCCCCCGAGGGCCGGAACGATCCTTGATTCAATCAAGCTCTCGTAGGAGTCCACGGTCTTTGGTTTGAGGGTAGGGCGGGCACCATCGAGCCACCGTGTAGCCCACTCCGAGACCGACAGACGGCCCAGCTCGGGGTCCACGTAAGTTCCAGCGGTTATGGAGTGCTCGATGGCCACGGCGAACCGGCTGGCCTCGGCCTTGCGAGCGAAAGTCCTCGCCTTTTGGCGGTGGTCGGGATCACGATATCGGACCATCCATGAGACCTGCGGGCGGCCTCCGGTGGGCTTGCGGCTGACCTTCGAGACTGATGCCATTCTGGTCCCCGATCCGTAGCTCCTGTGTAGTTTTTGTGCACGATTAGCCTAACAGGTGCCTGGGTCAGATCGGGATATGGCCTCTGGCCTGCATAAATGGGCGGTGGGCCGCCAGGGACTCGAACCCTGCCCGCCGGATTAAAAGTCCGGTGCTCTACCTGATGAGCTAGCGGCCCCCGTTCACATCTGTGCAGATATGGAGCAGTGCTACGCCGAACATCCGTTCGCCAAGCCCCTTGGACCCCCTCTGTCCAACGCCTGTCTGGACGTGGCGGTGAAGCGTCGAGAATAAGGCCGGCGACCTGGCCGGCGGTTCCTCGCCCATCAGTCTCGATGACGTGGCTGTGGCTGTCCAGGCGAGGTGAGTTGGCGTCTGCTGCCGAGAAATGCTGCCAACTGTGACTGCCGAGCATCTTGGACGACCCGCATTCGAGCGCCCTGATGCTTAATCTAGCCAGCGTTGCCGCCTCTCGAGAGGAGCCAAGGGACGGGTTGCAGGCGACTTGGAACGGGCTAGCCCCCATTGATTTCATTGCAGCCTTCGCTCGGCAAGAAACACTGTCCACGATCCCGCCTGTACCTGCGCGAGAGGGTAGGAGTCCAGCCTGCAACTTTTCGCACCCAGTAGGGCGTCAGAGAGGTGACATGTTCATCCGAGACCGCGATTCAGAGTTCAAGGACTTCTACATGCATGAGGCGCCCTCTTTGAGACGACTCGCGATCATGCTCACCGGCGATTCCGAACGGGGATCAGACCTTGCCCAGGACGCTCTGCTGAAGATGTACACGGGATGGAGCCGGATCCGGAACGAAGATCCATCTCCCTATGCCAGGCGCGTTCTTGTAAATCTCTGTCGCAGCGCTCACCGGCGGAGGATGCTCGAGCTCAGGAAGGCACCCGCACCTCTCCTGGACATCATCGACCGGGAGGGTCGGGTCGAAGAAGCCTTGCGAGTGGCGGCGGCACTTTCGGTTTTGTCCCCGATACAGCGTGCGGTAGTTCTGCTGCGCTTTTACGAGGATATGACGGAGCAGCACATCTCGAATGCTCTCGAGCGTCCCCTCAACACGGTCAAGTCGGACCTCAGGAGGGCGCTGGAAAAGCTCCGACCGGTACTCGACGACAACGTCAAGGAGTCTCGATGAACACCGAAGACAGGCTGAAGAAGCTAACCGAAGCGGCACGCGCCGAGTCCGCCCCCACGCAAGCGGAGTGGAGCAGTTTCATCCAACGTGCGCACAGGGCACTGTACGTGCGCCGTGCCGTTGCCGCCGCCGGAACGTTCATGCTGTTCGGGGTCGGCGCGTTGGGGACGAACGCTTTGATGTCTGACCAGCCACTCAACGATCGCCGGCCGCAGCCGGCGACAACACCGGAGCCGAGCCCGAGTCGTGCGCCCGGAATCTCCACAGACGTGGGCGTGCCTGCCTCCGAAGCGGAACTGTGGTTCGTCAAAGGCGAGCAACTGTGGTGGGGGACGACCACCCTGGGAGGGAGAGTGTCGGCGAATCTGGCGTCCGACGACCCCATCGTCCAGAAGGCGGTCTTCTGGCTTCAGGCTCTGTTCGAAGGCCCCACCAGCGCCGACCAGGAGGTGGGAGCAATATCGGCGGTACCCAGCGGCACGAAACTCCTTGGGGTGAGGCGCGCGGGTTCGGTGCTGAATGTCGACGTTTCCTCGGAGTTCGAGTCCGGCGGCGGAAGCCTATCTATACAACTGCGCGTGGCGCAGGTGATCTATACCGGTACGCAATTCGAGGGCATCGATGCTGTGCGAATCCTTATCGAAGGCGAGAAAGTCGAGGCCATCGGCGGCGAGGGTTTGATCGTGGCGGAGCCCCTGATTCGCCGGGACTTCCAGAACGTTGCTCCTTTGATCGTCGTGGAATCGGTGAAAACAACACAGGACTTTGTGAGTCCCGTCACTGTGACTGGCTTTGCCAGTGTGTTCGAGGCGACCGTCAACATCAGAATCCTCGACGCTGAGGGAAAGGTCCTCAGGGAGACCTTCACCACCGCGTCCTGCGGCACCGGTTGCTGGGGTGACTTCTCGGAAACGCTCGCCTTCGAGGTTCCGGAGCGCCAGCAGGGTCGCGTGGAGGTGCTGACCTACTCTCCCAAAGATGGCTCGGAGCAGGATCTGGTGTCGATCCCAGTCGTCCTCAGCCCTTAAGAGTCACTTCACTGCCGCTTCGAGATCGGTTGGGCGTCGCCTCAGGACCCGAGGAAGATGGCGGGCCAGCCTCCGGATGACGGAGCCACCGTCGATCCAGACCGTTCTGGATGAACGGGACATGCGAGCGTGCACTAGGAGGCTCGGCGGGCCGGATCCAGGACGCGGTCGAACACGGCTCCCGTCGCTGCCGCCTGGATGAACTTCTCTCCGATGTCGATTACCCAGTCTCGGCTCGACCAGGTTGTCGGCTGGTAGAGACCAAGAGCCGCATTCAGCATGACATCGCCCGTGTATACGGTGCCGAACACGACGGCGATCGCTCGCTTCCCGCGTAAGCCGGCTCCCGCAGTGAGGCCGTAGGCAGAGCCCCACATCGTGCCCAGCATGAAGTGCGTAGCGTAGTTCAGGCGCGTTCGACCCTTGTCGGTCCTTGGATGGAGGGGCAACACGCGCTCGGCGAAGCTCGCCGGAGCGTAGCTGTCGTCGCGCCCGGTGAGCGGCATCTCGACAAATTTCTGGAAGGCGGTCATTACCGCAGTTCCCGCCAATCCGGCGAGCACACCAGCACCCACCATGGCTGCTTTCGAAGGCTGTTTGGTCGTCATGGCGGAAGAATACTCGTCTTGATCGGATATTGCATTCGAGTTCTCACGTGGCCAGACTAGTGGAGGTGAGATGCCGCTACAGAGCATCTCCACCACTCGACCGATGGCCCCCCGTTCAGCGCTCCCGCGGCCTCGCCACCAGCCTGTAGCCGACGTTACGGATCGTCTCGATCAGAGTCTCGTGCTCCGGGCCGAGCTTGGCCCGGAGCCTGCGCACGTGGACGTCGACCGTGCGGGTTCCTCCGAAGTAGTCGTAGCCCCACACCTCCTGCAGCAGCAGCCCACGGTCGCAGACGCGGCCCGCCCTCTGCGCCAGGAACTTCAGCAGCTCGAACTCCTTATAGGTGAGGTCGAGCGGCCGGTTTCTCAGATGAACCTGATAGTTGTCGGGATTGACGACGAGGTCGCCGACCTTCAGCAGCGGAGCCTGCTCTCCCACCCCGACTCGGCGCGCGGCCAAGGCGAAGCGAGCCGAGATCTCGGAGCTAGAGGAGCGGTCGAAAAGGAAGTCGTCGACCCCCGACTCGAATCGGAAGATTGACACCGTACCCTCGCTAAGTACGGCCAGCAGCGGGGGCAACGAAGTGCTCCACCCGAGCGTCAGGCGCCGGGCGGCCTCTTCTGCAGCAGCCACCTCTTCGAGGGCGTCCAGCAGCAGGATGTCGGGAGAAAGAGCGCCCAACTCCAGCGGAGTCGAGTTCTTGAGTGAGGCCATTAGCACCTCGAAAGGCGCCAGTGGAAACGACGGTAGCAGGTCTCTGACGTCGTTTACACGGTCCGATAACAGCACCACCGTCCATCTCATCATGAGAGCTCTCGCCAGCGATTCGTGATCGGAAGCCGCCGATCGCGCCCGAACGCCTTGGTCGTGACCTTGGGGCCGGGAGGCGCTTGGCGCCGCTTGAACTC
Source organism: Actinomycetota bacterium (assembly GCA_013695465.1). Lineage (GTDB taxonomy): Bacteria > Actinomycetota > CADDZG01 > CADDZG01 > WHSQ01 > JACDAL01. The sequence goes on along the minus strand of JACDAL010000184.1, from coordinate 17,694 downwards.
GGAGCGATCTACCAGCGTGATGACCTCCGAGGCGAGGACGGCGTCTATGCCCGCGTCGACGAGGTCCGAGACTCCTTCGTCCCGTTCGATGTAGGCCTGCAGGATGGGATCAAGGATCTCGTAGGCGGGAAGAGAGTCCGTGTCCTTCTGATCTGGGCGCAGCTCAGCCGAAGGCGGTTTAGTGAGGATGTTGTCGGGGATGACTTCCGAAACGGCGTTGCGCCGGCGAGCCAACTCGTAGACTTCCGTCTTGTACACGTCCTTCAGCAGGGCAAAGGCCCCCACCATGTCCCCGTACAGAGTTGCGTAGCCGCACGCCATCTCCGACTTGTTCCCGGTTGCCAGCACCAAGTGCCCGTATCGGTTGGATATGAACATCAGTAGCATGCCTCGTATGCGTGCCTGGAGGTTCTCTTCTGCGAGGCCTTCATCCGCATGTTCGAGGATCGCGTCCGCCTCTTTCGTGAAGCTGCGGTATATGTCCGCGATCTGTATCTCCAAGAGCTCGACCCCGAGCCTCTGCGCCAAGTCGCGAGCATCGTCCAAAGAATGCGTCGTGGAATGCTCCGAGGGCAGCGCGATCGTCAGCACGTTCTGAGCTCCCAGTGCGTCGGCTGCGATAGTGGCGGTGAGAGCCGAGTCGAGTCCGCCCGAGAGCCCGATGACAACCTTGTTGAAGCCGTTTTTTCGCACGTAGTCGGCGAGCCCAAGTTTCAGCGCCTCATATATCTCCTGAATAGGCGTCAACTCGGGCTCGATCGGGGCCCGCGCCGATTCCCCTCCGCTGCCTCGGAGCTCGAGCGAGATTCGATCCGCGGGAGCGCCTTTCGTCGCTTGCACCGGCCCGAGGGGGATGTCGACGACCTCGAACGCTTCGGTGAACTGCGGCAGCCGGGCGAGGACCTCTCCAGTCTGAGAAACGACCGTGGATCCACCGTCGAACACAAGCTCGTCTTGACCTCCGACCATGTTCACGTAGACGATCGGAACCCCGTGACGCACGGAGTGCTCCTTGAGCATTTCGTTTCTGAGCTCGACCTTACCCTTGTGGAACACGGATGCATTGATGTGGGCTATGACTTGAGCACCGGCGTTAGCAAGGGCCGCAACGGGGCCTGTCGTCGACCACGCGTCCTCACAAACGCAGACGCCAATCGTTGCTGCAGGGGAATCGATCAACAGCACGGAGGTCCCGGACGTGAAATAGCGTCGCTCGTCGAAGACACCGTAGTTGGGCAGGAGCTGCTTACGGTAGACGGCCCGGACTCGGCCGTCATGGCACACTCCCGCGGCGTTGTAGAGGATTCCTGCGTCGGAGTCGGCAAATCCGATAACGGCGGTCACGTCCGGCGCCTCGGCGGCGAAGTTCTCGAGCGCGCGCCTCGTCGCCCTTAGAAAGGAAGACTTCAACAGGAGGTCCTCGGGCGGATATCCGGTGATCGCAAGCTCGGGTGCCAGAAGTATCTGTGCGCCCGACTCGGCCGCCCGGGAGGCGGCTTCGATCAAGCGCGACAGGTTGCCATCGATGTCGCCGACGACCTGGTTGAGCTGGGCCAGCGCAAAGCGAACCATCTCCCAACATTAGTCCCGTCGCTTCGGTCCGGTAGCCCCTTCCGCCTCCCACCGCCGCCGGGCCTCCGTAACCTGCTCGAAACACGCCGGGCGTAGGCTCGATTGCCTATGGAGCGTCAGCAGGAGTATGTGCTTCGAACCGTCGAGGAGCGGAGCATCCGGTTGGTATGGCTGTGGTTCACCGACGTGCTCGGCTTTCTGAAGAGCTTCTCAGTAACCTCGGAGGAGCTCGAAGAGGCTTTCGACGAGGGCATCGGGTTCGACGGGTCTGCCATCGAAGGCTTCGCCCGAGTTCAAGAATCGGATATGCTGGCCCGCCCGGACGCCGGGACCTTTCAAATCATGCCCGTCGAAGAGGGACGATCTGACGGCGGCGTCGCTCGGGTCTTCTGCGACATCTACACTCCCGACGGGAGACCCTTCTGGGGCGACCCTCGCTATGTGCTACGCAGGAATCTCGAGAAGGCGAGCGAGCTTGGGTTCACCTTCTATGTCCATCCCGAGATGGAGTTCTTTCTTTTCAAGGACCTCGAGAACCCAACGCCTCTTGATGCCGGTGGCTACTTCGACCTGACCCCGCTCGACGTGACCCAGGATTTGCGGCGGGAGATGGTGAGCGTCCTGGAGCACATGGGCATCCCCGTCGAGTTCGCCCATCACGAGGTTGCCCCCTCGCAGCACGAGATCGATTTGCGTATGGCGGATGCTTTGACCATGGCCGACTCGGTCATGACTTACCGGCTAATCGTTAAGGAGATGGCGGCACGCAAGGGCCTGTACGCAACGTTCATGCCCAAACCTCTCACGGATCTGCCGGGCTCGGGCATGCACACGCATCTGTCCCTGTTCGAGGGCGACCAGAACGCTTTTCACGATTCCTCGGACGAGTACCACCTCTCCAAGGCAGCCAAGGCGTTCATTGCAGGACTCTTGACACACGCCGGTGAGATCACCGCAGTGACCAACCAGTGGGTCAATTCCTACAAGAGGCTTGTCACCGGGAGCGGCTACCCTGTGCCCGAAGCCCCCGCTTTCGTTTGCTGGGGAAGGCACAACCGCTCGGCGCTCATACGAGTCCCGATGTACAAGCCGCGCAAAGAGCAATCGACGCGTATCGAGATCCGTTCACCTGATCCGGCATGCAATCCGTATCTCGCTTTCTCTGTCATTCTAGCCGCCGGCCTGCGCGGTGTCGCAGATGGGTACGAGCTGCCTCCGGAAGCCACCGATAACATTTACGAGATGTCGGACAGCGAACGGCGAGCGGCGCGTATCAGCCAGCTCCCCGCCGACCTCAACCAGGCGCTGCTTGTTATGGAGGGATCCGAGCTCGTTGCTGAGGCGCTCGGTGAGCAGGTGTTCGAGTATTTGCTGCGGAACAAGCGCGAGGAGTGGGATCAGTACAAGACCTACGTCTCGCCCTACGAACGCAAACGCTACCTGCCGGTGCTCTAACTTGCGACGAATCCGCTCCGAACTGCGAACTGCATTTGAGCGCTTAGGAGCGGATCACCACCGGCATGCGGGTGCCCCCCACCCACCGCGGCCCCCAATAAGAGTCGCGCAATGGCTGAGGCCTGACTCCCCTAGAGGAAGTTGCGGTGATGAAACGGCCATGACCGACGTAGATGCCTGCGTGTCCGACAAGCGCGCTGGTTGTCTTGTGGAACACGAGGTCGCCGACTCTGAGGTTCTGCCGCTTCCAGATACGCTTGAAGCGTGCGTTTTTGCCGAGCAGAAACTGTCCTAGCGCGCTGTGTGGAAGGCTGCCTCCATGACGGCCGAAGACCCAACGTGTGAAGCCGGAGCAATCGAACCCAGAGGGGGAGCTGCCTCCGTAGACGTAGGGAGTTCCCACTTCGGAACGGGCACGCTTTCTCAGATGTTTCCGCTCTTTGCGACTGTTGGAAGGGGAGTGCGCGCTCGCCGGTGTTGCTGAGAACACCAGCGCCGTCACCAATGCGGCGGATGCGATCACTGTAAGGCGCCGTCGAACCACCCCATACGGCACAAAGTTGCTCATTGTTACCTCCATGCTTGTGAGAACTCAGGCTGCCAACGTCGCGCGGCAGCGTCTACGCCTGAGTGCTCTTCGGCAGCTGCGCTTCGCGGGCGGAGCGGCCGTTGCCGGTCGTGGATCTTGCCCCGGAGCCTTCGTTTGGGGGACGGAGCTCCGGACGTGGCTCGCGACCCTATCGGTACACCCCCCGTAGGAGGAAAGGGCTTCCGTGCCGAACGTTTCGGCCAATCACTTGTGCCCCAACGACAAAGGCGCCCTTAGGCTTGGGTGATGGTTCTGGAGAAAAATGCCCGTGTGCGCGAGAGTGCTGTGAGAGCGGTGAGTCGCAGCTTGACTACTCTTCTCGATTCGCTGCCTCGAGCCCGGGATTTCTTGGCTGGCGGATGGAGCCCGGATCGCGACGCCATGCACACTCAGATCCTGGCGGCCCGCGAAGACGGTGGGATGGAGCTTGTGCGAGCAGAGCGACGCCTCCTCTTGCTCGGTATCGCAGGCGCAGACCTGACCGGTGAGCTGCAGCTCGAGGAGGTGGGACCGGCTCTAGCAGACCTCGCCGATGCTTGTATCGGGGCGGCTCTGCTCCAAGCACAGGCACCCGCTTCGTTGGGTGTAATCGCTATGGGCAAGCTCGGGGCGCGCGAGCTCAATTACGTATCGGACATTGACGTGATGTTCGTTTCAGAGGACGATCCACGGGAGGCCGCGAGCGCGGCGACGAGGACAATCGAGGCTTTGAGCGCGGTGACCCCCCAAGGTAGGGCCTACTTGGTGGACGTCAATCTGCGTCCTGAAGGGCGCAGCGGTGCGCTGACACGGACGCTCGAAAGCTATCTCGAGTACTATCGTCGGTGGGCGCAGCCTTGGGAGTTCCAAGCCCTTATCAAGGCTCGCGCCTTGGGGGGTAAGGATGCCGTTGGCCAGCAGCTCGTGGATGAAACCCGCGCCTTGGTGTACCCGTCCAGCATTCCGGTGGAAAGGATCGCGGCGGTTCGCTCCATAAAGGAGCGGGTAGAGAGTCAGGCGCGGCGTGCCCGCGATCGGGGAACGAGTTCCCGTCCTTCCGATGTAAAGCTCGATTGGGGAGGAATCCGGGATATCGAGTTCTGTGTGCAGCTTCTGCAACTCGTGCACGGTGGGCTCGACGAGTCGGTCCGTAGTGCCGCAACCCTTGACGCTGCCCGTGCTTTGGCGGCCGGTGGGTACCTGGCCGAAGAGGACGAAGCGGGTCTCTCGGTCGCCTATCGGTGGCTCAGGGCGATCGAGCACCGGCTTCAACTCAGGAACGAACGAAGAGTCGTGCGGCTGCCTCAAAAGGAGAGGGAAAAGGAGATCCTGGCGCACGCTATGGGATACGAGGATTCGCCCACCTCGTGGGCCTATGAGCGTTTCGAAGCGGCTCACCACAGGGTTCTGCTGGATGTGAGGAGCCGTTTCGAAAAGCTGTTCTACCGACCGATGATCGAGTCCCTGTCAGAGCCCGGCGCCGGACGCTTGTCTCCCGCAGCTCTGAGCGAACGGCTGCGACTGTTGGGCTTTCGCGATACCAAGCGCGCGGCCCAAACCTTGCATGGGCTGGTATCGGGCACTTCCCGCAAGGCCAAGTTGTTCCGGGTTCTAGCTCCTCCGTTCATGCGCTCGCTGGCATCGACGCCGTTGCCGGACGTGGGGTTGCTTTCTTTCTTGAGCCTCGGAAATGCGCTGGGAGAGCGTCTCGATGTCTTGGGAGCCTTGCGCGACAACCCTCCCGGCCTGCACCTGCTTGCACATGTTCTGGGGAGCGGTCGCGTGGCCGGGGAAATGCTCGGTCACGTTCCGGAGCAGCTCGCGCTGATCGCCGACCAGAGGATCACCTTCCCTCAGGGAGGCCGGGAGCGGCTCATCAAGGAAGCGGCGGCGTCGCTGAATTGGAGGGAGCCGGAACGCCGTTGGGACGGACTCAGGCGCTACAAGCGCCGACGGCTACTGGAGATCATGATCGCCGACATCATCGGAGTCGCGGATGCGCGTACCACCGGCGCTGCCCTTACAGAGCTGGCGGAGGCTTGCATCGCGGCCGCGCTGGGGGATGAGCACCCGCCGTTTGCCGTCATCGCCATGGGCAAGCTCGGGGGCCGTGAGCTCGGCTATTCATCTGACATCGACGTGATGTTCGTTCACGACGGCGACTTCCGAACGGCAGAGAGTCTCGCCGAGAGGCTGCTCGGGACACTCGGAGAGGTGACCGCAGAGGGCCGCGTCTTTGCCGTCGATGCGAGGCTGCGGCCTGAGGGCAAAGCGGGTCCGCTGACTCGTTCCTTGGTTTCCTACGAGAAGTACTTCGAGCGCTGGGCTAAGCCGTGGGAGTTCCTGGCTTTGGTCAAGGCGCGCTATGTAGCCGGCGATAGAGAGCTTGCAGAGAGTCTGCTGCGGACAATTCCCGCCTACGCTTTCCCCTCGCGGCTAGGGAATAGATCCATCGACGAGATTCGCCATCTCAAGGCACGCATGGAACGGGAGCTGATCCCGAGAGGAACGAGCGCGCGGTACAACCTGAAGTTCGGGCCCGGTGGAATGACCGATGTGGAGTTTGCATGCCAGATTATCCAGATTGCCCACGGCCATGACCATTCCGAGTTGCGTGTTAGCTCCACTTGGGAGTCGCTGCATGCCGCGCGCAGCGCCCGCCTAGTTTCGGAGGAGTCGGCGAGCCGGCTCCAAGAGACGTACGAGTTCCTCTATAGTCTGCGTAACCGCATGTTTCTGATGAGTGGGCTCAGTCGCGACACTCTGCCCACAAAACCTGAGGAGCTAGAGGCTTTGGGAGTGGCCATGGGGTTCAAGGATCAGCCTCGCCAACGCCTCGAGGAGCACTATCTGAGGCTCACGCGTCGGGCACGCAAGGTGGCCGAGCCTCTCATCTACGGCTAGCGCCTTGCCGAGTGATCGTTAGATGCTGTATAGCGACATTTGACGACCACTCGGCGAAGAGGTGCTCTCTAAATATCGTAGTAGAGGTAGAATTCCCATGGATGGGGGCGCAGCCTCAGCTCGTCGACCTCGTGCACCCTCTTGTAGTCGATCCAGTGTGAGATGACGTCGTCGGTGAATACTCCTCCTTCGAGAAGGAAGTCGTGATCGTCCTCGAGAGCGTCGAGCGCTTGCTCCAAGGAACCCGGTACCTGAGGCACCTCCAGCAGCTCCTCGGGAGGAAGCTCGTAGAGATCCTTGTCGAGGGGATCGACCGGCTCGGTTTTGTTGCGAACCCCGTCTAGACCCGCCATGAGCAGCGCGGAGAAGGCGAGGAACGGGTTGCAGGATGCGTCGGGGCAGCGGAATTCGATGCGCTTTGACTTGGGAGACTTCGAGTAGAGCGGTATCCGAACCGCGGCCGATCTGTTCCGCTGTGAGTAGACGAGATTGACCGGCGCCTCGTAACCCGGGACCAGTCGCTTGTAGGAGTTCGTCGTCGGCGCGCACAACGCCAGCAAGGCCGGCGCGTGCGCCAAGAGTCCTCCGATGTAGTGGCGGGCGGTGTCGGAAAGTTGTGCATAGCCGAGCTCGTCCCAGAAGAGAGGCTCGTCGTCGCGCCACAGCGACTGGTGCACGTGCATCCCCGAGCCGTTGTCCTGAAAGATGGGCTTGGGCATGAAGGTAGCGGTCTTGCCGTTGCGCCTGGCGATGTTCTTGACCACGTACTTGTAGAGCATGAGCCTGTCTGCCATGGTCAACAGAGGCGCAAAGCCCATATCGATCTCTGCCTGGCCCGCCGTACCGACCTCGTGGTGATGGACCTCGACCGGTATTCCGAGCTCGCGCAGTGTCAGGACCATCTCCGAGCGGAGATCCTGATAGTGATCCATCGGCGGCACGGGGAAATAGCCTTCTTTGTAGCGAGGCTTGTAGCCGAGGTTCTTGCCGTCCTCTTTCGCCCCCGAGTTCCACACGCCCTCGACTGCGTCGATGTGGTAGAAGCCCTGATGCTGATTTTGGTCGAAGCGGATCGAGTCAAAAATATAAAACTCGGCTTCGGGCCCGAAGTAGGCGGTGTCGGCCACCCCCGTTCCCTTCAGGTACTCCTCTGCCTTCTTGGCGACGTAGCGAGGGTCGCGCGAATAGAACTCTCCCGTAAGAGGGTCCTTGACGAACGAGTGCACGATCATGGTCGGGTACTTGGCGAACGGGTCCATGACCGCGGTTTCGGGGTCGGGCACGAGGATCATGTCCGACTCCTGTATCTCCTGGAAGCCGCGGATCGAGGAGCCGTCGAACCCGAACCCCTCCTCGAAGACCTCCTCTCCGACCTCGTCGAAGGGGACCGTGAAGTGCTGCATCAGACCGGGCAGATCGGAAAAGCGGACATCAAGGAATGAAGCTTCGTTTTTCTTTCCGAGTCTCAGGACATCCGACGCGCTGGTTGCCATTGGGCCCTCCTCCAGTGTGGCGCTCTCGCTGAAGACAATGGTTCACCCTAGAGGGTGGTGGTTGCAAGCCCGTTTCGCCCTTGTTACGCCCACGTTACGGAGCTGGTCGGCCGCGGGCGGACCTAATGGACGAGGCCCCTCCGGAACCCCTCCGCAACCGCTTCGGTCCGGTCCTTTACATCGAGCTTGCGGAAGACCTGCTTCAGATAGGACTTGACGGTCTCCTCCGATACGTGAATCCGTTCTGCGACTCCCTTGGTGGAATGGCCGTGGGTGAGCTCTTGCAGAACCTCCAACTCTCGGTCGGAGAGCACATTTGGGTCCCGGTTGCTGATCCGCCCGAAGATGCCGTCGGTGACATTGGGGTCGAGCACCGAACGTCCGTTCACCACCTCGTACAGCGTCTGCAAGACGAATTCGCGCGTCGAGGATTTGGAGACGTAGGCGTCGGCTCCAGCCTTTACCGCTTCCGCGACGGTGCCGGGGTCGGTGAACATCGTGATGATCACGACCCTCGTCTCCGGCGAGTGTTCCTTGATCTGCCTGGTTGCTTCGATCCCATTGATGCCGTTGCCGAGGGACACATCCATCAACACGATGTCGATCCCTTCTTGCTTCACCTTTTCCACGGCCGTGGCGCCATCTGCAACGGCCTCGACAAGCTCGAGATCATCGGAGAGGGACAGCATCGCCTGAAGCCCTTGTGAAACGAGCAAGTGATCGTCGGCTATCAGAATGCGCGTGGCCATTTCCTCTTCTCTCGACCCGGCGTTACCGGCCAACTCCGCCGGGGAGAATTGCTTCCACGCGCGTTCCGCGGCCAATGCCGCTGTGGAAGGAGACGTGTCCTCCCACGCGTGCGGCGCGCTCCTTCATCAAGCGCACCCCGACGTGATCAATCCCTGCATCTACCTCCGGGTTGAAGCCCGGACCATCGTCTTCCACCACGATATGAACCAGGCCATCCTCGTGATCGGTCATTTTCACGATAACCGGGGCGCCGCCTCCATGCTTCATGGCGTTCACCACACCTTCTTGAAGGATCTGGAAGGCTGCTAGGGCCACGGGGATCGGAGGCTCGTTGGAAATTTTCCCCTCCAGGAGGATTTCGGTGCCCCACAGGGTAGTCATCTGATCGGCGAATTTCTCGATCGTGGCCATCAGACCTCCCTCTTCTACCGAGGATCGGCGGAGGTCGACGAGGGAATCTCGCAAGCTCTTGATCGCTTCGTTGAGGGCATCTTGCGCCGACTGCATCGCGATAGCGGCAGAATCTGTTCTCTTGGTAGCGAGAAACTCTGCCGCATTGCCCGTGCTGTATGAGGCTGCGGCCAGCATTTGCAGACTGGAATCGTGGATGTCTCCCGCAATGCGCTTTCGTTCGTTCTCTCGCTCTTGAAACACTTTCTCGGTCGCCTGCAAGAGCTCATGCTGCTGTTTCCGAATGCGCTCCGACAACTCTTGCTGCGTGCGAGCTCCAATGAGGCTGATGCGGGCGAAGATGGTCGGTATGAGGATGGCCGCGGCCGCGGCCGCTCCCAACGGCAGCACCTCGTAGGCGAGCGCCGTCACCACTCCAAGGGCCGACAGCAGCACATAAGACATCAGGAAGCCGGCAACGGGGTCCGGCAGCATGCGCCGTAGCGCCTGCCCGAAGCGCACTTCGCCGTCGAAGTGAATGGCGATTGATACGAGCGAGAGATTTACGAGTACGTGAGTGGCGGCGGCCGCCGCAATGCCGGCGATTATGAAGAACCCGCTGACGTCGGACCGAAACAGCATGTCGTCGGCGGGATCGCGAAAAACGGATAGGAGAGCCGATGTCGCACCAGAGGCAAGCATGAGCTGAGCTCGGTTGAAGGCCGCGCGCGAGAGAGGAATCTCGCGCCGAAACTCCCGAAGGTCGATTGCTCCGAGACCGGCGATCGTCATGGCGATCCACGGCGGAAAGAGCAGGGCAACGGCTAGAAGAATGGGTATGCCGAGCATGACCTCGGCGTTGTAGCCGAGTGACACCGGCAAGAGATCCACAGCCATCAGCAAGATGATCCAGAACAACAGGGCCCCGAGCGAGATGGGAGCCGGGTCCGAAGCCAGCTGGCTTGCCAGGATGGCGGCCGTCAAGCAAACCACCGCCCAGCAGTAGACCCGTGTGCTCTGACGCATCGTCTGATCTCCCGAAAATCGGCTTCTGCGCGATGGGAGGAGGGGTTATTTAGGCCCCTCCCCCATCACTTAGTCACAGTTGCCGACACCTCTACCAGCGCCATTGTGCGCCGGCGGTGTAAAAGAGCGCCGTGAGGGCACTCGCAAGAGCGACAAGCCTAATTTTCACGCGGACCTCCCTTCAGTGGGGTCGAAGGTATGAGGTGAACTCCAGCCCGAAGGCCGCCGCTTCGCTCTTACGGTGTTGTGTTCTCTCTTCGCTCCTTCTCCGCTGTCCGATCCGCTGATCTGGGGTGACCCCCAGGGTGGAGAACTCTACTCGTCATCAGGCGCAGGCGCAACGCCCCCACCACCCTTGGAGGGTCCCGCTACCCCCCGAGCGAGTGAATTTTTAGCCCCATTTGGGGGAGGCGAGGAGTCCCTTGGTTCGCCTTTACTGGTTCGTGACCGGGGACACCGTCAAAGGATGGCAATGGGAGATAAGAACAGCAGTGTATTGATAGCTGAGCCGCGGGGGGGTTGGCACGACTCCCTGTCGCGGGCGCTGCCTGGAGGCGGTTCCGAGGTAGTGGCGGCCCACGGAGCGGCGGAGGCGGTGACGGTGGGCCGCTCCCTGCAGCCCGAGCTTGCTCTCGTGGACCTCGGGTTGAGTCACGACTGTTCGCTGGTAGCGGACCTGCTCGCCGCCTGCCCCGAGACCAAGATCGTGGCGGTGTTCGACTCCGCAGAGGGCTTTCCGGACGGTCTGAGTGACGTGATGGCGCTGGGCGCCGTCGCCGTAGTCGAAAGGACGACGCTCGCCACCGACCTCTTTCCGGTTCTGGGCACCCGGGCCTCGGGTCCGCTCGGCCCCCTGGACCCGGCCGCCGTACCGACCGATCGCTACATCGATCTCAGAAACCGGCACGACCAACAGCGCCGCGTCACCAGCCGAGCCCTGTGCGCAGCCCTCGAAGCGCGTGATTTCGCGACCGGGCAACACCAGAATCGCGTCACCCGCCTAGCGACTTCCTGCATGCGCCTGATTGATGCTCCGCGGGCAGTTTCCGACGAGGTCGTTTACGGCTTCATGCTTCACGACGTCGGCAAGATCGGGGTGCCCGATTACATCCTGCTCAAGCCCGGGCCGCTCGATTACTGGGAGTTCGAGATGATGCGAGCTCATCCTAAGCTGGGCCTCCAGATCGCCGAACCGGGAGGGTTCTCGCAGGAGACACTCGACGTGATCCTCAACCACCACGAGCGCTGGGACGGCTTCGGATACCCTCGAGGACTCAGTAGTGACGAGATCCCGCTCGCGGCCCGCGTATTCTCCGTCGCCGACGCCTACGACGCGATGACCTCGGATCGCCCCTATCGCTCCGCCATGAGCCCGGGCGATGCGCTCCACATCATTCGCTCGGGCTCGGGCTGCGCCTTCGATCCAGAAGTGGTCGACTCATTTCTCAACCTCGAATTTTTGGGTTCCCCCGGCGTAGGCTTGGGTGGCAACGGCTAGACGGCCGAGACCGCGGGCGCGGCCCCGGCGGGTGGCCCTTGCGCCACCCTCCCGGCCCTTGCGCCACCCTCCCGGCCCCGGCGGTGCGCACTTTGCGGGTTGACGGTTCCTGCCTCGATCTGCCACCCTTTCCCAGGAAGATTCCCTTCTCTGAGGCCGAGGTAATGCATTCGTGGCAGATCGCCGTCTCGAGCAGCTCCAAGTCGAGCTGCAACGAATACCGGGAGTGCGCAGCGCCCGGGTCGTAGGAGACGAGCTGCCCACCGAGATTCACATCATTGCTTCCCCCGAACGCACCGCCAAGCAACTCGTGCGCGACGTGCAGTCGCTGGCCACGGCCGGCTTCGAGATGCCGATCGACCACCGCATCGTGTCGGTGGTTCAGTTGCGTGAGGTCACCTCCGAGGCTCCCACCGAGCAGAGGCCCAGGCCGCTCCCCGCGGCTGAGGGGCGACCGGAGGGGCGCCCGATCCTGGAGCGGGTGGTCCAAGCCGACAAGGGTGACCAAGGATGGGTGAAGGTAGCCCTCCAGTGGCCCGACGGAACCGTCACCGAGGGCGTAGGCGAGTCGGGGATGTCTCGTAATGCGCGCGCCCGGGGTGCGGCCGCCGCCCTCCTCCACGCCCTGCGGCCGGCCCTCGACGCCAGGGGCGCTCGGCTCGATGTCGAGCATGTCTCCTGCCAGTTGGTAGGTGCGGCCGAGACCGTGATGGTGCGGGCGACCTATTACCATTCCGGAGCCTCGGCGCCGCTGGTGGGCATTGCGCTGGTCCATGACGACGCCGCCGGGGCCGCAGTGCGCGCGCTGCTGCACGCCTTCAACCGCAGGCTGCACGGGACCTAGCGGGCTTCGGGCCCGGCCGCTAGGGGCGGCGCAGGCCGTGGGGTGTCGAAGGGAGCTGTTTCCAATCGACTACCTGATTCGGTGGTTTTCGGGAACTGTGCACGATCTCACCGCCGGGAAACGGACCGGCCCTTCTCGGGAATTCGATCGCCCAAGTTGGGCCTGTCGGTACCGAACCGGTACCTGGTCGCCTAAGTCGGGGGTTTGGCTGCTGGGCGGGGTCGGCTCATGCTCTCCGCAAACCGGCGAGCATGCGGCGGTAGACGAGCAGGAATATGCCCCCTACGAGCAGCAGGTCCCCGAGACTCAAGACCTCACCCAGGCGAGGCAGCGGAATCACGTCGCCCAGCCACGGGAGCACCGTCGAGGGAGTCATCAGCTCGTGCTCGAAGCTGGCTTGGCTGGGTGTGTGTGCTACTCCGGCCAGATCGGCGGCGGTTCCCGAGACAGGCATGGCCCGGTTGGCTCCGATGACGACGACGTTGAGCAGCAGACCAGCAGCCATCAATCCGATGCCCGGCAGTTTCCTGTTGACGACGAAGAAGCCGACGAGAAGGAGATTCGAGGCCAACACCACCCCCACGGAGGCGGCATCCGATAGCTCGAGCCACAGCGCGGGGGCGATCTGGAGAACGAGCGCAGCCCACAACAGGGCGAGCCACGCAAGCCGGGTTGCGGCCAGAGACTCGAGCGAGCCGCCGCGTGCCTTTCCGGCCAGGGCGGCGGCCGCTCCGGCGACCAGCAGGGTCAGCACGCGGATTCCGGGCCGGGGAGTGAGGAGCGCGCAGCGCGCGTTTGGGTACGGATCCGGTATTGGGCCGCGCGTTGCCCTCGTTCGAGTACCTCGACGGAGACAGAGCGGAGGGCGGAAGGCATCCGTCCTCCAGGATACGAGGCCCCTCGGTGGCGTCGCTTAACCTGGAGCCATGCCCCCCAAACCCCCGATCTCCCCGGTCAATCCGGAGTGGCGCACGCAGGTCATAGCGATCGGTTCCGGGAAAGGCGGAGTCGGCAAGTCGACCACGACGGTCAACATTGCCGCCGCCCTCGCTCGGCAGGGTTATTCGGTGGGTCTCCTCGACGCCGACGTGTGGGGCTTCTCGATCCCCCGCATGCTGGGGCTGAGCGGGCAGCCCAAGGCGGCCGACGGCCTGATCCAGCCCCCCGAGGTCTTCGGAGTCAAGGTCATCTCGATCGGACTGTTCACGAACGAGGACAACCCGGTCGTGTGGCGCGGCCCCATGCTCCACAAGGCCCTTCAACAGTTCCTCGAGGACGTCGCCTGGGACGACCCCGACTATCTGCTCGTCGATCTGCCGCCGGGCACCGGTGACGTCTCGATCTCGATTGCCCAGTTCCTGCCCGGTGCCTCGATGATCGTCGTGACCACGCCCCAGGCGGCGGCCGAACTGGTGGCGCAGAGGGCCGGATTCATGGCCGAGAAGAGCGGCCTGCGCGTCTCGGGAGTGATCGAGAACATGTCCTACTTCAGAGGCGACGACGGCAAGCGCTATCCGATCTTCGGGGCCGGCGGGGGCCGAAGCCTCGCAGATCGCCTCGGGGTGCCCTTGCTGGCGGAGATCCCACTCGAGCCGAGGCTCCGAGAGCTCGCCGACCAAGGATCGGCAATGGTCGTGTCGGAGCCCGGCTCCGAGTCCGCCCAGGCTTTGGAGGGGGCTGCCAAGGAGCTGGTCAACCTGCTTCCAGCCCGGCCTCGGCCGGTCCCTCGCATCTCGTTGCCTGTGGGCCCGGGCTGAATGACGGCATCCACGAACGATGTCGAGGTCGTCCACAGGATCGGAGGTTCGGTCGATGAGGTGGGGGCCGAGGCGAGGGCAGCGATGCTGGCGAGCAGATCGCTCAAAGCGGAGGCTAAGCTGTGGGGCCTAGACCTCGCCGTTCGCTGTTGCGACCTCACCACCTTGGAGGGCGCCGACTCCCCGGCGAGCGTTCGGCAGCTCGCCTCCAAGGCGATGCGTCCGGCCCCCTTGGATCACTCCATCCCTCACGTGGCTGCGCTTTGTATCTATCCCCGGCTCGTCCCCGCAGCGGTGGAGGCGCTCAAAGGGTCGGCAGTTGCGGTCGCGTCGGTAGCAACCGCCTTCCCCTCCGGCCAGTCCGCCCTCGAGCTGCGCGTGGCGGAGATCGAACGCGCGCACGCAGAGGGGGCCTCAGAGATCGACTCGGTGATCAGCCGGGGGGCGTTGCTGGCCGGCGACGATACCGGCGTCTACGAGGAGGTGGTCGCCGCCAAGAAGGCCTGCGGAGACGCTCATCTCAAGGTCATCCTGGAGACGGGCGAGCTCGGCTCCTACGACCGCGTGCGGCGCGCCTCACTCATCGCTATGGCGGCGGGCGCCGACTTCATCAAGACCTCCACCGGCAAGATCGCGCCGGCCGCGACGTTGCCGGTTGCCCTGGTCATGGCGGAGGCGATACGTGACTTCGCCGATTTCTCCGGGCGTCGGGTCGGGCTCAAGGTCGCAGGTGGTATCCGCAGCGCCAAAGACGCCCTGCGTTATCTCGTTCTGGTGCACGAGACACTGGGCACGGAGTGGCTCACGCCGGAGCGTTTTCGTATCGGCGCCTCGTCGCTGCTCAACGACCTCCTGATGCAGATGGACAAGCAGCGCTCGAAGACCTATTCCGACTCCGACCGCTACACGGTGGCATGACCTCTCCTGTCTGGGACTACGCTCCGGCGCCCGAGTCCTCCGATGTCGTGTCTCTCAGGGACACGTACGGGCTTTATATCGGCGGCCGCTTCGTCGAGCCCGCCTCCGGCTCCTATTTCAAGACCATCAACCCGGCCACCGAGGAGGTTCTGGCGGCAGTGCCCGAGGCCTCCACCGAAGACGTGGATGCGGGTGTGGTCGCGGCTCAGGAAGGCCTCGAGAGGTGGACATCGGCCGGCGCGCCCGCCCGGGGGAAGTACCTGTTCCGCATCGCCCGCATCATGCAGGAGCGCTCGAGAGAGCTCGCCGTGCTCGAGACCATGAACGGCGGAAAACCCATCAGGGAAAGCCGCGACGTCGACATCCCTCTGGCTGCGGCCCACTTCTTCTATTACGCCGGCTGGGCCGACAAGCTCGAGTACGCATTCGCGGCGCGCCGGGTGGAGCCCGTCGGGGTGTGCGCGCAAATCATCCCGTGGAACTTCCCACTGCTGATGCTGGCGTGGAAGATCGCACCGGCCCTGGCGGCCGGCAACACGGTGGTGCTGAAGCCGGCCGAGACGACTCCGCTCACCGCCCTGCTGTTCGCCGAGATCTGCGAGCAGGCAGCCCTTCCGGCAGGAGTCGTGAACATCGTGACCGGGGGTCCTGAGACAGGGACTGCCCTAGTCGCGCATCCTCGCGTCGACAAGGTCGCCTTCACGGGGTCAACCGAGGTCGGCAAGGGCATACAGAGGGCCCTGGCGGGCACGGGGACGCGCCTGACCCTGGAGCTTGGCGGTAAGGCCGCCAACATCGTTTTCGAGGACGCCTCGCTCGATCAGGCGATCGAAGGCGTGGTCAACGGCATCTTCTTCAACCAGGGTCACGTTTGCTGTGCCGGCTCCCGCCTATTGGTCCAAGAGCCCGTCGCCGAGCGCCTCCTCTCCAAACTCAAGCGGCGCCTGGAGACGCTGCGACTCGGGGACCCCCTCGACAAGAACACCGATATCGGCGCCATCAACTCGAGAGCGCAGCTGGAACGGATCCAGAACTTGGTCGGGATCGGCGTGGAAGAGGGGGCCGAGCTCTATCAGGTGGACTGCGAGCTCCCCGCGCGCGGCTTCTGGTTCCCTCCGACCGTGTTCACCGGGGTGTCGCAGTCACATCGCATCGCTCGCGAGGAGATCTTTGGCCCCGTCCTCTCGGTCATGAGCTTCCGCACCGAGTCGGAGGCCGTGGCCAGGGCCAACAACACTCCCTATGGCCTGTCGGCCGGCGTGTGGACGGAGAAGGGATCACGCATCCTGTGGATGGCCGACCGGCTCCGGGCGGGTGTCGTCTGGGCCAATACCTTCAATCGCTTCGACCCGGCCAGCCCCTTTGGCGGCTACAAGGAGTCGGGCTTCGGGCGGGAGGGAGGCCGTCACGGCCTCGAGCCCTATGTGCGGCTGAGCTAGAGGTGGATACGCGACTCGAAGTCAACAAGACCTACAAGCTCTATGTCGGGGGCAGGTTCTCGCGTTCGGAGTCCGGCCGCAGCTATGCGGTTTCCGGTCCCACAGGAGGGTTCTTGGCCAACGCCGCGCGCGCTTCTCGCAAGGACCTGCGCGACGCGGTCGTCGCCGCCCGTAAGGTGGCCGGCTCGTGGGCAGGTCTCAGCGCCTACAACCGGGGGCAAGTGCTTTACCGGGTGGCAGAGATGATGGAGGCACGGCGCGACGAGCTCATCGACGAGGTGTCTGCGGCGGAGGGCGGGGAGGGCGCCTCCCAACAGGTCGAGGAGGCCGTCGACTGTTGGGTCTACTACGCCGGCTGGACCGACAAGATCTCGCAGGTGACCGGGGCGCTCAACCCCGTGGCCGGCCCTTACTTCAACCTGACGGCCCCCGAGCCCATCGGCATCATCGGCATCGTCGCGCCGGAGACCGGTTCCCTTCTGGGACTGGTCGAGCGGCTCGCCCCGGCGCTGTGCGGGGGCAATGCGGTCGTGTTGGCTTGCTCACAGGCCCATCCGCATCCGGCGATCGCCCTTGCCGAGTGCCTTCACACGTCGGACGTGCCTGCCGGCGTGGTGAACCTGCTCACCGGCTTCAAGGACGAGCTTGTGCCCGTACTCGCCTCCCATGGCGACGTCGATGCGCTCGATGTATCGGGAGTTGCCCCCGACACCGCGGCCGACGTCGAAGCAGCCGCAGCCTCGAACGTCAAGCGGATCGTGCGACCCGGCCCCCGGTTGGGTCCCTACGAGGTCACCGCTTTCATGGAGATGAAGACGGTGTGGCACCCGAAGGGGGCCTGAGCCGCGTCTCCACAACAACCAAAGTAGTGAAACGCGCGCAGCGCGCGAGCGAATACCGATTCCGTATCTGAGAGCGCGCACGCGCGTTTGAGCACCTCAGGCAAGGCGGGTGCAGACACCCCTCAGCAGCCGCTCGAGGCGGGCCGCGGCCCGGCGGCCGGCCTCGGCCACCTCCTCGTGGGCCAGAGGCTCAGAAGAGATCCCGGCCGCCGGGTTGGTGACCACCGACACCCCAAGC
>JACDAL010000125.1 GCA_013695465.1 Actinomycetota bacterium | reverse complement strand
GCTTGCGGGCCTTCCAGACCTCTTCGGAGGGCCAGCGACGTGCCCATTCGAGCGTCACGTATTCGTAGCTGGTGGTGGCATCGGGAGCCGGGCGCAGCTCGATCATGTCTTCGATCTGGAATCCGTGACGACGTAGGAGCCGGATCCAGTCGCCGTAGCCGAGATGGAACTCCACCGAATCGTCGTCGGGCCACTCGAAGCGATGCATCCCGAAGTAGTCACGCCGGAGCCGATCCTCTGCCGGCTGCGTTTCGTCATCGTCCACGCACAACATGACCAGCGTTGAGTTCCCGAGGAAGATCAGCTCTCCTTCGGGGCGCAAGAGGCGCGACGCTTCGGGGATCCACCGGTATGGGTCACTCCATATGGCAGCGCCGTATTCGGAGATGACAAGATCGAAGGATGCGTCGCCGAGCGGGACCGACTCCGCCGGCGCGCAAATCAAGGGAAACCTAAGGTCGAACTCCTGCTGAAACTTGCGTGCGTTGGCGAGTTGTGCCCAAGTGGGATCGATCCCGATGGGGGCCGCCCCACGGCGAGCTAACCACGCCGAGACATAGGCCGTGCCACATCCGAGCTCGACGACGTCCTTTCCCTCCATAGGAGGCAGGACGCCGGTCTCTGATTCGGGTACGTCCCAGATGCCCCACGAGGGCTCCTGGCTCCAGCGCCGGCGTCCCGCCTCCTCGTACTCGGGGGCCGAGCGCGTCCATTCGGCGCGGTTTCGTGCGAGGTAATCGGGCTGATCCATGACCTCTCTCAGGCGAGTTCTTGGTGAGTCGAGATGTACTCGTGAGCTTAGCGGCCCACCAGGGTGGGATCCAGAAAATAATCGCCCGTTGTGGCGCGCGCCACAGTCGCCGGCGCCTTTTCGGGCTGAGATAGGGCATCCAACCGGCAGCGGAGCCGGTGCGACTCAAGGAGGTGCCCGTGCAACGATTCGGAGAGCTGTGGGCCGACGAATCGGGTCAGACCACGGCGGAGTACTCGCTCGTTCTCCTGGTGGCGGGGCTTGTCGTCGGTGTGATGGCCGCGTTCGTCAAGTCCGGCGCGCTCACCGACATGTTCGAGCAGATTCTCTCGGGCCTGGTGGAGCGTGCCTCGGGCTGAGGCCGGCCCTGCGGGGGGTCGAGGGCGAGCCGGCGAGGCGGGCCAAGCCACCTTAGAGCTCGCCCTCTGCTTGCCGCTGTTGGCGCTGGTCTTGGGGGCCCTGGTGGAGCTTTCCCTGCTGGCATCGGACCAGGTGAAGCTGTGGCATGCGGCGCGCGAGGCGGTGCGCGCTGCCGCCGTCGAGCCTAGCGCCTCGGCGGCAGAAGCGGCGGCCGAGCAGGTCGGTCTGGCTGCCATCGTGGTCTCGGTGACTCCCGATGCGGCCTTCCGAGTGCGAGGCGAGCCGGTGACGGCGACGGTGACCTATCGGCCTCAAGGCCATGTGCCGCTCCTTGGCGAGGCGGTCGCGCAGCTCGAGCTCGAGGCACAGGCGGTCATGAGAATCGAGCAGCCGTGACGTTGCTATTCGCCGGCTGTGTGCTCTTCCTGTCGCTGCTGCTGGGCTCGTTCGTGGTCCAGGTCGGAGGAGTCGCAGTGAGCGCGGCGCAGGCGCAGACGGCCGCCGACGCGGCCGCTCTGGCCGCTGTCGCCGAGTCCACCCTCTACGGAGCCGGAGCGCCATTGAGCGTAGCCGCGAAGATGGCCGAGCTCAATGGAGCAGAGCTTCTCGAGTGCCTCTGCGAGGTGGGGGGAACGGCCGCCCAGGTCGAGGTTTCGGTGGAAGGAGTGGCCCGGACGGCTCGGGCCGTTTTCGACCCCGACGCGGTGAGCCCTATCGCTGCCGGTGCCACCTCGGGCGGGCTGCACCCCGCGATGCTTGCTGCTGTGAGCCGCCTGATCCAGGCTTCCGGGGGCTCCGTGGAGATCGTTTCCGGGTATCGGAGCTCCGCTGCGCAAACCCGGCTGTGGGCCGAGGCTGTGGCTCGCTATGGCGACCCGGAGGTCGCCGACGACTGGGTCGCTCGGCCCGGGACCTCGGCCCACGAAAGAGGCCTCGCGGTCGACCTGGGAGGCGATATCGAGCTGGCGGTCCGCCTCGTCGAGCGACTCGACCTCCCCCTTAGCAGGCCGATGGCACATGAGCCCTGGCACTTCGAACTCAGCCCGTGAGAGCTCTGATGAAAGCAAGTGATACTGGGACTCGGGACCGGCCCTTGGCGTGCTTCACCTAGCTCGGGTTGCGTTGCAGGAACTTTTCCAGCGTCGTGAGCCGGACGCCGAAGGTGCTTTCGGCGACCTCCTTGGAGAGGGGCTCGGGTGAATCGTAGGTCTCCAAGCCTGCCATGAGCCCGGAGACCGCGTCCGGGAATCCCGGCATCGGCTCGCCGGGCCGAAGGCTTTGGATCTCCAAGCTCTCGTCGTTCAGGCGCTCGAACGTGGAGATTACGTCGCGCCACGACAGCGCCTCGGGACCCCCGATCAAGAGGTCGCGATTGTGCGCAGCATCATTGCTCACAGCCGCCACCGCGAAG
>JACDAL010000163.1 GCA_013695465.1 Actinomycetota bacterium | reverse complement strand
TTTTGTGGGCAGATGTCCGCGGTCCTCTTTTGCCACCGCTTTGGTCTGCGGAGGAGGGCCGCCGGGCGCGGTTCTGAAACTCGAGGCTGGTAGCCTTTTTGCCCTGAAGGGCCCGTAGCTCACTTGGTAGAGCGCCGCCATGGCATGGCGGAGGCAGTCGGTTCGATCCCGATCGGGTCCACGGAGGCGGCGCTCTCCGAGCACCCCGTCCAATGTGGGCCGAGCCCCAGTTGCTCGAGCTTGCGGGCGGCCTCGACGACCTAGGTTTTGATATTGCCGAACCACGGTTACGGTCGATGGCGGCCTGGATTTCTCGCGGACTAACCGCGTACGACTCCACCTATGTCGCGCTCGCCGAGGAACGGGGCGTCCATTTGCTGACGGACGATCACCACGTCCTGGACATTGCAGCCGACTTGGCTCGACCACTAGTCGAGGACTGAGCGCCACGCACTCGAGGCCTTGAGGGTCGGACTTGCGGTTCGCGACATGTTGCTCTCAGACCGCCCAGCGAGGCCCGGAGCGCCGACCCGCCATGGGCGAGAGGCAACGGTTCGATCCCGGTCGGCGCCACCCCCGACCCATTCGCAAGCTCAGATTCTCCGAGCGCTCAGGCTCGTCCGCGACGCTCGTAGGCGATGTCGTCGAACATCGCAGATCGCAGAGTTGCGTGCACGTCGCTGCGAGATGATTCGGGGAGAGTCGTCTTGATGGTCTGCTCCAACGTCAGGAGCGCCTCTCGGGTGGCCGCTCCCAAATCTCTCTCGACCCGGGCAGTGGCGATCAGGTCTCGCGCCATGAGCAGCTCGATAACGATCACGTCCTCGAGCAGCCCGACAGCCTCGTCTGCCTTGCGCACGCTAAGAGGCGCGCCGGTCGCATGATCCTCGGTTCCGATGTCGAGTGGAGGTGAGTCCAAAGTCGCGGGCGCGGCCAGCTGTTTGAGTTCGCTGAAGATGGCCGCGGCCGGATATCTGAGTGATAACCCGGGGAGCGCCGGTGCCTGTTTCGTGCCGGATTGGGCTCGAGGCATCGGGCCGTCGAATGGGCTTTCTTGAGACGCTGCCAGGGTCTTGAAGGTCGCGTCCCAAAGGTGGCTCATGCGCCGCTCACTCAACTGCCCGACGTGAGCGAGGGCCACGCGTATTGCGTCGAATGCGAGCGCCAAGACGATGGGATGGAAGTTGCCGTTGTGAACCATGGTTCTGTCATCGACCGACACGAGAGGGTTGTCACTCATCGAATTGAGCTCGATCGCAACGCTGCGGCGCGCGAACGCCATGACTTCGCGAAGAGCACCATGCACCTGCGGGGCAACTCTGAACGAGATTGCGTCCTGGACAGATCGAGAGGCACCGCCCTCGAGCAGGTAACTCCCCTCGAGCGCCGCAAGAATGCTCCGAGCCGCCTCGATCTGGCCCGGATATGGCTTGGCGTGCCCGACGATGGGCAACATGATGGAGGCGTTTCCTCCGGTAGCTTCGAGGGAGAGCCCCACGGCGACATCGATCGCCTCTGCCGCTCGAGCGATCCTGGCGATGACGACTGCGGCATGGCCAATCGAGATCCCGTTTGCCGACATGAGCCCGAGCCCATCTTTGGGACCGAGGGCGAGCGGTTCGATCCGGGCGCGACGGAGTGCCTTTGCCCCGGAAAGGACTTCACCGTCGAACTCCGCAGTGCCCTTGCCTATGGCGACCAACGTGATGCTGGCCATCTGCGAAAGATCTCCGGCTCCCACGGATCCGGTGCGGGGGACAATCGGATGTACTCCCGCATTGAGCATCGCCACCAGCATGTCGGCGGCGGCCAGGCTCACCCCCGAGCCGCCTCGAGCCACGCCGTTCAGGCGCGCCATGATCGCCGCCCGCACGAGCTCCGTTGACAAGGGTGGGCCCACGCCACCAGCGTGGGTCGTCACGAGACTTTCCTGCTGCGTGCGCAGCTCCTCTTCCGAGAGCCGCACGTCCTTCATATGGCCCACGCCGGTGTTGAGTCCATAGACGGGCGCGATACCTGCAAGCGCGTCATCCACGACCGCACGACTTGCAAGGATCCGAGATCGCGAGTCGGGCCCAAGCTCGACCCGCGCTCCCCTCACGACCTCCAACAGCTCCTCGATGGCAAGCGGCGACTGGCTGACGGTTATTACGTCCATGCACACCTCCGGAAGCAGGATGATCGGATGGCCTTTGGACCCCTTGAGTAGCTTAGGGGAGGTGTCACGTCTGCTTGATGACTGATCTACGTGCTAGGCCACCCGGCCCCCAACGACCCTTAGGCTCCCGCCCATGATCCTGGGCCTGGACGATCCCAACACCGCACGCGTCGTTGCGGCCCGCTTCATATCGCGCGCCGGAGGGGAGGCGGCCTTCTTCGTCGGGATCTGGGGCAAGGCTGCCTACGAGTTCGACGCCACGCCAGCCCAGCAGGCTCTCGTGATGGCGAGCCTCGGCATCTTCTCCTTGATCGGCTCCGCACTGGCCGGGGTGCTGATCGACCGCTTTGATCCTCGCCGGGTGCTGATCGTCTCCGAGATCCTGTTCGTCCCCGCCACCCTTGCCCTCGTGCTCCCGGACAACATCAGAGACATGACCCTGAATGTCGCGTTTGCGGGCCTCACCACGGCTGCGGTCATGACTGCGGTGGCATCCCTGCCCCCTTTTCTCACCAACGAGCCCGCCCGCTTGCAGCGCATCAACTCCGCCATCGAGGCGGGCGGCAGCGCGGCCTTCGTCGCCGGACCCGCCTTGGGCGGCTTGATCGCTCACTATTGGTCGCTGGACTGGATCTTCGTGCTGGACGCACTCACGTCGGTAGTCGCAGTGGCTCTGGTTGCGAGAGTCGCGCTGCGACCCGGTGCCATCCGTACGGATAGACCGGCCGCGTTCAAAGAGATGCGAGAGGGTTTCCGCTTTGCGTGGACGAGCCCTCCGCTGCGCCTCTATCTCGGCATCTTCGCCGCCCTGTGGCTGTCCTTTGGAGCCTTCGGCGCACTCGAGCCGCTGTTCTACCGCGACGTCCTGGGGACCGGGCCGGAGGCGCTGGGGTGGGTGAACACGGTCTTCGGTGCGGGAGTGGTCGCCGGCTCCGTCCTCCTCAGCCGGCTGCCCCCCCGCCTGGTGTGCGCTCGATTGGCGGTCCTAGGCGCGGTGGCGAGCGGAGTCGGCGCCATCATCTATACGGGAACCGCCGATCTGCGAGTGGTTGTGGTCGGGGCGATCTACTGGGGGGTGGTCCTCGGTGTGATGTTTCCGTTGGTGCGCACGCTCATTCAGTTCGCCACCCCCGACCATCTCGTGGGCCGCGTCATGGGAACGACGAACGTATCCAGCCAGATCGGTGAGCTTTTTCCCTTGGCCTTCGTCCCCGCGCTTGCGGCGGCGTTCGGCATCCAACCGGTGTTGATCGGCTCCGGCGTGTGTCTGATCGTTGCCGCTCTGCTCACCTACTCGCAAGGAGCACGCATCGACAAACTCCGAACCAGCGACCCGGCGCAGATCGAGCCCCTCGCCGTTGCCGACGAGCCCGTCTCCCCAAACCCCTGAAGCTCGGCTCAGGAAATGATTCGGACGGTGAGGCTCTTCTTGCCGTCGAGCTCACCCTCCATCCGGACTGCCCCCTCAACCATCACCGCTTCGTCCCCAACGCTCTCGGCCCGGTAGCCCTCGGGAGGAATCACGGTCAGCAGGAAGTGATCCGGGGTCACGGTCGTGTGGGGGAGCAGAGTCATGCTGAAGCGCCCCTGCCTCCCGGACCACGTCGCCGCATCGGGGATTTCATAGGTGAGCGACGCCCGCTTGCGGCCCCCGGCAGGAATTCCGAGGGTCTCCGAGACGGCGGGCAGCCGGCCCTCATGCTCTATCCACGGCGGGATCGAACGACCCTCGATCGTGAGACCCTTCACCCGTGCCCCCTCGGGCAGCAGGAACTCCAGGAGCATGCTGTTCAGCCCCGTCTCTGCGCCGCGCACCCCGGGTCCCAGTAGGGGAGAAGGCGGGCCGCTGGGTGCCTCGTTTTTCATCGCAACAGTGGTTCTAACTCGGGCCCCGCCACGCTCGTCGAGCCGCACCGTCGTCTCGATCCGACGCCTGAGGAAGTAGTCGACCTTGTTGCCTGCGAAGTTGTTGTGATAGACGAGCTGGGCGTTGGGCCCTTCCTCGAGTACGCCTCCGTCCGCATCCAGGGTCGCAATGGCGCTCTGGGTGCGTTCGTCCCGTGAGTAGATCTTGATGTGCCCGGCTGAGACCGACCCCGCCGCCCCCGTCGCCAGCGCTACGACGTCGACATCCCCGCTGGCCATGGTGTCCCAGAAGCCACTGGTCACTCCGGTTAGATAGCGGTTCTGCCGCTCCGAGTCTTTGCCGAACTGCAGGTAGGAGTCGTGCAGCAGCACGGGCACTGCGTTGTCGGGACCCACGGCGACATCGAGGCCCTCGGTCTGGATGGGGCCGGTGGCGGCGGTGAGTCGTCCCAGGGCAACCGGGTCCATGGCAATGACGCCGTCGAGGCGTTCTCCCCTTACCGACTCGTACATGTCGAGCCACACCTGCGAGACGACGGGGAAGTGAGGTGACAGGTTGGCCTGCTGCCACTGTCGTAGCCCGGCCGAGGAAGCGTAACGACGATCGAACCAATCCGGGGCTTCCACGCCCGTCATGTGCTCAGACGCCAGCTCCGCAATAGGCCCGATGCGCTCGAGGCGCATGCGTCCCTCGGCCGCTTCCAGGACCCCGTAGAAACCGGCCAGGCCCCCCGTCCCGCGCGCCTCGCTGGGAGTTTGAAGCGCCAGAAAGTAGCGCTGCGGTGAGCTCTTACCCAGCAGGCTCGGAAGGGCGTGCAGCGCAACAACCGCTCGGCGAGCCGAGTGGGAGGCCCTGCTCAGCTCAGATCCCGCCGCCTCGAGTTGACCTCTGATGGCCTCCACGCTTGGTTGAGGCACACCCGAGACGAAGTCAGAAGCTGTGGCCAGCAGGCGCCGTGCGGTCGTTAAATGAGCGGTGGCTTCGCCGAGGGGCTCGAAGCGCACCCGGCCTTGCCGATAGACGGAGTCGTATCCGTCCTTGCCCAGCGCCCGCCCCGCTTCCACGGTTGCGAAGCCGGCGCGCGCCGACAGCCGTGCCGCCTGAGTCAGCGCCTCGACGGCAGCGGAGTCGGCTTCGATCCGGGGCAGCATCGACGCCACCACGAAGCTGGGGTGCGCGAGGAGATCCTGAGCGTCGGCGGCTGCGGCCTCTGCCTGCCCGAATTGCACCTGGGCCTGCCGGTAGCGGCCTTCGGCTGCGGCAGAGGCTCCGTCACGGAGGCGAGTGGCCGCCCCGGGCAGCGCCGAGCGCAACCGGAACGCAACGAAGGCGGCGTCGAGCCCCAGAGCAAGGAGGAGCAGCAGGCACAGCGGAAACAGCCATTTCCTCGGCCTCCAGGGGGCGGAGTATGTGAGGGAATGGGTCCTGATCTAAGGGGCCTCGATGATGCGGGAGAGGGCCGGGCGGCACCTGTGCTTGTGGGGGTAGTGGCCCCCGCTCCGCCTCGTGGCCCGGGCATAGAACTTGCCTTTGATTCGGGGGGGCTTGGGGATGCGGTAGCGGCCGTTGTCGTTGGTGCGGTCCTGGCCGATGAATATGTCAGGTCGGTCGGGGCGCGCCTTGAAGACCTTCACAAGGCGCTTTTCGCACCTCGGCCGCGACGACCGCACGCGACCCTGGAACTTGCCGTCCACGTAGTGAATCGAGATCGTGGAGCTGGCCGTGAATGTGTGCGCCTCTGCCACCGGGATCCCCAACAGGAAAACCCCGACAAGGGCCACCGCCAGGATCGCCGCCCTGCTCTTGGTCCGAAAAGCCGTCATCAGCATCCTCCCGGGTTCCCCCCCAGATCCGATGAGGGGTTGCTCATCTAGCTCAATTAGCTCATGAGCTTACAACAGTTTACTTCAGCTATCAAAGCTCTCTCGATAATGAGTTCCCGTGGTACCGGCTAAGGCCTGGAGCCGGCCCCTGTTGCCTCGGTAGCCCCTCGGTCTGTTCACTCGGTAACCCCTCGGTCTGTTCACTCGGTAGCCCCTCGGTCTGTTCACTCGGTAGCCCCTCGGTCCACGAGGCAGTTTCCGAGCGCGAGGACGTCCATCGGAGTCCTGCTGAAGCAGTCGACGGCCTCCTCGGGACGGCAGCAGATGGGCTCGTTCTCGTTGAACGAGGTGTTGAGTACCACAGGCACCCCGGTGCGGGCCTCGTAGGCTTCGATGAGCGAGTGGTAGAGCGGGCTTGTCTCCCTGGCCACGGTTTGAAGCCTTCCGGTCCCATCGACGTGGGTGACGGCCGGTATCAGCCCCCGCTTGTGGGGCTTGACCTCATAGGCCATGGTCATGAACGAAGAGGGGTAGTCCTGCTCGAACCACTCTCCGGTGCGCTCGGCGAGGATGCTGGGCGCAAAGGGGCGGAAGCCCTCGCGGTGCTTGACGCGGGCGTTGAGGGCGTCCTTCATCGCCGGCTGCCGTGCGTCGCAGACGATCGATCGGTTGCCCAGGGCGCGCGGCCCGAACTCCATGGCCCCCTGGAACCAACCGACTATCGCTCCCTCTGCGATACGTCCCGCGACCTTCTCGACCATGTCCTTCTGAGACAACCGGTTGAAGGGAAGCCCGGCGTCACTGAGGGCACGCCCACAGGCCTCGTCGTCGAAGCGGGGGCCGAGGTAGGCATCTGTCATGGTCCACGTGCGGGCGCGGCCGAGCACCTGGTGGAGCACCCACAGGGCCGCGCCGATGGCGATGCCGGCGTCGTTGGAGGCAGGCTGGACCCAGACCTCCTCGAACGGGGTCTCAGCCCTGATCCTTCCGTTGAGCACGCAATTGAGGGCCACGCCTCCGGCCATGATCAGACGCCGGCTCCCGGTCAGGCCGTGCAGCCGCCGCAGCATCTCGAGTCCCACCTCTTCGAGGACCGCTTGCGTGCTGGCGGCGAGATCCCGATCGCGCTGCGTGACCTCGTCACCTGGCCAGCGGGAGGGACCGAAGGCCTCCACCATGCGCTCGGACCACAGCGCGCTCAGCTCCGGAGTGCCGTGCTCCCAAGTCATGTCCACGCCCCGGGTGTGATGTACGAAGTACTCGAGCCCGAGCCGGAACTGCAGCCCTCGTTGGAGATGTAGAAGTTCTCGCACCTTGCCCTTGAGCGCCGGCTCGCCATAGGCGGCAAGGCCCATGAGCTTGTACTCGTCCCCGAAGCTCGGGAGCCCTAGGAAGTGCGTGAACGCCTGGTAGAAGTGCCCGAGCGAGTGGGGGTGGGTGACCGCCCCGTTGACCTTCAGCTGGGCGCCCTCGCCCTTCCCCCACATGGTCGATACGAAATCGCCCATCCCGTCGAGCGAGACGCAGGCCGCCTCCTCGAACGGTGAGCAGAAGAACGCGCTCGCCATGTGGGAGCGGTGGTGCTCGACACGGTGGAGCTTTGCTCGGAGCTGTTCCGGCGCCACCTCCAGCGCCTCGGCCAAAGCCGAGCGCACGTCCAGCACGTGAGCCGCATTGCGCAGACGGGAGCGCAGAAAGTCCATACCCGGTGGGTGCTGGAGCATGAACAGCGCCTTGCGGTGGAGGTTAGTGGCGGGGTTGCGGCCGATGGCGACGTGATCTATGTCGCCCGCCTCGAGCCCCGCGTGCGCCAGGCACCAGCGTACCGATTGCGTGGGAAATCCCGCCTGGTGCTTGAGGCGCGTGAAGCGCTCCTCCTCGACTGCGGCAACGCAGTTTCCGTCCACGAACAGGGCGGCGGAGGCGTCCCCGTGGTAGGCGTTCAGGCCCAGCACGACCTCTGGCATCACTGTCTCCTTCTGATATCGGCGTTCTCGTCCAGCACGACTTCGGCAGGGCTCTCTTGATGGATGACATCGGGAAGTGCGCCCGGATCAACTTCTGCGGCTTCGCCCGGGGCGAAGTCGCTCCCCCCCGCCGCGGCGGCCTCGATCAACGAGACCAGGCGCTGAAGACATCCATCTCTGGAGTAGTAGGCCCCTGCGTTGCGGGATCGAGCTGCCATCGCCTCCAGGTCCCAAGGGTGGTTTCGCATCCAGGTGAGCGCCCGGGCAACCTCTTGGGGGCTCTCGGGATCGGCCACCAACCCACACCTCCACTGCTCTACGATGTGGGCGACCTCGCTCGACCCAGGCGCCACCGCCAGCACCGGGCGGCCGTGGGATAGGGCCGTATAGAGCTTGCTCGGGACCACCAGCCCCTCCATGCCCGAGCGCACGGTGACGATCTGGACGTCCCCCGCCGCCATGACGCTGGCCAGCTCCGACTCGGGACGAAAGGGAAGAACCTCGGCCCCGCGGGCGCGCAGCTCGGGAGCCGATGCCCCGTCTCCAACGAACAGGAGCCGTACGCCCTCCGCACGCTCGGCGGCGTCGACAAGCGTTGCCCACGCTCCCGCGCTGCCGAGGTTTCCGGCGTGCATGGCGACGAAATCGGCCCCTGCACGCAACTCCTCCACGACTGTCGGCGTGGCCTGCAGCGGAGGGCGGCCGCCATCGGGAACCACGACGATGCGCTCGAGAGCCAGGCACTTTCGTCGCACCTTTGTGGCCATGGTCTCGCCCAGGCACACGATCAGGGCGCTCCGGCGCAGTGCGGCTTTGTGCAGCCGCTCCCACAAGCGCGCCACGGGGCCCCAAGGCAGCCATCCAGCGGCGATCGCCGCGTCCGGGTGGAGATCTCGGACTACATAAACTACCGGTCGGCGGCGCGCGGCCGCCAGGGCCACCCACACCGCGAGGGGCGGATCGCTTCCCGCCACCACGACATCGGGGCGTGGCATGGCCAAGGCTCGAACACTGGCCATGGCCAGGTAGGAGAGGTAGTTGGCGGTTCTGCCCTCCATGTTTCTGCGGTCGAAGGAGGTGGAACCGACGCGCTCCAGGTGAGAGCCGTCGTGTGTCTCACGCCGCAGCGGACGCCATGGGCGCGTGGCGCCGGGGTCGTATGAGGGGCGCCCGCACAGGACCGAGACCCTGTGGCCGGCGTCCGAGAGGGCACCGGCGAGGTCGGCGGTGGTGGCAGCCGTGGCCGCGGTGTCGGGAGGGAAGTACTGGTTCACCACGAGGACCCGGAGACCATCAGTCGCCTGTCCCTCTTCGGTCGGAGGGTTCCAGGCCGGGGATTTTGTCACTTTGGGAGACTATACGAACAGGAGTCACATTTCGCGACCACCTCTTCGACCCGCTCCCGAGCGGACGCCCTTCGTCCGGCTCACGCGTCGGTTGGCTGGGGGCTCCGACTACCTCCTCTGAAGATCGACGAGCGAACCCCCAAGGTCAACGGATGAGCTGAACCTCGATCCCGGCGTCGGCTGCCCTCCATCGCGAGTCGGGGGTGGCCACAGGCTTCTCCAAACCTATGGGCTACGGAAAGACTCGGACCAGTTTGCAGCGGTGACGATCCCCTCCTCGAGCATATCTTTGACTTCGGGCTCCGACTGATTCCTGCTGTAGCCAAGCGAGCACTGCCGAAGCGTCGAGTACGACGGTTAAGGGCGCGTCTGCCTCAGCCGAGGCTTCGGCTCGGCGCTCTTCGATGAGTTCGTCGGCCATGCTCACGGGAACCCCCTTGAAAATTGCGTGGAGACGGCGCTCGATGGCTGCGCGAGGGACCAACACCACGGCGTCGTAATCCACGAGCACTACCAAGCGGGTGCCTTGCTCGATACCCAGGCGGCGGCGAACCTGTACCGGAATTACCACTCGGCCCTTCGGTCCCACGTCTACGAAGTTTGTGTCTCATTTACAGATTGTTAATCGCGCCCAACGCGCCTGGGAGTACGGAATTGGTAGCCAGGAGCGCATTGCGCGCGTTTGAGTGCACCCGGGGGGAGGGCATCCTGGTGGACGCAGGCATACAACGGCCCGAGACAACCATGAGCGCTATCCCGGCCCGGCGTCGTTTCGGAGGATTTCCTCGACGCGTTCTGAGGTTGCGCCCGCCCGCCTCCGGCGTTGGCACGCATCGAGATCATCAGGGAGCGTGACCTTTGGGATCCGGGAGATGTCGTCGCGGAGTTCCTTCTGGGTTCTAACGTATCGGGTTGGACAAGCTACAAGCGTGGCGGGCGTGGAAGAGTTGTCTTTGAGTGATCGGAGGGTGCACCCGGCCCCGACCTCGAGTTGGCTGCGCAGTCGGTGGCCCATTCGATGAGGATTCTCGAGGAGCGGGCCGAGCAAGAACTCGACCACGGCGTTCGTTGAGACTTCCCGGTCTCAAGAGCCATTTCCTCAGCTCTGCCGCTGGGCGAACTGCGGGCGGAATTTCAGTAGAGAGCACGATCTGGACCGCATCCACGCTCCGAGCCGTGCAACGGGTCGCGGCAGTCGTCAGGAAACCGCGGCGCGTACCAGCGTCAGGAGGGGTCCGGGCAAGACCCCCAGCAGGACGGTGAGGACTGCCGTGATGATCACCGGCACGAGCATCTCTCTCGGCACGGGGCCTCCGGATAGCGGTGGTGAGGTGGGAGCGCTCGGTCTGCCGTCAACATGTGGCATCGGGGATAACGAGGTGCGAACCACACGGAGATAGTAGGTAGCGGACAGCACCGTCGATGCGGCAAGCACGACCAGCACGAGCCACTGGTGTGTCTCGGCGACTCCGATGAATAGGAAGTACTTGGTTAAGAAACCGACGGTGGGCGGAAGCCCGACGATGGAGGCCGCACCGACGGCGAAGACGCCGAGCAGCAGCGGCATCCGCTGGCCCAGTCCCCGTAGTTCGTTCACTCTGGTCGCCCCGGTTCCGACCGCTATCGCCCCGACCGCAAAGAAGAGGGTGATCTTGCTGACCGAATGACCGACGAGGTGCAGAGCGGCTCCCGTAGCGCCCGCTTCGTTCAGCAGCGCCATTCCCAAGACCATGTAGGAAAGTTGCCCGATCGTGGAGTAGGCGAGGATCTCCTTGAGGTTTTCGAGCCGCAGGGCGACGAGGGATGCCACCACGATGGTGACAGACGTCGCGATCAGGGTAAGCCGACCTAGCCCGAGAGATGCGACCGCGTCCTCTCCGAACACGTCGAGCAGCACCCGGAACAGCGTGAACACGCCCACGTTGACGACCGCTACCGAGTGGAGCAGAGCACTCACCGGCACCGGGGCTACCATGGCGGCCGGAAGCCATGCATGAACCGGGAAGATCGCCGCTTTCGCGATCCCGAACAGGAACAGCAAGTAGGTGAGGATCGGCAGCAAACCGGTCGGCTCCGCGCCGAAGATGCCCCCCGGGGTAAGAGCAAAAGATCCGGTCTGCGTGTATGTCAGCACGACAGCAGGCAGGAAGAGGGCGATCCCGGTGCCGAGCTGATAGGAGAGATAGCGACGTCCCCCTGCCGCCGCTTTGTTGGTGCCGGTGAAAGTGACGAGCGGGTAAGTGGCGATCGTCATCGCTTCGTAGAACAAATAGAGGGTGATGAGGTTGGCGGAGAAAGCCACGCCGGCGGTTGCAGAGATCGTGATGGCCATGAGCACGTGAAGGCGCGTGAGGGAGGCGGTCGAGCCGCGCAGATAACCGATCGAATACACCGTTGTGAGCAACCACAGCGGGGACGCGGTCAGGAGCAAGAGTATTCCGAGCGGGTCGGCCCGAAGAGCGACCGATGCATCAGGTAGAAATGGAGCGATGCTGAAGGTTGCCCTCTGTCCGTCCAAGACGTCCGGCAGCATGACCAAGACGGCAACGAGCTCGGCGATCCCGGCAAGGATCGCGGCCCAGTCACGACCCTGTGGCCGGTCACGCAGCAGTGCTACCGCCAAGGCTCCGATGAGCGGGATGACGAGCGGTAGGAGGAGTCTCACATGCGCGGCTCTAGACCATCAGCGGTAGCGGCCAGCCGCTCGACGAGTTGGGCCACGGATGACTCGGCGGGGTCGAGAACGAGCGAGGGAAATATCCCAAGGAGCACTATCATCGCCGCAAGCGCAAAGGCAATTGAGGCTTCACGAGGTCCGAGGTCGACGACGTGGTTGACAGGATCGCGCGTGACCGGACCGTAGAAGGCACGCTGCAGCCAGATCAACGAGTACCCCGCGGCTAGAACCACGATGGCGAGCGCGATCAGAGAAGGAGCGCCGAATTCACGGAAGGCTCCGAGCAACGCTAGGAATTCCCCGGGAAAGCCGCTCGTGCCGGGCAATCCCGCCTCCGCAAACGCGAATACAAGGGCAAATGCGGCGAGAGCGGGTGCGCGCGCGGCAAGCCCGCCGAGTGCGACCACGTCGGTGGTCCCCAGCCTCTGGTGTATGAAACCGGCGATAAGAAGGAGCCCCGCCGCCGTCAGTCCCAGGTTCGCCAGCAGGAACACCGCACCCGACACACCGTCCGCGTTGCCCGAAGACAGACCGAGAAGCGCGAGTCCTACGTGGCTTACGCCGGCGAAAGCGATCAGTCGTCGCAGGTCGGGTTGGGCAAGAGCTGCTAGGCCTCCATACAAGATCGCGATAATCGCGAGGACCGCGATCAACCATCTCCATTGCATGAAGGCTGCGGACGTCAACGGCATGATGAGTCGCAGGAATCCATACACGCCGACCTTGAGGCCGGCCAACAAGATACCGATCCCTATGGGACCCTCCTGCAAGGCCGGCGGAAGCCACGAGTGCAACGGGAACAGTGGCGCTTTGAGCATGAACGAGAACGCCATCAGGAAGAACAGGACGGTTCCGAGGCCTGCGGGAACCTCGACTTCGAGAAGTGCCAGGTAATCGAACGACAGTGAACCCGTCGCGGTGCGATGGTTGACACTCAACAGGACGAATGCGGCCAGCAGCGTCACAGAACCCATCAGCATCGCCAAGACGTACTTGGTAGCCGCGTGACTACGGCCCGGGCCGGTGCCCCAGAGCTTGATCAGCACGAAGGTTGGAACCAGCATGAGCTCCCAGAACACGAAGAAGAGGGCGAGATCCAGAGCGGTGAACACTCCCGTCGACGCCGTCGAAAAGGTCATAACGGAAATGAGATAAGCCTTCTGACGATGGGACACGGTGGCCCGCGCCTGAGCCACCGCCACGACAGTCAATAACGCCGTCAAGGGCAAGAACGGCGCCGACAGACCGTCGATCCCGACGTGGATTGTTGACCCGATCGCATCTATCCAAGGTAATTGCTCTTCGAATTGGAACGTCGCAGTCGGCGCCGCTGAAAAGGCAACGAACATCCACACGGAGATCACCAGTTCCAGGAGCGCGCCAATCAGAGCAACCCGATGGATGATCCGGGCCTCGCGGAGTGGCACGAGCGCGACGGCGACCAGGAGCGGCCAAGCAAGCAGGACGGTAAGGAGTGAGAGACCGTCACCTGCGCCCTGAATCACGGCCCCTTCTCCAAACCAGTGATACCCAAGGAGGCTTGTTCGACCCTATCCTCGAGCCACGTCAGCGACGGGCGCATCCGGTGGATGAACGGGCTCGTTCCGAGCCCGATCCAAAAGATCAGTGCAGCGAGAACCGCAACTATCGCACGCTCGCCGCGGGTTAGGTCGTAGATACGTTCGGCGAGTGTCCTATGTGCGTCGCCCATGAAGCCGCGAATGAAGTACGACAGAGAGTACGCTGCGGTCAGAAGGACGCCGAGCCCGGCGGTGACCGCCATCCACCAACTGCGTTGGTAACCACCAAGCATCACGAGATGCTCGCCGTTGAATCCGTTGGTACCGGGAAGGCCAACCCCAGCAAGCGCGACCAACAGGAAGGCTGTGGTCATGAGCGGAGCAGAGGAGACAAGTCCCCCAAGGGAAGCCAGCTCCGGTTGACCGATCCTGGCAGTCAGGAACCCTGCGACGAAGAACAAACCGGCGCCGACGATTCCGAGGTTGATCATCTGCAGCACCGCGCCCTCGAACCCATCAAGATTCAACGAGAACAGCCCCAGCATCACAACGCCCATGTGCGCCACGCTTGCGAACGCCAATAACCGACGGAGGTTCGTTTGACCTAACGCGAGGAAAGAGCCGTAGATCACGCTCACGGCACCGGTCGTAGCCATGATCCACAGCCATTCCTGAGCTGAGTCGGGAAAAAGAGGGATGACGAAACGCAGGAATCCAAAGGTTCCGAGCTTCACTCCGACTAGGAAAACGCCTATTCCCACGACCGGCCCATGGTCCAGGACCTTCGGAAGCCACGTGTGGAAGGGAAAGAGCGGCGCCTTCGCCGCGAACCCCAGCGCCAAGAGCAGGAACGGCCAGGTCTGCGACGCGGGAGGCAAGCCCGAAGCCAGTAACCGGCCCAACTCGAACGAAACGCCGTCACCCGTGGCGGCCGCGTAGGCGCGGCCGGTGAGGACGATCCCGACCAGCATGAACGCCGCGCCTGCACCGACGAAGCCGACATAGTTCCGGGCCGCATCCCGGCGCAGCGGCCCGGTTCCCCAACGAGTGATGAGGAACCAACTAGGGATCAGCTCGGCAACGAAGAAGATCCAGAAGATAATCAGATCCAGCGCGACGAACGCTCCCAGCATCGTCGCCTCCAGGAACAGGATCGCCGCGGAGTAGCCGGGCGCGGTCCCGACTATGGAAGGGTCACCGTCGACCCGGCGAGCAGGGATGTTGTGCTCCGCGTAGGCGATCACCATCAGTCCGAAGAGCGCGGTCAGCGGTATGAACAGGATGCTCACTCCGTCCACTCCAACGTGCCAGGAGACACCGAGGAAGGCGCCGATGCGTTCGACGAACTGCATGTCCGAGACGCCCGGCTCAAAGGCAAGCGCAAGCGCTATCGCTCCCGCAAATTCCAGAGCCGCGGCCGCGATACCGACGCGTGTTGCAACGTGAACATCACGCAAGGAAACGACCACAGCCGCGGCCACCATCGGGAACAGGAGCAGCATGGTGAGGGCAGGAAAACCGGCCTGGTCGACTGCCAGCAGCTCGTTCGGCATCAGCGCGCCACCGCGATGGCGACGATGCAAGCAAGCGCGAGGATCGCGGCTACGATCGGCCTGCCAAGGAACGCTTCCATGAGCAGCAAACCTCTCCGGATGCGCTCGCCCACCTCCGCGACTCGACCGGGACCGAGTTGGAACACGCGGCTTTCTACTGTTTCGGTGAATGCAGCAAGAGTTCCCGAGAGTCGTTCGAAGAGGCTTTCGATCCCTCGTTGGAACACCACCCGCTCGGTCCGCTGGCTAAATGCCGAGGCGGCATTCGTGAGCGCGCCGTAAAGGCCACCGCCATGTGACGTGAGCCTGCGCTCCAGACGAGTGGTGAGGGAGCTCAGCCGTTCCGTCGGAGTGCCCTCTGCCCGTAACCTGCGACCGGTGCCCCCAGCTGCCGGGTGGGTCGCCGGTCGAAGCCAGTCCAGTCC
Organism: Actinomycetota bacterium; assembly: GCA_013695465.1. Classification (GTDB taxonomy): domain Bacteria; phylum Actinomycetota; class CADDZG01; order CADDZG01; family WHSQ01; genus JACDAL01. The sequence goes on along the minus strand of JACDAL010000163.1, from coordinate 2,027 downwards.
GGGCCGCTCCGGTAGCTCGGCGGCTCCAGCGTCGTGGGCCTCCACCGCGGCTTTGAGGCGCGCCTCCCACGTCACATCGGGACGGGGACGGTAGGGAGCGAGCAGCGCCCCCGTCATGGGGTCCAGGACTGCGCGGTCGAATCGGTCGACCGCAGTCCCTGCGCGGGTTACGGCGGTCGTCGCACGCTCCGCCGCCTCGTCCAGCCACGCTCGGTTGGAAGACACGAAGTAGAGCCGGCGGGCGAACGGACCGCCCGTCCCCGCGGGTTGCTCTGCACGGAAACGGTCGAAAAACCGTGGCACTGCGATGCCCGAAAGCATCAGGCAGATCAATGCGGCAACCAGCACGATCGTAGAGCCCAGCGGGGCTTCGACGGCGGCTGCGGTCTCGGAAACGGCAGGAGCGAGCAGTTGGGCGAACCAGGAACCATCGATGCCTCCCGGCACCAATCCAACGGCGATCGCCGCCGCGACCAGTCCGAACCCCACCGCAACGGCGATGCCCGTCCGCCGCGTCCTTCTAGCGTCGTCCTGGAAAGTCGCGCGAACCATCCGACTCGCAGAGAACCACAGTCCGAACGCAGCAACCACTCCAAGGCCGCCGAGGGCGACCGTTCCTCGGGCCCACTCATCCGGCAATGACAGCCATCCCGTCGCGAAGGGAACCGTAAAGAGCAGAAGCGCGGCCGTGCCTACCAAGATTGATATTCCGCGAGAAGTATCGGTGGGCCGGGCGACCGCAGCGGGATCCGGCCCCCCGTGGAGATGGTGAAGGATCGACGGGGCCGTAAGGAACAGGTTCGTCTTGTAGAAGGCGTGTGCCACGAGATGGAAGATCGCGATCGGGTACAGCCCGAGGCCGCACAGGAGCAACATGAAACCGAGGTGAGCGTTCGTGGAGGCGGCGAGCATGCCCTTGATATCGGTTTGGGTAAGGCCGGCTAGCTGGCCGTACAGCACGGTGGTGGCTCCGATCACCCCGACCGCCACGAGAGCGATCGGGGCTCGCTCGTATATCGGAGCACTTCGCACCACGAGATAGACGCCGGCCGTGACCATGGTTGCGCCGTGGATCAAGGCGCTGGAGGGCGTCGGGCCTTCCATAGCGCGAGCGAGCCATCCTCCGAGCGGCATCTGCGCGGATTTCCCGGCCGCGCCCATCAGCAAGCAGAGCCCCACGGCGGTTCCCGTTGCTGTGGGCAGCGGGGAGGTCAGCACCTCGGAGTAGCTCAACCCGTTGTTCTGAGCTGCGAGGACGAAGATTCCCGCGAGCAAGCCGGCGTCGCCTACACGGTTGAGGACGAATGCGCGGGTGCCGGCTTCACCCGCGGAGGTGCGATCACGGTAAAAGGCGATCAACATGTACGAGCACGCGCCGACTACCTCCCATGCCACGAACAGCATCAGGTAGTTGTCGGCAAGAACCAGAAACAGCATGGCTCCGACGAACAGCGGAAGGACGGTGAAGTAACGACCGAAGCCGGCCTCGTTGTGAAGGTAGTTGACCGAGAAGCGCGCGACAAGCCAGCTCAGCCCCGCGATGGTCACCGCCATCGTGGCCGATAGTGGGTCCAACTGGAATCCGATATCGATCGTTAGCGAACCAGTGTGCATCCACGTACCGAGGATGACGAACCGGGGAGCCGGATCGGCGAACGTGATTGCAGCCGCCAAAGCCGCAGATGCGGCCGAGAGACCCACACCACAAACTGCAACCCGAGCAAGAAGCCTCGCGCCCAGGAAGCGTCCCCCGGAGACTCTGTCTGCGGTCCCGAGCACAGCGGCCGCCAGGGAAAACCCGGGGATCGCCACCACGAGAACGTCCGCTATCGTCACGGCACCTCGATGCGAGCGGGAGGCAGGAAGCCGCTGCGTCCCTGGTAATAGCCGAAGGAGCTCGCCACGACGGGAAGCTTGGATGGCTCCCCCTCCCAGGCGACGAAGCCTTGCCCCGGCACGAACAGCTCGAAGTGCCCGTCGGTGGGAGCGACCGCCACCAGGTGGACCCATTCGTTGTCGAGAAGTTC
>JACDAL010000157.1 GCA_013695465.1 Actinomycetota bacterium | reverse complement strand
AGGTGCTCCTTCTAGGCTGATCGCAGCCGCTCGTCCCTCTCGAGCAGTCCGTAGACGTAGACGTCATGCCACCCGTGCACGCCCCGGGCCGCTTCTCTCAACCTTCCCTCTTGTTGAAACCCGGCCTTCTCGGCGACCCTGATGCTGCCGAGGTTGGCGACGCCGGCATGGAGCCAGATGCGATGAAGCGTTAGGCGGGAGAAACCGAAGCCGACCACTAAGGCGGCGGCCTCCGTCATGAGCCCCTTGCCCGCATGGTCCGTCCGCAGCCAGTAGCCGACGCTCGAGCTGGCTGTTGCGTCGTCGAAGTGATCGAGGCCGATCGAGCCGATGATCTCGCCGGAGCACAGGATCGTGAAGTTGAAAAGCGACGAGCCCCAGCTCCGGGCCGCCGATGTCGCGAAGTCGAGGGTCTCGTGACGCTGGGGCTCCACCGCCCACCCCATCCACGGCGCCAGCTCATCCACCGATGCCGACACCGCCGCCCACAGCCCGGTGGCATGGGAGTCGCAGGTGGGCTCGAGAACGAGCCGGCTGCTCCGAAGCGTCGAGCGCGAGATCGGAGTCGGCCACATTCGCGCGTCCTTACCCACGGGGGCGCGAGGCCATTCGGTTGAGGGAAAACGTCGCCAGCAACTCGTAACGCGCCCCTTTAGGGCTCAGGTGGCTGCGCCACAACCCCAGCTCGACAACCTCGAACGGGGGAAGGCCCCCGGTGTCGAGAGAGCACTCGGAGAAAAGCTTCACGGGGGCCTTGAAGCGGGCCAAAGTGAGATGGGGCGTGAATTCTCTTGCCTCCGCAGCAAAGCCAAGAGGCTCGAGAGCGACGTTGAGACCCTGGGCCAGGCCCGCAAGAACGCCGGCGGGGTCGTCGACACCGAGCCACAGAACCCGGGCCCTGCGGGCGCTGGGGAAGGCGCCGAGCTGTGACAAAGAGGCCGCGGCCCCCTGATGTCCGTGCGCCACCGCGGCCCCCGCTCTCGTCACCTCTTCCAGGAGGTCCTCGTGAGTTGCGCCGAGGAACTTCAAGGTCAGGTGCTGATTGGCAGGGGCGGTCCAGCGCGCCGCCGGAAAGTCGCGCTGGAGGTCGGCGAGGCGCTCCTGGACCGACTCGAGCAGCTCTGAGGGAACACTCGTGGCGAAGAAGAGCCGGAGGGACCCGCTCACCCTCAGTGCACTACTCGGAGAGGGCGCGCCGGCCGAGGTCGAGCGCAGCGGTTACTGCCATCGCCATGACGTTGTCCCGCCTCCCGTAGCCGCTCAGTCGGCGCGTGATCACCGCGGAACGGTAGGTCGCGCCCACGCAAATCGTGCCGGCCGGCTGCCCATCGTGGGGGCCGGGTCCGGCGACGCCGGTCGCGCCTATTCCCAGGGCCGCGTCGAAGCGGGCCGCGGCGCCTGCGGCCAGAGCCCCGGCGACCTCTTCGGACACCGGGCCGAAGCGCTCGAGAAGCTCCTCAGGCACCAGCGCGACGGCGGCCTTGGATGCGGTCGTGTAACACACCAGGGACCCCGAGAAGAAGTCGCTCGAGCCGGCCTGCTCGGAGAGCTCGGCCGCGATGCGCCCTCCCGTCAGCGACTCCGCCACCGCCACGGTCTCCCCCCGGCGCCGCAAGGTGATCGAGACCGCCTCCAGCAGGGAAGTTGCCTCTGGGCTCAGCGCATGATCCCCGAGCCGGGACCGGATCTCGGCTTCGACCGGGGCGATCAGCACCTCGGCCGCAGCACGGTCTTCCGCCTTGGCGGTAACTCGCACCCTCACCCGCCCGGCCCCCGCCCTGTACGCGATGGTGGGATTCGTCTGCGCCTCCACCAGGTCCTTGATCGCCTCATGGGTGCTCGACTCCCCCAGTCCGATGACCACTACCTCCCGGCTGCGCGTGGTGGCGGCTCCCGACCTGGCCGCGAGCACCGGCACCACCGTCTTCTCGAGCATCGCCTCCATCTCCCAGGGCACCCCAGGGAGAACGAAAATCACCGTGTTTCCTGCATCTATGTAGTAACCGGGCGCAGTTCCCTCGGACTCGATCGGGACGGCGCCGTCGGGCAGGTCCGCCTGCTTGAGGTTCGCCTCCGGCATTGCCCGTTTCATCTTTGCGAACTTCTGCCGGATGACCTGCGCCAGTCGTTCGTCGCGCCGGAGCCGGCGATCCAGCAGCCTCGACACCGCCTCCGAGGTGATGTCATCGGGCGTGGGCCCCAGGCCCCCGGTGACGACGATCGCGTCCGCACGACCACGGGCTTGCCCCAGCACGCTCACGATTCTTTCGAGGTTGTCCCCCACGACCGAATGCCACAAGACGTCGACGCCGATGGCGGCGAGCTCTGAGGAGATCTTCTGCGCGTTGGTGTTGGCGATCTGGCCCAGGAGAAGCTCGGTCCCGACGCCGACTATCTCTGCCCTCATGCCCCAGCCGGTCGCCGGTTTGGGTGGTTCACGTGCGACCGTCGCATACCAGCCACCGATTTGGGTGGTTCACGTGCGACTGTCGCACACCAGCCACCGCGTCAGCGGGCCACGGCAACGCCCAGGAGCTCGGCCCCCTGCGCCTCGGTTACGAGCACGTCGAGGTAGTCCCCCACCGCGAGCGTCATGGGGGCCGCGAAGCGGATGTCGCCGTCGATCTCGGGAGCCTCGCGGTGCGAGCGTCCGATCCACACGTTCTCAGTGCGCTCGTAGCGTTCCGCCAGCACCTCGAGCTCCTCGCCCACAAGAGATGCCGCCCGGCTCTCCATGGCCAGCTCGGCGGCTCGGGTAATGCGCTCGAAGCGCTCGGAGATCGCCTCCTCGGGGAGCTGATCTTCCATGTCGAATGAGCGCGTACCGGACTCGCGCGAGTAGGTGAAGCAGCCGATCCAGTCGAGCCCCACTTCGGAGATGAAGGACTCCAGCTCTAAGACATCCTCCTCCTGTTCCGAGGGGAACCCGACGATGAAGCTGGAGCGGATGCCGGCCTCGGGGCAACGCTCCCTGATCCCCTCTATCAGAGCTTTGAAGCGCCGTGCGTTGCCCGGCCGGCCCATGCCTCGGAGCACTCCGGCGGATACGTGCTGCAGAGAGAGGTCGAAATAAGGGGTCACGACCTCGGAAGACAACATCGCGTCGACGAGCTCGGCCGTAACTCCCTGGGGGTGCAGGTACATGAGCCGGATGCGGCGCAGACCCTCGATACGCTCGAGCCGCGCGAGCAGATTCACGAGCCTCTCGTCGCCGAGGTCCCTGCCCCAGCGCACCGAGTCCTGGCTTACGAGTGAGAGCTCGGAGATGCCTTGCGCAACCAGCGCGCGCGCCTCGTTCTCGATCACCTCGGGGACGCGGGAACTGAAACGCCCCCGCATCAGTGGAATGGCGCAGAAGGTGCAACCGCGATCGCAGCCTTCGGCGATCTTGAGATAGGACCACGGGCGGCGGCCGAAGCGCACACGCTGAGCGGAGATCAGCGCCTGGTCCCACCACGCCGGGTCGAAGCGCGTACCGGGGTCGCCGTGGATACGCTCTGAGAGCTCCCCGGCGGAGATGTCGGTGACTATAGATGAGATGCGCGGATAGGCGGCGAAGTCCACGAAGGCATCCACCTCGGGCAGCGCGTCCGCCAGCTCTTCGGCGCTTCTCGCCACCAGGCAACCGGTCAGCACGAGACCCTTGAGTGCCCCCTCCTCCTTTAGCTCGGCGAGGTCCAAGACTTCCTGGATGGTCTCCCTTCGCGCGGCGTCGATGAAGCCACAGGTGTTCACCACGACGACCTCGGCCGAAGAAACCTCGTCCGAGACCTCGTGTCCCGACGACGCCAGAAGGCCCCCGAGGCTTTCGGAATCGACGGTGTTCTTGGGGCAGCCGAGCGTTACGACCGCGACGCGCGACATCGCTAGTTGTTGGTTCTCGTTGAGTTGTTTGTTATCAGAGCGTGTCGATGTCGTCGGGAAGCTGGATCGTGATGGGGTTCTCGTCGCCGGGGACGCCGAGGTTGCGCCCATTCACGGTGAGCTCGACGCTCGAGGGAAGACCCAGCACCACCGTCATCTTGTCGGTCGCCTTGAAGCTGCGACTCTCTCCTACAGGAATCGTGCCCGAGAAGACGCTGGCGCCGTCGGAGGTGACATCGATCCAGCACTCTCCGTGCACGGTGTCGATCTCGAGCCTTACACCGTCCACGGCGGCCAGCGTCTCGGTCGGGCTCGGCTTGGGCTCGGCGCGCGGCGTTGGTGAGGACTCTTTGGAGGAGCCGTCCTGGCCGCTGCTGCTGCCGGGGTTACGGCTCACTCCCGGAGGCTCGTCCGTGGGGGGCTCTCCCTGAAGCAGACCCAACACTCCCAAGAACAGCAAGGCGCTCGCCGCCAGCACCGCAGCGATGCTCCAGTTCCCCGAGGCCTTGCGTTGCTTGGGGGCTTTCCTCACCCGACGCTCTATCGCAGCGATCGATGATGTGTCCGCCTTGAGGCTGCCGTGACGGCGTTCGAGCTCGTCTGTCAGAGGTGCGGAGTCGACCTCCAGGAAGCGAGCGTAGGAGCGAAGGAATCCCCGCACGTATGCGGGCGCGAGGAAATCGAAGTCGTCGGACTCCATCCGCATGAGGAAGTCCGAGCGAATCTTGGTTTCTTCTGCCGCCCGCTCGATGCTCACCCGGCGTTGTCGCCGGGCGGATCGCAGACGGGAGCCGATCGAGGTTGGTTCCGTAACCGCGCCTGCCTTGCCTCGTGTAGATCGCTGCTTTACGGGTCGCCCGTCGCGTGACGGGTCGCTCATTATAGGGGGCCTCTGCAAGACGCGCGTGGCGCTCCGGTCGGAATGGGAATTCTTAGGTGTCGAGCTCGTCGGAGACCATGAGGACATCGCGCGGCTTGGAACCCTGCGACGGGCCCACCACCCCGCGCTGCTCGAGGAGGTCCATGAGCCGACCCGCGCGCGCGAACCCAACCTTGAGCTTGCGCTGCAACATCGAGGTCGAGCCGAGTTGTGAGCGCACGACCAGCTCGAGCGCCTCGTCGAGGAGCTCGTCGTCCGAGCCTCCGAGCGACTCAGAGATCGTCGCGCTGCTCTCTTGATCGGTGATCGCCTCGTCGTAACGAGGGTCGGCTTGGCGCCGAACGTGTCCCACCACCGCGGCGACCTCCTTCTCCGTCACCCACGAACCCTGAATGCGCGCCGCCTTGGACGCATTCGCGTGAAGGAACAGCATGTCGCCGCGCCCGATGAGCTTGTCGGCGCCGCCCTGGTCGAGGATCACACGCGAGTCTTGCTGCGAGGCCACGCTGAAGGCGAGCCGCGACGGGATGTTGGCCTTGATAAGTCCCGTCACTACGTTCACCGAAGGCCGTTGCGTTGCCACGATGAGGTGGATCCCAACCGCCCTGGCCATCTGCGCGATGCGGCAGATGGCCGACTCGACGTCGCGCGGCGCGACCATCATGAGATCGGAGAGCTCGTCGATGACGACCACGATGTAGGAGAAGCGGGTGGGCTCCGGCTCGTCCTCTGAGCGCCGGGGGACGGAGCCCGATATGACCGCGGCGTTGTAGAGCTCGAGGTTGCGCATGCCGTAGTGGGCCAGGGCTTCGTAGCGCATCTCCATCTCCCGCACTACCCAGTTGAGGGCCGAGGCGGCCTTCTTGGGAACGGTGACGACGGGGGTGAGCAGGTGGGGCACACCCGCAAAGTGGGTGAGCTCGACGCGCTTGGGATCGATCAGCATCAGACGTACCTCGTCGGGCGTGGCGCGCAGAAGCAAGGAGGTGATGATCGAGTTGATGCAGGAAGACTTCCCCGAGTTGGTAGCGCCCGCGATCAGCAGGTGTGGCATGTCGGCGAGATTCTCGAGTACCGGTTTGCCCGAGACATCCGAACCAAGCGGGACGACCAGGGAATGGGAGCCGGCGCGCGCCTCCGGCGACGAGAGGATGTCGCCCAGGGTCACCACCTGCCGGCTGTGGTTCGGGACCTCGATGCCGATCGCGCTGCGACCGGGGATCGGGGCCAGGAAGCGCAATTCGCCCGAGGCGAGCGCGTACTTGATCTCGTTGGCAAGCGACAGGACGCTGCTCACCTTGACTCCCGGACCGAGCTCGACCTCGAAGCGGGTCACGGTCGGCCCCGCGCTATGCCCCCTCACCGATGCGTCGACCTTGAACTCCTCGAAGGTCGCCTCGAGCACTCTGGTCATCTGATCGACCGAGCGTTGCGACACTCGCTGGGGGGCGGCGGTCTCGAGCAGGCTCAGCGGAGGCAGGCGGTAGCCGCGCCCGGCACCGCTCTTGGCCGCTCCCTTGGCAGCAGGCTCAACCTCATCGCCGCCATCCGGGGGGCCGAGGCCGGCTTCGGCTGCCTTCGGATGCTGGTCGCCTTGGAACGGCAGCGACCTCTGCTCGGCCACGACCTCGACCGGACCCGGCGCATCGGCGGGGTTCTCAGCGGTTTCCTCTGGGGAATCGGAACGGGCGCCGGATACCAGCGTGCGGCAGAAGGCCACGGTGGCAGAGGCTGCCTGCCGTACCCAGCCCACCAGACGCGACGCCGGGGTGCGCGTCACGACCATCACGCCGACCACAGCAAGAATGATCACGGTCGCCGTAGCCACCCACTCGCCGGCGAAGTGGGATAGGGGCTTGGCGATCAGAGCCCCCACGATGCCGCCGGCCCGCTGCAGCTTCTCCAGTGCGGCCGTCACCGGCTTGTTGCCCCGGGCGAGATGCACCATGCCGGCAAGAGCCACCGAGCACATGATTAGGCCGATCGCAATCCGCCCGGCGTGGGGCCGAAGGCGCGGCACTATCACGAGGACGCCGAGGGCGGTCAGCATCACGGGGGCGAAGAAGACGAGGCGGCCGCCGGTTAGAGACAGCCCGTAGCGAAGTGCGGAGCCGGCGGGCCCCCCTCCGGAGGCGTAGGTAGCGACCCCCGCAAGGACGCCTGCAAGAACCAGCAGCACGCCCCAGATCTCGACCGGGGCGGCTAGCGCAGTGACCACCGTCCAGCGGACCGCGCGTCCGGTCCACTGCCCTCCCCGGACGAGGGCTCTCACCACGGTGCGGACCCGATGCTGCCGGCCTCGCGAGGCCGGGGAGCGCCGGCGTGCGGAGCTCGGGCG
>JACDAL010000154.1 GCA_013695465.1 Actinomycetota bacterium | reverse complement strand
AACTGCGAGTAGGGCCGAATGTAGAGCTTGGTTCTCCTCTACCTGTGCGCCGGCTGCATCCGGATCGGCGCGCGGTCCTGAGGCGCGCCTCGAGGTGCGCAGGTCGCGAGTCTCCACGGTGGCCGGGGCACCTAGGAGGTCTGGATATTTCAGATCATGGACGATGCGACCTTCCGTAAAGGCGCGCGATGCGGAGGTAGCCAGCTCTGCCGACGACCTCCTGCGAACCGTGTGCGAGTTGCTCGAAGAGGCTCGAGATTCGCTCAGCAGGGCCAAGGAAGCCGGGCACTACGGTCAAGCCGCCAGCAATATCCGGGAGGCCCTGCGCGCCACAGAATTACTCGCCAAGCTGAGGGGTAAGCTCAACGCCGCCCGTACGACCACCACGACAGTCAACATCGTGGCGGCCCCCGAGTGGCTCAGCTTGCGCCAGGCGCTGCTCGAGGCCCTGAGGCCGTACCCCGCTGCGGCCCAGGCGGTGGGCAGAGCCCTGCAGCAAGCCCAGGCGGCCCTGCCACCATCGGACCATGTATCCGACGGTGGCCCGGAAAAGGGGGCCTGACCTGCACTTTCGCAAACCCGTCTACCCGGCGTCTACCCAAACCAGAGCCGGATTGGGGCATCCGCGGTGACCACGGCCACCTGGCGCAAGCCCTCGCGGGCGACCTTGCGGCTGCCCTCGACCCCTGCGAGCTTGCGAAGAGAGTCAACCTAGCCCCCGACTCGTGGCAGGCCCAGCTCCTCCGGTCGACCTCGAAGCGTCAGCTGGTCCTGTGTTCGCGGCAGAGCGGAAAATCCACGATGGCCGCTGTGGCCGCCTGCCACACGAGCTTGTATGAACCGGGCAGCTTGACCCTGTTGGTGCCCCCCTCCGAAAGACAAAGCGGCGAGTTTTTTAAAAGGTGCCGGGGGATCTTCCGGAGCCTGGGTTGGCCGGTCGCAGCGCGCACGGAGTCCGCCCTCAGGATCGAGCTGGAGAACGGCTCGCGGATCGTGGCACTACCCGGAAGCGAAAGCACCGTCCGTGGCTATTCGGCCGTCAGGCTGCTTGTGCTCGACGAGGCGGCTCGCATTCCCCCCGAATTAATCACGGCGACCAGCCGATGTTGGCAGTCTCTGGAGGCCGCCTGATGGCTCTCACGACGCCCTTCGGGGCGGTGGGTTGGTTCTACGAGGCGTGGACCTCGCGCGACGAGAGCTATGAGAGATACCGGATCACGGCGGCCGAATGTCCGAGGATCAGCGAGGAGTTCTTGGAGCAGGAGAAGCGCGCCCTGGGCTGGTTTCTCTACCGTCAAGAGTTCGAGTGCGAGTTCGTGGATGCCTCTTCGATGGCGTTCGATAGCGATGCGATACGGGCAGCAGTCGATCCCAGCATCCGACCCCTCGGCTGTCTGACACGGGACTGGATATGAGCGGCACCATGCGCTCTCTCGGCTTCGTGGCAGGAGTCGACCTGGGAGCGCGCCAGGACCACAGCGCCATCGTGATCGTGGAGAAGATGAAGCCCGTGGCACCAGAGGCGGTCTGCCGATACCTGGCCCAGTCCCTATCGTGTCCCTGCGGCGGAGACCCACTTCAGAGTGCGAGAGCTTGGGCGACTGCCCTTGGGCACCAGCTACACGACCGCTGTGGCATACGTCATCTGCTCGAGTAGTCGCCGCATGATCGCTTCAGCCTCCGTCTAGCAAAAGTTTGGTAGAGACGTCGGCCAGCCTCCCGTGCACCTTAAGCTGACCAAGCAAGTCACCTTGCTTACGCGGCGCTTGCTCTTCATGATGTGTTCATGCAGAATGACCGGGTGGTTGGGGCCAGGTATGAAGCGAGCATTGCCCGAAGCACTACCAAAGAGCTTTTGAGGCACTGTCTCCGCACCAGAAGGACTTTGTCAGATGGGTCAATAGCGCGAGTGATCGCGGCCACCGGAGGCATCGGATCGACATGGCCGTACGGTCGCTGCGCTGAGCATCAACGCCGTGTCCTGAGAGTGGACAACAAAGAAGCGAACGAGGCTGAGACGCACCTTGCCCGGAGAAGCTCAGGGTGAGCATCTTCGTACGCCCATACCGTGACCGGGATCTGGCCGCGTTGCTCCAACTATGGGGTATCGGACAGGCGCAGGATGGTTCGGACGACCTTCTCACAGAAGACGACCCAGTCGATCTCCTTCATCTGAACGGCACAGTATGTGTGGTCGCTTATGACGAGGGCGCGATCGTCGGTTTGGCGCTCGGGATCGCCGCGGGTGCAATCGGTTGGATCCTGCGAGTGGTTGTCGCGCCCGAGGTCTCGGAAAACGATCCCACTCGCCGTCTGCTCGATGAACTTGAGGCACGGCTGGCGGAGATCGGGGCGCGCAAGCTCATCGCCCTCGTCCTGCATGACGAGACCATTCATGCGCGGCTGGACGAGCGGGGTTACGCGGAGGCCCGGAACGCGCTGTGCATGCAGCGACCCGTCCCGACGACCTTGGCCACGCCTGCAGCCCTTGGCGAACTTGGTGGACGAGTGATGGAACCCGGTTTGTGGGAATCGCTGAAAGGATTGAAGGACGCCAAGGAGATCATCGAGCGTCGCGTGATCCTTCCGCTTGCCGAACCACAGCTTGCAGCCCGCCACGCGGTGTCCCCTCCGAGCGCGATCGTGCTTTTTGGACCCCCTGGGACGGGTAAGACCACATTTGCCAAAGGGATTGCGTCGCGCGTAGCGTGGCCGTTCGTCGAGATCCAGCCGAGTCAGCTCGCAGCCGAGGGGCCCGAGCGTCAGGCCGAACTACTGTCCCAGACGTGCGACCGCATCTTCGATCTTCCTTCCGCTGTCGTATTCGTAGACGAAGTAGAAGACCTCGCGTCGAAGCGCGACGAGGATCGGCGCGTGAATGTAAGTGTGGCTAACGAGTTCCTCAAACAGATCCCGCGTTTCCACGACGTCCCCCATCACCTACTCGCCTGTGCTACCAACTGGATCAGCCGCCTCGACTCGGCCTTCCTTCGTCCCGGACGTTTCGACTACGTGCTGCCGGTAGGACCCCCGGACCCCGAAGCGCGCGCCTCCATTTGGAATCGTTACGTCGAGGAGATCACCGAAGAGGAAGTCGACATCGGCGCCCTTGTAGGCGCGACCGAGTTTTTCACCCCCGCCGATATCGAGTTCGCGGCGCGCAAGGCCGCCCAGCGTGCCTTCGAGCGTGAGCACTTCCAGGGCTCCGGCAAACGAGCCGTGATGGACGACTTCCTCGGAGCTGTAAGGGAAACCAAGCCGACGCTATCTGCGGAGCTCGTTGAGGAGTTCAACGCCGATACCGAAAGTTTCGCGCGCTACTGAGGGTCCGTGTGCCGCCCACTTCCGCCGCTCAGTCCGTGGAACTCGACCGTCAACTCGAGACCGCCTTCAGGCCGGTTTCGAGCTTGGACGTTCCCGTCGTGGGATTCCGCCACTGCGGCAACGATGGAAAGACCCAAACCCGCAGCTCCTCGCCGGGGGCCTGCACGCGTGTAACGGTCGAACATCGTGCTGAGCGCCGCGGCAGGCACGCCTGGGCCAGTGTCTCGCACTATCAGCACAGCTCCTCTGTCCCGCTGCTCGACTTCGATCTCAACGGCCCCGGTGCTCGGTGTGTGTCTCAATCCGTTGTCGGCGAGGTTGGTGATTGCTCGCTCGATGGCTCTGGGATCGCCTTCGACCCGACCTTCGCCTGAAGCTCGCAGCGATACCGCCCGTCCTGCTGCGACGGCCGAAAATCTCTCGACCACGGTTCGAGCGAGCTCGCCCAGATCTACGAGCTCGGGTCGATCAAGCGCGGCCTTGGCATCCGCGCGCGCAAGCAAGAGCATGTCGTCGATTACACCCGTGGTCCTATCGACTTCCTCCAGAACGCTCTTTAGGCTCGTGCTCAGCCCCTCGTCTGTGAATCTATCGCGCAGCAACTCGACCTCTGCCCGGATGATCGCCAGCGGTGTTCGCAGCTCGTGACCGACCTCTGCAGTTAGCTGTCGCTCGCGACCTAACGCGGCGTCGAGCCGCTCCAGCATCCGATTGAGGGTCGCTCCTAGCCGGCCGATCTCATCGGCCGCCGGGGGGGTCGAAAGCCGCTGGGACAGATCGAGGGTTCCGATCGCATCCGCTTCCGAGGCAAATTCTCGCAGCGGAGCAAGCGATCGCCTCGCGATCACCCCTCCGGCGAGCGCGGCGATCACCCCGGCAACGACAGTTAGAGGGACGAATACCTCGAGCAAAGCTCTCCCCGCGTTGCTCACATCTTGGATCGGCGCCGCGGCGGCGACAATGTGATCGCTCGCGTCGCCGACGGGTGCTCCTGCGAACCGGTAGACCAGTCCGTTTATCGTAACGTCCCCGTAAACCGGCACGCCCGAGGCGACGCGTACCAACGCCCCTCCCTTCACGAGGCCTTCGAGGCCCGCAAGCCCCCGACTCGCCGCAACTACCGAGCCATCCGCGGACATCAGTTGCACCTCGACCCCCGAACGCTCCGGCTTATCAAGTTCGTCGAATCTGTTCAATAGGTAGCTCGGAAGCTCTGCTCCCTGCACACCTTGGGGGGCGCCCGTCGCCATAAGCGCTAGATCGACGAGCTCGCGGTCGACTTCGTCGCGCATCACGGCCCGAAACTGGCGATGGACGAATATTCCTACGAGGACCAGGAGCGCCAACAAAGTTCCTGAAGTCAAAGCCGCGAGGCGCACTCCGAGTGGCAGCCTCCGGAGCCAGCGGGTCATTCCTCTCTCGGGCACCGCAACCGGAATCCGACTCCGCGCACGGTTTCGATAAGGAGATAGTCGAAGCGCCGGTCGAGCTTATGGCGCAGATTCCTGACGAACGCATCGATGATGTTGGATTGTTCATCCGACCGGACGCCCCAGACGTGGCGCAGGATCGTGGCGCGCTGAACGACTTCGTTGCGGTGATGGAGGAGAAACTCGAGCAGGGCGAACTCACGCCGGGATAGCTCGATGGGCTCGCTGTCCCACGACACCACTCGGGTCGCGGGGTCGAGTCGGAGTGGTCCGCAGGTCAGGTCCGACGGTCGCGGTGGGCGTCCCCGGCGGATGAGAGCGCGCAGGCGGGACAGCAGCTCCCCCAGGGCGAACGGCTTGACGAGGTAATCGTCGGCACCGGCATCCAAGCCTGTGATCCTGTCGTCGACGGCGTCGAGCGCTGTGAGCATGAGGACTGGCGCCCACATCTCGGCTCGCCGCAGCCGCCTGCAGACCTCAAACCCGTCGATATCAGGAAGAAGGACGTCGAGCACGATCGCGTCGTAGCCCCCCTCGAGCCCCCGAGAGAGACCCGCCTGGCCGTCCTCGGCTTCGACCACCGCGTAGCCCGCCGCCTCCAGACCCCGTCGCAGGGCGCTGCGCATCTTGTCCTCGTCCTCGATGACCAGCAGCCTCATCCGTGCTTCTCCTCTTCTGACAGGTGTCTCCGCCGGTGGCGCGTCTCCCCCAATGCTATGAGGCCCAAAAATTAGGGTTAATCTGGGGCTTGTTCTTCATGAAGATTTCATAGAGTCTCCATAGTGTGGCAGAACGTTCCCGGGCGACTAGGAGGGAGAACACCATGACTAGGGAGTCGATGGCGGAAGAGCTATGACTAGGGAGTCGATGGCGGAAGAGCAAGGGGGCGGCAGACCGACACCGCCGAAGGACTGGCTCCCGGGATTGAAGGAGAATGCCCAGACCGACGTGGTATCGGGTCTCATTATCTTCTTGATCGCCCTCCCCCTCTGCCTCGGCATCGCGCTGGCCTCGGGTGCCCCTCCTATCGCCGGAGTGATTTCCGGCATCATCGCCGGGACCCTCGCCAATCTGGTTTCGGGCTCCTACGTCACCATCAACGGTCCCGCGGCAGGAATGATCGTGATCGTCGCGGGCGCCGTCGCTGAGCTGGGCTTCCGCGAAGCCTTGGCGGTCGGCGTCGCCGCCGGGGCGATCCAGATAGCCTTGGGGTTCGCGAAGACCGGAAAGCTCACCGGCTTCTTCCCCCTTTCCGTGGTACACGGCATGCTCGCCGGGATCGGGCTCATCATCATGGCCGGACAGATCCACATCGTGGTCGGCCACGAGAACCCGCGCGCACATGGGTTCCACATCCTCACGGAGATACCGCCGAGCATCACAGACCCCGTCGCCGAGACCGCTCTCGTCGGCCTCGCGGCGGTATTGGTCATGGTGTTCTGGCCGCGATTGGGCAAGGCAGCAACGGTGATCCCGGCCCCCTTGGCGGCGGTCGTAGTGGGTACCGTCATCGCGCTTGTTAACGGCGCCGAGCCACGCCTCGACCTCGGAGGCGGCCTTCTCCAGGGCTTCCAGACTCCCGATTTCTCCGGATTGGCGTCCGCGGCGGCGGTGAAATGGATCGTCCTCTACGTTTTCGTCGCCAGCCTTGAATCGTTGCTCACGGCCGAGGCCGTCGACAAGCTGGATCCCTGGAAACGGCGTTCGAACATGAACAAGGAGCTGATCGGCAAGGGCACCGGCAACCTGGTCTCCAGCGCGGTGGGTGGCTTGCCGATGATCGCCGAGGTCGTTCGTTCCAAAGCAAATATCATGGCCGGCGCGCGTACTCGCTGGTCGAACTTCTTCCACGGCCTTTTCCTGTTCCTGTTCGTGCTGGCTCTCCCGGGCGTGCTCGAGCTGATTCCGCTCGCGGCGCTGGCCGGCATCCTGCTGGTGGTCGGCTTCAAGCTCGCTCACCCCGCCGACTTCAAGCACGCATGGGAGATCGGCAGGGTCGACTTCCTGCTCATGATCGTGACCGCGTTCACCGTCTTGCTGACCGATCTGCTGATCGGCGTCGCCACCGGGATCGTGCTTGGTCTCCTTCACGCCTTATTCAGGGGCGCTACGCTCGGCAACCTCTTCAGGCCCGTTATGGAAATTGTCGATGACGGGGATCAGGTCATCGTCAGGTTCAGGAAGGCGCTCGGGTTCCACAACTTCATCCCAGTGCGGAGTATTCTGGACAACATGCCCCGGGGGCGGACCGTGACCCTTGACTTCAAGGGAGTCCACTACATCGACCCAACGGTGCTCGAGCGCCTGCACGACTTCGAGATCGATTACGCCTACGACGGCGGCTCCGTGATGCACCTTGGTGAGGAGTCGCTACAACCGGGTTCCCACCGGTTCTCCACGCGGACGGCTCCCAAGGTCACGGTCTGAACGAAACCGTCGGATAGCACCTTGATCTTGGGGCCCACGACCCGAAGGGGGAGATTGTCATTGGCATCCTGAGCGCCATCGTTTGGACACCGCTGATCGGACTCGCGATGGTCCTGATGCTTCCCGAGGATAACCGCGCACGGATCCGCGCCGCAGCGCTTGTGGCGGCCGCTGTGCCCCTGGCGCTGTCGTTGAGCCTTCTTGCGAGCTTCGATCGTGCGGCCGCTGGTCCCCAGTTTGGCGAGTCACGCACGTGGATCCCCGAGCTTGGGATGACCTACACGCTGGCAGTGGACGGATTGTCATTGCCCCTGATCCTACTGACCACATTGCTCGTGTTCGTCGCGTTGTTGTCCTCTCTACACATCGCTCGGAGCCCGAAGGCCTTCTACATGTGGGTACTACTTCTGGAGTTCTCATGTCTTGGCGTCTTCGTGGCGCGCGACTGGTTCCTTCTGTACGTGTTCTGGGAGATCGCCCTCGTTCCGATGTTCTTCCTCATCGGATTGTGGGGGGGGCCACAGAAGGAACGAGCCACGATGACCTATTTCTTGTACACGCTCGGCGGCTCGATCTTCATGCTGATCGGCATCTTCGCGGTATATCTCGCAGCCGATCCTCACACGTTCGACATGGATGCACTTCAGGCCGCGAGCCGCGGATGGACTGCCGGGTTCCAGGTCGCCCCCTTCCTGGCGTTGTTGGCCGGCTTCGCGGTAAAGATCCCGATATTCCCCTTACACGGCTGGCTGCCCTTGGCGCATGTCCAAGCACCGGCGCCGGTGAGCATCATTTTGTCCGGAGTGATGCTCAAGCTCGGCGCCTACGGTTTGCTCCGCTCCACGGAGATCCTCCCCGAAGGAGTCCGTAGGCTGGCGCCGCTCTTGTTCGTTCTAGCGCTCGTCAACATCCTCTACGGAGCGTTGCTGGCGTTCAGGCAAGGTGATGTGAAGGCGATCGTGGCTTTCAGCTCTATCAGTCATATGGGATTCGTCCTTCTCGGTATCGCCGCGCTGGACCAGGCGGGGTTCTCGGGAGCCGTCTTCATGATGGTCGCTCATGGCATCGTCACGGGAGGCCTCTTCTTGCTGAGCGGTTTGCTCTACGAGCGCACCGGCACCCTTGCTCTCGATGAGATCGCCGGGGTGAGTTCTCGCATGCCTACGTTCAAGGCGCTGCTCACCCTGACGCTTCTTGCCTCGATGGGACTTCCGGGCCTGATCCAGTTCCCCGGTGAGGTGCAGGTCCTTCTCGGAGCCTTCGAAGGTTTCGGCCTTCCCGTTCTCTTCGCGGCTGTCGGGATCCTGTTAACCGCAACCTTCACGCTGCGCGTCATTGGTGGTGTCCTTTCCGACGACACCGATAGCCGGTGGGCGGGCTTGTCAGACATGCGCGGCGCGGAGCTGGTCGCGACAGCTCCGCTCGCGGCCCTCACAGTGATCTTGGGCGTGGCCCCCGGCATCGTGCTCGGGCTTTCCAACACCACGATCGAGACACTGATCGCGCGGTTCGGGTGAGCGAGATGGCTCATACCGGCTCGCCCTCCCGCGAGCGCCTCTCGAACCGTGAACAACTCCTCGATGTCGTAGAACACCTTGGCCACTTGCTGCCGAGCCAGGGCCCGATCACGACCTTCGTCCATCACAACACCCTGCATGGGCTGCAGCATCTTCCCTTCGACGAGGCTCTGGTGGCGGCTGAGGGGTTCTTCGGCGCCACGGGGTACTTACCCGTCGAGGTAAGCCGCGCCCAGTATCGCGCGGGACGTATCACCGATGCCGACCTCGACGCCGTGATGGCCGATCCTCCGAAGCCCGACCAAAGGAAAGTAATCGGTACGGTCGGGGGCACCACGGTCACCGACAGAGGCATACGCCGGCTACACCTCCTCTATGGCGTGAACCCGATCGACCCTTACATGCTTCGTTTCCTCATCTCCGAACGCGACGCAACCCGGCGCTTGATGGGCGATGTTTCGGCAAAAGCCAGATCACTGGCTCTAGGAAAAGCTACAAGCGAGCTGAGAGACAGCATCGACCGGGTCGGACGAGACCTCACGTTGGGTGACTGGCTGGGCCGGATACTCGGTCTAGACATAGCGTCAGCCATAAGCGCCGTTGCTGCAGAAGATCTCGCTGCCGGGAGCACTCCGCGGAGGAGTGTCACTGAGCTGCTCGAAGCGCTCGGTGTGCCCGCGACGCGAAGAGGCGGCTACCTGGAGCTCGTCGACCTGGGGCTGGCGAAGGCGCCGGGCCCAGATCGAAACCACGTCCGGCGGGTATGGCTCGCCGCCGAAGCCCGCTTCGTCGACCGGCTGGCTCGGCGTCATCTCGATCTGCCGGGGAACCTGGGGGCCATCGAGCGGCAAATGCTGATCGATCCCGAAGCTTATGCGGTCGTATCGTTGTGGGCCGCCTGTCTGGCCGGCTTCGATGTGTTCGACCCGCTGTCGCCGACCGATCCTCGTAGCCTGGGCTCCCGCGACCCGGACGCCTCCATCGATCGCCTCGCAGAGCTCTTCGCTACGATCCAGAGCGGAGGCGGGCCCGCGCTCCGGCTCGACCCCGAAGAGCGCGCCGACATTGAGAACGCCGTGCAGCGCGTACTCGACGAGCTTCGGACGCGCGTTGAAGTCGACCCTGCCGAAGCTCAAGACGCGATGTTGCGGGAAGCTGCAAGCGCTGGTTGGTTCGCGCTCCATGATTTCGACGGCGGGAGTTACAGCCGAACAGGGCTCGATGCGCTCGTAGCTCTGGCGTCACTGATGCCAAACAGTGAGGTCCCTGGTGTGGCCCGCCGGATCGTGATGAAGGATCCCCTACGGGCTCTGCACGCCGAGGCCAACGCTACCCTGGAAGCAGACCTCTCCCGTCTCGGACGCGACCTCACTCATGCGGACCTGCTGGCGCGGTTGACCGGCATCGATTCAACCGCGTTGGTGAACCGCTACATGATCCGTGTTTGCGCCGGCTTCCTCGACCTCGGGCAGGCGGCGTGGAGGATGCCGGATCGGACGCTTGGTTTTTTCGGCGCGTGGCGTGCCTCGGTCGACCACGACGCGACCCTCGCCATCTCGGGGCTGCGCGGGTGGCCTTCCAACGTCGCCGATCTCCCGGAAGACCCGGCCGAGACGCTCTTACTTCAGCTCGACCGCCTCGGGGTCGGGTCGGACCATCGGCACGCGTACCTCGGACGGATATTGGCTACGCTGCCGGGCTGGGCGGGGATGATGAACTGGCTGGGTAACAATCCCGGTTACCCGCCACAGAAGGTGCGGCCCACCGACCTCGTCCAGTACTTGGCCGTGAGGCTCACCATCGAGGCGGAAGTGGTGAGCCAGAGATTCAGACAAGCGATCGGGGTCGAGAGTGCCCACGTCGGGGCTCTGTCGCAGCGGCTCCGCGCCACGCCCATCGAGTTTTACGTCCGCAGGGAGCTGCACCGCGGCCTCCTGCCGAACATCTTGTCCCAAGCGGCCCGCGATCTCGAGCGCAGTGGCGGTCACGGCGACGAGTGGTTGAATTTGGCCGTCCAGGCGTGGACCTGGAGCCGTCAACCCGACGCGCTCGCTCGTCTCACGGTAGCGGACAAGGTGTGGCGACTCTTCCGCGTGGCCCAACTCGCCGGATGGTCGGCCGAGGAGGTCCGTAAGCTCTCATCGTCCACCAGAGATCGCATCCTTGCCACTCTCGATACCTATCCCGAGACAGCGCATCGGACGGTCTGGCTGGCGGCTTTCGAACGTCACTATCGGGAGGAGATCCTCGGAGCGCTTGCGACCAACCGCGCCAAGGGCCGCTGGCAGGTTCGAGACCGAAGACCGAAGGCTCAGGTGGTGTTCTGCATCGACGAGCGCGAGGAATCGATGCATAGGGCGGTCGACGAGCTCGACGCCGATTACGAGACATTCGGTGCGGGTGGATTCTTCAACATGGCCATGGATTTCAGTAGTCTCGACGACCACGGCGCCACCCCGCTTTGCCCCGCCGGCCTCATCCCAACGAATCGAGTGAAGGAGATGCCTCGCGACGACAAGGCGTCTATCGCGCTCGCCGAAGAGCGACGCAACCGCCGCTTGTGGCTTGAAACGGCAGAGAACACTTACTGGGAGCTCAAGCGCAATGCAGTGTCGGGCTTGTTCCTTACCCAGCTCGTCGGACTTTTTCAGTCTGTTCCGTTGAGCAGCCGCGTGCTCGCGCCCCGGAACTGGGGCGAGCTCAAGGAACGTCTCGAGAATCTACTGATCCCATCGCCGGAGACGCAACTGACGGTGGATGCAACGCGATTCGCCGGGCTCGGTTTCTCCTTGACCGAACAGACGGACCGCATCGAAACTCAATTGCGCAATATCGGGCTTACGCATGACTTCGCTCGGCTTGTCGTCTTCGTCGGTCACGGCTCGTCCTCGGTGAACAACCCCCACGAATCTGCACACGACTGCGGAGCCTGCGGCGGCAAGCATGGAGCGCCCAACGCGCGCGCATTCGCCGCCGTGGCCAACCGGTCTGCAGTGCGCGAGGAGCTCGCGCACCGTGGCATCGACATCCCAGACGACACCTATTTCGTAGGGGGGGTACACAACACTGCCAGCGACAGGAACACCTTCTTCGATACTCAGGACATCCCCAAGGCGCATCGAGACGAGTGGCGGGCGTTGCACCGCGATCTCGACGAAGCCCGCGCCCTCTCCGCTCGGGAACGGTGCACCCGCTTCTACTCCGCCCCGAAGACGTCTTCGCTCAAGCGCGCCGTGAGGCACGTCGAGCAGCGGTCGCGCGATCTCTCGCAGGTACGTCCGGAATGGGGACACTGCACGAACGCGGTCGCGGTCGTGGGTCGGCGCGCTCTTACCCAAGGGCTCTTCCTGGACCGGCGTACGTTCGTCATCTCTTATGACCCCAACATCGATCCCGATGGGTCGATCGTCCAGCGCATCCTTCTCGCTATGGGGCCTGTGGGGGCCGGCATCAACCTCGAGTATTACTTCTCGACGGTCGACAACCGCGTGTTCGGCTGCGACACGAAGGTTCCGCACAACGTCACAGGTTTGCTCGGGGTCATGGAGGGCGCGGCGAGTGATCTTCGCACGGGCCTGCCGAAGCAGATGGTCGAGCTGCACGAACCCATGCGTCTCTTGTTGATCGTCGAGGCTTCTGTTGAGGTCCTGGGCCAGATCTACAGTAGCCAGCCGGCCATCGCCGAACTTCTCGACAACGAATGGGTCCACCTGGTGGCGGTCGCTCCCACCGACGGGCACTTCGAGCTGTTCGTGCCGGGGCAAGGCTTCGTCGCCTGGGAGGGGGAGCCATCCAAGCTTCCCGTCGTGG
>JACDAL010000139.1 GCA_013695465.1 Actinomycetota bacterium | reverse complement strand
TCGGGGAGTGGGCCTGGACATCGCCGAGCCACGCTTGGCCGCCGACCAGCGATCCGGCGTAGGTGATGCCGCTTGACTCCCACGAGCCGGTGGGGACCGGGATGCCGTCGCGCCCGGGTGGATTCACTTCGGCAACCCGCCGGGCCGAGTCGACGTCCACGCCCGACCCTCCGCCACCCAGCTTAAAGCGCCAGATGCTTGCGTCTCGCTCCAAAGCCGCCATGACCAGCTGGCCGGTGTCGGTGGCGTCCTCTTGGATCATGAGGTGGCGCCCCGAGACATCGATGTTGTCGGGGCTGATAGCGATGTCGCCGCCCGCGAGGACCACTTGGTCGGCGTTGTACGCAATTTGCAATGCGGCCTCGCCCAAGGGATTGGAGGAGTTGAGCTTCAGCGAGTAGAGGCGCCCGAGGACATTCTCGTAATCGGGGGCCCCACCGGTCGTCACGAAGAAGAAGCGGTTGTCATCGGTCTTCGAGAAAGCCCCGTCCTCGATGCGGACGAAGCCGAACGCGCCCGCCTTGTCGGCGGCCTCCTCGAGCTCGACATCGTCGAGGTTCGCCGCGCCGGGAATCTCTGTCCACGTTCCTTTGGTCGAGCCGTCCAGGAGGGTGGTCTCGTCGGCTATCTCGGGGTCCGATCCCGTGAACACGTACAGCTTCCCGTTGTCCAGACCGTTGCGCGCGAGGACTGAAGCGCCGGCCGAAGTGTCCTTGGTACCCACGTACATGTAGAGCTGCGAGTCGGTGGTGGTGGGGCCGTCCTCGAGCGAAATGATCACGGTCTTGGCGCCGGTGCCGGGCATCACCACGGTGTTCTCCTTGGGGAAGAACCCGAGCTTGGGCAGCGTGTGCGCCTCACCGTCGAAGATGGCCACGCTCTGACCACCCTTGGGGTCGAAGGTTTCGGGACCGTCCGCTTCCTCGTTGGTGAAATAGATCGGCCGGTCGAAACCCGTCGTGCTGGGGAGGGCGAGGAAGGAGGAACAGAACCGCCCGAAGGCCGGGGTGTCGTTGTTCGTCTGAGCCGCCGGTCCGACGAGCTCGTTCTCCTGGTAGACACGGTCGTAAGCCCTGGCGCCCGATAGCACCTTGGCGTCGTCATTGAGAACGAACCGAGAAACATACGCACCTCGGTTGAGCGCACCGCCCACAACCGGCTCAGAGGTCACGTCGAACTCGAACTCGTGGTTCATGTACAGCGCCCGCCTGTCATCGCTGGTGGCATAGACACCGAGCCCGTCGGGGATGCCCACCATCTGGTAGCGCTTCGAGGAGTCGCCGGTCACCGGCACACGGTCGCCCACGCTCAACAGGGGCTTGACCGAATAACCTCCGCCTTCGGGGCTGAGATAGCTCGGGGGCTTGGCCTCAGCGGCCGGTGCCAAGATCAGCACCAACAGCAAAGCTACCGGCAAGGCTCGGGTGAGCAATGGAACGAGCAGGTACATCAGCGTCCGCCTCTCCTTAGGGGTCTTTGAGGCGCTACGCTAGGAGGCGCATGTGAACGTGATTTGACGACGCGACGGCGATCAGGTGTCCATTTGGCGAGCAACTCCTGCCGAGCGGTCGTGAGATGACGTATAGCAGCATTTGACGACCACTCGGCGTGTAAGGGGGTCAGCCGCTGATGCGGCGGCGGCCCTCCAGGGCTCGGCCCAGGGTGACCTCGTCGGCATACTCGAGGTCGGAGCCGACCGGGAGGCCGCTGGCGAGCCGTGTCACTTTGATTCCCGAAGGCTCGAGCAGGCGCGCCAGGTACATCGCAGTCGCCTCACCCTCGATATTGGGATTGGTGGCAACGATCACCTCGGAGACACCCACGCCGCCGTTGTTTTTTGGTAGGCGGACGAGAAGCTCGGCGGTACGCAGGTCCTCGGGCCCGATCCCCTCCAGAGGCGAGATCGCCCCCTGCAATACGTGGTAAAGCCCGCGAAATTCGCGCGTCCGCTCGATGGCGACGATGTCCGGAGGCTCCTGCACCACGCACACAACGGTCTGATCGCGTCGGGCGTCGCGGCAGAATTCGCAGAGCTCTTGGTCCGAGACGTTGAAGCAGGAACGGCACAGGGCCACCTTTGCCTTCACCTCAGCGATCGCCTGCGACAGGCGTCGCGCCTCCTCCACAGAAACCTTGAGAAGGTGAAAAGCCACTCGCTGCGCGCTCTTGGGGCCTATCCCCGGCAGCCTCGCCAGCTCGTCGATGAGTCGTTGAATGGGGCCGGCATACATCACAGCCCGGGCAGGCCCATGCCTCCCAGCCCGCCGGCCATCGGCCCCATCGCCTCTTGTTGAGCCTCGCGCGCCTTGTCGAGAGCGTCGTTCACGGCGGCGGTGACCGCGTCCGCAAGCGTCTCTACATCGTCGTCATCGGGCTCGCCGTCGAAGAAGCTGGGATCGATGGCGACGCTCTCGACGTGCAGGTCCCCCGTCGCCACCACCTTGACCACTCCCCCGGCGGCGACGCCCTCGAAGGACAGCTCGGCGATCTCCGCCTGGGCCTTTTGCATCTCGGCCGCCATCTTCTGGGCCTCTTTCATCATTCGCTGCAGGTCTTTCATGACTCTCTAATCCTCTCTTCGACGATCTCGGCCGACAGGCCTTCCTTGAGCAATGTGACCGGGTCCGGAGCCTCGACCGCCTCCCCGACTTCCGACGGCTCGACGGTTTCGGGGGCGGGAGCTGAGGGAGTGGTGCCGCGCGCCACGAACTGAAGCCGCGGTGACACGCCGAGGGCGACGTGCAGAGCGCGCGCGAGGACCTCTTGGTTCTTTTCCTTCTCCATGTGCTCCTTGTGGTAGGCGGCCTGAACCTCCACGAGCAACAAGCCCTCGTCGAGGCGCAGGGGCCGAGAGGGTGTGAGGTAGGCACCCACCAACCGATTGCCCCTCACCACCTCCCTTAGCGCGGCCGCCCACGCGTCCTTGATGTGTGAGAGCCCGACATGGTCGGCAGCGTCGGGCTCGGGCTGGGGGGTCGCTGAGGGCTCCGGGCGCGAGGGAGTGTGCTGTGCCGCGACCGGCTGCGGTTCGGGCCGCACGGCCGGCACAGGCGCGGCGCGCGGAGGTTTGGGATCGCTTCGCGGAGGTGTGGGATCGCTTCGCGGAGGTGTGGGCTGCGCCTTGGTGGCCGTAGGGGCAAAGGCGGGCATGGGGGCAGGGTATTGGGGGGCAGGCTCCGGCTCGGGTTCGGGCCGCGTGGACGCTTCCGTCCGACTGGTCTCCTCGGTCTGCTGAATGCCCAGACGCCGTTCGAGCCGCTCGATGCGGCCCAGAAGCCCGGTAGCGGACGGATCGGTTACTGGGGCGGCGGCCCGGACCAGGGCGATCTCGAGCAGCAGGCGGTGGTCGGGGGCGGTGCGCATATCGGTGACGGCCCGGGCCATGAGATCTAGGATGCGCACGATCTCCGCAGGGGAGAACGCCTCGGCCAGACTCGAGAGCCTGGAGACATCCTCTTCCGCCATGTCCAGGAGCTCGCCGGAGCCCGGCGCCGCCCGCAGCAGCAACAGCGAACGAGCGTGGTCCAACACCCCCATCCCCAGCCGCCGTGCGTCTGCACCCTCGGCGATCAGAGCGCTGACGATGCTCAGAACCGCGCCCACATCACCGCCGGCGATGGCTTCGAAGAGGTCTCCGAATGCGTCCTTTCGATGTGCACCCAGCATCCGTTCGGCGTCCTCGAAGGCGACGTGCCCGCCGAGGCTCGACAACTGGTCAAGGGCCGAGAGCGCGTCCCTGAAGCTCCCCTCGGAATGGCGGGCGATGGCGGCCAGAGCGGCGGCCTCGATCTCGATACCCTCGAGTCGGGCGATCTCCGAGAGGTGCTTCTCCAGGACCTCGGTCGCCGCACGCCGGAAGTCGAAGCGCTGGGTCCGGGACACGATCGTCTGCAGAACTTTGTGGGCCTCGGTGGTGGCCAGGATGAAGACGACGTGGGCCGGAGGCTCTTCGAGCGTCTTCAGGAGCGCGTTGAACGAGCCCGTAGACAGCATGTGGACCTCGTCGATCACATACACCTTGGTCCGGCCCTGAGCCGTCGCCAGCGGGACCCCGGCCAGCACCTCCCTGGTCTCGTCAACCTTGGAGTGGGAGGCGGCGTCCATCTCGATGACGTCCAGCGAGGAGCCCTCTGCGATCGCGATGCAGGAGGGACAGCGACCGCACGGCGTCGGGGTGGGTCCCTCGGCGCAGTTGAGCGCCTTGGCCAGTACCCGCGCGGCGCTCGTTTTGCCCGTCCCCCGGGGGCCTGTGAACAGGTAGGCGTGGGAGACACGATCATCGAGGACCGCCCGGGTCAACGTTTGTGAGACGTGCTCTTGTCCGAGGATCTCGGCGAAGGTCTGAGGGCGGTACTTGCGATAGAGGGAGAGGTAGGCCACGGCCGCCAATCCTAGTCGCAGCCTGCGACGAAAACGCCGGGTGGGGATAAAGGTTGCCGTGCAACCACTCACCACCACTCGGGGCTGGTAAGAGAGCCCTATCTGACCTGGTCAGAAAGACGTCGGCGATCCAGGACCTCCGAACGCCATGCGTCCAAGTTCATTATTCGCAGCGCACGATGCGGCCCAGGTCCAATATGTGCTGGGCGACGTCTACGCGGCTGAGACCCCGGGTCGGCCCACTGGAGCGTCCCAATCGATCCGGTAGTCATAGGTTCGCCTGAAGGCATCGCTGTTGGCCGTCGCCTTCAGAATCGTGGGGAGCATCGCGTCACGGAACACAGCACCACGCGCTCATGCTCGAGATGCACCTGGCCCATGTCGACCACCTCACCGCCTCGATCGAGCGTCTCGGTGGCGAGATCGATGAGGTGATGACCCCTTTCGGTGACCAGTCACTGAGGTTCCAGACCATCCCCGGCGTCGGCAAGCGCACCGCCGAGGTCATTGTCGCGGAGATCGGCGTCGACATGAGCCGCTTCCCCGCCGCCGGGCACCTGGCGTCATGGGCCGGGATGTGCCCCGGCAACCATGAGTCCGCCGGCAAGCGTCGCTCCGGCAGGGCGCGCAAGGGCGACCATGCGCTCAGGGCGGCATTGTGCGAAGCGGCATGGGCCGCGGCCCGCACCAAAGACACCTATCTCGCGGCGCAGTTCCGCCACCTACGTCGGCGCTTCGGGAAGGGAGGCGACAACAAGGCCGTATTTGCGCTCGGTCACACGATGCTGGTGATCGCGTGGCACCTGCTCTCAAATGACTGCGACTACCACGACCTTGGCGGCGACTACTTCGCACAGCGCAACGACGCCGACGCTCGCAAGCGTTATCTCATCCGCCAGCTGGAGGCGATGGGGCAACGCGTCACAGTGGAATCGGCCGCATAGCTCACCATCTTCCGGCTTGGCACCGACCCGATCCTGTCTCGGGTCGGTCTTACGCGCGCCCGTTCGGTTCAGTTTCGTCTCAGAGACAGAAGCATCTCTACCGTTGAAGGCTAGGGGCCGGGGCCTGACTCAGACTCGATCTCGACACGCAACAGTTTTGTCCGTCTAACCCGAAGTGTCGACCCCGGCCCGCGGCCTTAGGGGAC
>JACDAL010000088.1 GCA_013695465.1 Actinomycetota bacterium | reverse complement strand
GGCGGGCTGGGGCGCGATCAGCTCGACGGAGGACGTGGCAACGACACCTGCATCAATGGCGAGCAAAACATGAACTGCACCTAGATGAGAGCGTAGCCGGGGGAGTTTTCGCGCAGGCTCTCATGGGGCACTCCAGCTTTCGTTGATGCACGCAGGCACACAGCTCGCGGCCTCCGCGACCGTCAACGGAATGTCATTGCTCATTCCCTTTCAGGAGAGGAGTATTTTGAATGACATTCGCTGCAGGGACCATAAGGGTACTGATTCTCGCCACTCTTGTAGTGGTTCTATGGGTCGCAGCCGCCGCCGGCTCGGCGGGAAACTCTCGTGTGGCGCGACAAGCCTTTCAGGCGACGCGCGCCAACGCCGCAACGAGTAGTCGGACTTTTCAAAAACTGCCCGGTCTGTCCCTTTTGCTTGGCAACCGTGGAAGCACTGTGAGCTCCACCTTTGGTGGAACGTTTTCGGGTGCGCCTGTGGAGGTCAGGGTGAGAGTGGGGACCAACGGTCCTGTTCTGGAACCGGGGGCGGCCCGGTTCGATCCGTCCTCTGGTAAGCGATCCTTCTCCTTTTCATTCGCTCGGGTCGTGCCTCCCTGCGCTAACCTAAACGTCGAGTGGCGCTCGACATCTGGCCAGCGAGTGAGCTTCGACAGGGGCAACTTGATTGCACTTTACAGGCCCTTGTCCGGCACGAGGTATTGTCAGTGAGCGAAAGCGACCACTCCCTCGAACTGCAGTACGTCGAAGGCGACGTGCCTCGCTTAGGGGACTGCGATCCGTGTGGCGCTCCACAGCGCGGCCAGGAGCGCCGACTGATGAGAACCCCCCAGAGTTGATCACCGAAGCGCTGGCCGCGGCACCCGTTCGGTGGGAGCGGTAGCCTCCGGGATCGAACGGCCTCCACAGAGCCTGGCGTCAGGGCTCGATGTTGCAGGAGGTCCCTACACCATGACCGCAACGAGCCTCGACGAGGCCCTCGACCCTCTTGCCCCTTCCGGTTACTCGGGCCATCCTGAGGAGGTCCATCGCCAGACGGAAGGAAGATCATGAAGGGCTCACTCCGCAAGCGCGCCGGAGCGTAGGAACTACGGGTTGATGCGGGAATGGTCAACGGCCGTCGTGTCCAGAAGTCCCGCACCTATAGGGGCACGAAGAAGGAAGCCGAAGCCGAGCTCCGCAGGATGGTCACGGTCGCCGAGCGCGGGTCGGACTTCTCGGCCGACAAGATCACCTTCGGGGCACACGCCAACCGCTGGTTCGACGGCAAGCGCGCGCTCAAGCCGCTCACTGCCGCGCGCTACCGCGAGCTCCTCGATCGACACATTCTGCCGGTGATCGGCTCGCTGCCCCTGACCAAGCTCCGCCCCGATCATGTCCAGGATGTACTCAATGAGGCACGAGCCAGCGGCCTCTCGGAGCAGACCGCGCTTCACATCTACCGTTGCCTGTTCGCGGTCCTGCGTCAGGCCGTGCAGTTGGATCTGTTGTGGCGCAACCCGGCCGAAGCCGTCGAGGCACCGCAGCCGGAGCGCAGGGAGGTCGAGCCCATGAAGGTCGAGATCCTGGAGCGCGCGCTGTCGGTGGTCGCAACATCGGATCTCCTCATGCCGACGTTGCTTGCTGTCGGCCGCGGGGATGCGCCGGGGCGAGGTGCTCGGGCTCCGTTGGCGCGACCTCGACTTCGAGACCGGCACCGTGCGGCTGTCGCAGACGGTCCAGACGGACCCGGAGCAGGGGTGGACATTCACCGGGACGAAGACGCACAGGAGCCGCGTCTTTCACCTGCCGTCGTTCGTCCTGGACGCCCTCAGAGCTCACAGGAAGGCACAGAGCCAGCGCCGGCTGCTCTGTGGCCCCGGGTGGGTGGACCACGACCTCGTCGTCGACCGAGCGGACGGTTCCCCGATGCGCCCGTGGGCTCTGTCGCGACGGTTCCGCTACGCGATGGAGGGCGCGGGGATTGATCTTCGGTTCCACGATCTCCGGCACGCGAACGCGACGCTGTCCATGACCGCAGGCGTGGACTTGAAGGCCACGAGCTTCCGGCTGGGGCACTCGAGGATCGGGATCACGGCCGACACCTACGTCGGTATGCCGGACGACCACGACCGCGCGGCAGCCGCGAAACTCGACGCGTTACTGGCTCCTGTGATGGCGTGCGTGAGCAATCCGTGAGCAAATGGCTCCACGAAGCAGAGCCAGGAGCACTGCCGGGCCCTAATGCGGGGATTGACGCTGGCCCGTTCCCGCAGGTCAGCAGCCCTTTAGCGGAGGCGGACGGGAATCGAACCGGTCCGCCGGAGCCTTGGCGGAGGCGGACGGGAATCGAACCCGCCCACCGAGGATCGCTCGGCGCACCGGTTTTGAAGACCGGGAGGGACACCAGCCCCCTTTCGCCTCCAGGGAAGCTCCGGCCAGTTGGAGCCGGGCCGCAAACTCTACAGGGAGCGCCGGCGGCGCGGCCCCCAGCCGCCGCTCAGGCCCCCATTGCCCTCAATCTGGAGCAGGGCTCGCTTGAGGTCGAGTCCCGACGAGTAGCCTCCGAGGCTCCCGTCGGCGGCCACGACGCGATGGCAGGGAACGACGATAGCCACAGGGTTGGAGCCAACTGCTCCGCCAACTGCTCGTGGGGCCGTCCCCTCGGCCCGGGCCAGCTCGCCGTAGCTCGTGAGCTCCCCAAAGCCCACCGACATCAGCCTCCTCAGCACCCTTCGAGCAAACGGCCTCGCCAGCGACAGGTCGACGGGCACCGTGAACTTCCTGAGCAAACCCCCCAGGTAAGCGTCAACCTCTTGGGCGGCCTGATCTACCGCTGCTCCGCCCTCGGCGAGGTCGGCCCCCGAGCGCTCAAGCCTGTCGAGGGACTCCTGCACACCGAAATCGGAGTCGAACGCGAGCAGGCAAAGCCCATCGTCCCCCGCAGCGAGCAGCAGTCGACCGACATCGGTCGTCCGTGTCTGATATCCGAGATTTGCCACAGGGGTAGCCTAGGCTCATGAACGAACAACCGAGCCCCATCACGACACACAAAGAAATCGAGTTGCGCTCCCCCATCCTGATAGCAGCTTTTCGCGGCTGGAACGACGCCGGGGACGCCGCCTCTTTCGCAGCCACACATCTGGGCCATGCTTGGGGAGCGCAGAAAGTAGCCTCGATCGATCCCGAGGACTTCTACGACTTCCAAGCCGTCCGGCCACAGGTGCACCTCCTCGACGGCGTCACCCGCCACATCACATGGCCCGCCAACGAGTTCTGGGCCGCCCGCAACGAGGCCCTCGAGCACGACGTGCTGCTACTGGTGGGCACCGAGCCCAACCTCAGATGGCGGGCCTTCTCGGAGCTGATCATCGACAAGGCGCAAAGCTATGGAGTCGAGCTCGTGATCACGTTCGGGGCCCTACTGGCGGATGTCGCACATTCCCGGCCCGTTCCCATCACCGGTACCGCTGCCGACCCCGCGCTCATCGCCAAGCTGGGACTAACTCGCTCCCGCTACGAAGGGCCCACCGGGATCGTCGGTGTCCTGAACGATGCCTTCGGCCGGCAAGGGGTCGACTCGGCGAGCCTGTGGGCGGCCGTCCCTCACTACATCGCGGTGACTCCGAACCCCAAGGCAGCTCTGGCGCTCATCAACAAGGCTACCCAGCTCATCGGCATTCCCGTCAATACTTCGGAGCTCGAGCACGCGGCCGCTTCCTACGAGGAGAAAGTCACGGAGATGGTCGCCGCCGACGAGGACGTCGAGGCATACGTCAAGCTTCTAGAGGAGCGCTCCGACGAAAACACGCTGGAGGAGATCGATCCCACGAGACTCCCTTCGGGCGACGCGCTGGCGGCCGAGCTGGAGCGCTATCTCAGAGACAAGGAAGAAGACCAGGGCGGCTGAGCCGTGGTGGCACGGTCCCACAGCCCTCCCCTACGACTCGGTGTCGCGCCTCTTCCCCTCTGATTCCAGGTCGTCCGCACCGCCCGCCTGTAGGACTCGCTCCGTCAGGAGGGCCAATCCCTTTTCTTCTCTTTGATAGCGGGCCACTCAGAGCCGGGTTCGTCGATGGCCGCATCGGCGAGGTCTTTCTTTCCCGAGATGTCCCCTGCGGCCGACAAGAGCTCATCGAGGGAAGCCCGCCTGCGCCCCTCGAGTCTGATCCGCAGCGCCGCCAGCACGTCGGCATGCTCGTCCGATAGTCCCTGAGAGCGGTCAATCTCGGCCAGCACCTGAGCTGCCCGTTCAAACAGCTTCCGATCACTTCGTCCCTGCTCCCTGAGCCGGGCGACATCCTTGTCGTTCATCAGAACCTCCTGTGAGGTCCTAGATCGTAAACAGTTTTTGCAGCAAGTAGCCGAGCGCGAAACACGAGGGCCACGTGAGGATCCACGCCATCACAACCTGACCGGCCACGCCCCAGCGGACTGCCGAGAGCCGCTCGGTAGCGCCGACTCCCATGATGGCGGAGCCGATGGCGTGAGTGGTGGAAACGGGAATGCCGAACCTGGAGGCCCCAAAGATGACCACGGCTGCGCCCGTTTCCGCCGCGAACCCGTGCACCGGCTCGAGCTTTGTGAGCCTCAGCCCAATGGTGCGAATCACTCGCCAGCCACCAACCATGGTCCCCGCCCCCATCACGATCCCGGCCGAGAGGATCACCCACAACGGGATCTCCCCGAGCTGGTCGATCCTGCCGCCCTGCTGGTTGAGAGCGATGATCAATGTGATGATGCCCATGGTCTTCTGGGCGTCGTTGAGCCCATGCGTGAAGGCCATGGCGGCGGCCGAAAGAATTTGGGCTCGACCGAACAGGCGGCGCACGAACGAAGGCCTCACCTTGGCGAAGACCCAGTAGATCGCAACCATCAGCGTCAGGGCCAGAAAGAATCCGCCCACGGGAGAGGTCACCAGACCTATGAGCGCTTTTCGGGGTCCTTCGGAAAGGAGCGCCTCCGTGCCACCCGCCGAGAACCCAGCCCCCAGCAACCCCGCGATCAGCGCGTGAGACTCGCTGGAGGGAAGACCGAAATACTGGGCACCCAAGGCCCACAGAGTCGCCGCCAGGAGCACCGCGGCGATGGTCTCTAGGGTGATGAATCGAATGTCGATGATGTCCTCGGAGATCGTCTCTGCAACCGCAGTCCCCGTCAGCGCGCCGATCAGGTTGAGGACGCTGGCCATAACGACGGCGTGAAGGGGACGCAGCACCCTGGTCGAAACCACGGTTGCGATCGAGTTCGGCGCATCGGTCCACCCATTGGCGAACTCAAACAGATAAGCGAGGGTGAGTACGAACCAGAACATCAGCCCTGTTTGAGAACAATGGACTCGACGATGTTCGCAACATCCTCTAGCCGGTCTATGGCTTGTTCGATTTCCTCGATGATGTCCTTGTACTTGAGCACGTCCATGGCCTTGTGGTCCCCAGAGAAGAGCTCCGCAATTGTTCGCCTGTAGAAACGATCTCCCTCGTTTTCCAGGCGATTGATTTCGACCCAGTAGTCATCGAGGTTCTTGAGATCGCGTAGTCTCGGCATCGCTTCAGCCGTGACCGAAGCCGCTCTCAAAAGCGTCTCCGCCAGCGACACCATCTGCGGGAGGGGCTGTTCGATGGCATGAAGGCGCAGGTACTCAGAGGCTCCCTCGATGTGGTCCAGCACGTCGTCGAGACTGCTGGCAAGGTGGTGAATGTCTTCGCGGTCAAAGGGGGTGATGAAACTGGTATTCAGGCGCTTGATCACTTCATGAGTGAGCTCGTCGCCCTCGTGCTCGATGTCCAGCACTCTTTGTGTCTTGCGCTCGATGTCGGTGAAATCTTTGAGCACCGCCAGCAGCTCCTCGGCCCCCAGTTTCACCGTCGCTGCCATTTTCTCGAATAGCTCGAAGAAGGATTCTTCGCGCGGAATGAGCCTCAAACGCATTTGACGTATCTCTCCTCAGCCGACAGGTCGCTGAGAGGATAGCCGCTCTGTGAGTGAGCCTCCGGGCACTCATAATCGCAGCCATGCCGGAGGCCCTCATGATTACCTCGTCGTTCCTGCCCGGGCACGGGGGGATTGAAAGCTACCTCGCCGAGTTGTGCACGTTGCTCGCCCCCCGGGTGGCGGTCATGGCCCCAGGCGAGCGCGGCGGCGAACCACTTCCGCACGACCTTCCCTACGCAACCGTGGCGGGACCCGGGCACATGCTGCGACCATCGGCGTCGCTGGCGCAGACTGTGGCCACTGTGGCCGCCGAGATGGGCACCGACCGCATCCTGTTCGGGACTCCGTGGCCCTTGGGGCTGCTCGGACCCCGCCTCGCCCGCCTGGGCCTGCGCTACGCCTCCCTGGCCTTCGGGGCTGAGTTGTTCGTGCCCGCAGCGATCCCCTACCTGAAGAAGCGGTTCACCGGCTCCCTGGCACAGGCCGATCTCCTCCTGCCGATGAGCAATGCGACCGAGCAGCGCCTTAAATCGTTGATCGAGGCCGGCGGCAAACCACTCCCCCCCATCGAGGTCATGCGGGCGCGCGTGGATCTCGAGCGTTTCAATCCCTCGGTGCCGACTGCGCACGTCCGCAGCTGGCTGCGTCTCGACGAGGACGCTCGGATAGTCCTCTGCTTCGGTCGCCTGGTCAAACGAAAGGGTGTGCACCGGCTCATCGCCATCATGGAGGAGCTGACCGACTCGCATCCCGATGTCGTCCTGGTAGTGGCCGGCACGGGCCCCCAGGAAGCACGGTTGCGGCGGCAGGCCGCGCGCCAAGGGAGCCGGGTGGTGTTCACCGGGCGCGTCTCTGAGCAGCAGACTCCGTCACTCTATGCCGCCGCGGACGTCTTCGCGCTGCCGGTGGCTGATCGCTGGTTCGGCTTCGAAACCGAGGGGCTCGGGATCGTCCTTCTGGAAGCGGCGGCTTGCGGAACACCCTGTGTGAGCGGCCGTTCCGGCGGCACTGTCGAAGCGGTGGTCCACGGTGAGACAGGGCTTGTCATTGATGCCACCGACGACAACGAGCTGAGGGCAGCTTTGGACCGCCTCCTCGGCTCTCCCGAGGAGGCTCACCGCATGGGCCGGGACGGCAGAGCTCTGGTCGCCCGCCGCTATCCGCCCACTCACATCCCGGAAGCCTTGCTGCGCTGGCTCGCCTAAAGGGAGGAGGAGGGAAGGAGTGGGCGTTACGATGACGGTACTTGGGCCTACCACGGGTACTTGGGCCTATCAAGAAGGAGGTCGCTCGATGGAAGTTAGAGTCTCGGCGCCCGGCAACGAGATGGGCAGGCAGGATGTCGAGGGCATTGAGCAGGATCTGGCGAAGATCGATCGCAGGCTCAACAAACACAAGGTTGTGACCGCGGATGTGCGAATCACCCGGACTCAGGGCGTTCCCGGCTTTCACGTCGTCTTGGAGCTTGCCTATGGTCGCAACCACCTGCAAGCCAAGGCTGAGGCTCCAGATGTAAGACGAGCCGTCCGAGAGGCTCGCGAAGATGTTCTGCGGCAGATTAACGACCGCTCCAGGCGGGGACACAGCTCCTTCGTCAAACACCTGTGAGCACCAAGGACGGACAGCCTTCACCGAGGCGCGATCGCCGCGAGGACATCCTTCAGGCCAGCCTTCAGCTATTCGCCGAACGAGGCTTCCACGGAACCTCGATGCGCGATATTGCGCGTCAAGCAGATATCGCGGAAGGACTCATCTATCACTACTTCGCTTCTAAGCGCGACCTCTTTCGAGCCATCATCGATGAATACTCGTTCTTGCCGCTGCTGAGAACTCTTCCCGATCTCGCCGACCAATTAGACCTCAGAGGACTGCTAATCGTCTTGGCGCGTGGTTTCTACGACGTGTTGAGACAAAACGCTCAGCTCACAAGGCTTCTGTTGCAGGAGGTGCAGGTTTTTCCCGAGGAGAAAGAAGCTTTCTTCGCCGATGCGGTCGGCGAGTCGATCGCAGTGCTGGGCCACATACTCGACGCTCGCATGAGCGAACGAGTACGTACGCAGGTGGATCCGCAGGTAGCGGCGCGCTTGTTCTTTAATGCCCTGCTGGCCTTCTTCGTGGAGCAGGAACTACTGGGGGGCAAGCACCTGCTGCCCGCCGACGAGCACGTGTACATCGAGCATCTCGTCGACATGCTGGTCAAGCGCCTGGGGCCGGGTAGCAACAAGAGCCCGCGCCTCGTTCGCTGAACGCCCCCCTTGACTCTTGCTGGTCATTTGACGTACGAAGATAGACGACAAGTCGTCCCAGAGGAGGAGACCGGATATGTTTGCGCAAGTAATTCAGGGCAGGACAAACGACCCTGCGGCCATGTGGAATCGATCGGAAGAATGGGACCGTACGCTCAAGCCGGGGGCGGAGGGTTTCCTCGGCAGCACCGCTGGGGTCTCGGACGACGGCGAGGTCGTCGTCGTAGCGCGCTTCGAGTCCGAGGCGGCGGCCCGCAAGAACAGTGACCGCCCGGAGCAGGGGGCGTGGTGGGCCGAAACGGAGAAGCTCTTCGAGGGTGACGTCGCCTTTTACGACTCTTCGGATGTCGAGGTCTCCTGGGGAGGGGGGTCCGACGAAGCAGGTTTCGTGCAGATCATGCAAGGACGAGTTAAGAACGAGGAGATGAGGGCGCGTTGGCAGCAAGCCGAAGCGGATGCAGAGGAGTGGATGCGCGCCAACCGTCCCGACGTGATGGGGTCCGTTGCCGTGTGGCAGGGGACGAACTTCACAAACGTTATCTACTTCACCTCTGAGGAGGCGGCGCGCAAAGGCGAGCAGCAACAGCCTCCGGAGGGTTCGATGGACACAGAGCAAGAGAATTGGATGGAGCAAGTGGAGGATTTGAAGTTCATCGACCTCAAGAAGCCCCACTTCTCGAGTCCCTAGAGCCGACCTCGGATTTTTTAGGGGCGCCAGCGTTAAGAAACCTTACGCTGAGGCGCTCAAAACGCGTTAGGTCGTGGGTAGTGGGGGAACCTGGGCCAGCACTTTGTCGACCAGGGACGTCAGTGCTTGCCCCCAGTCCGACCCACCGACGTCCGTGAGACATGCTCGGGCGCGCTCCGCGTGCACCGTGGCCAACGCGTTCGCTTGCTGCAGCGCTCCGGTGGCTACTGCTCTCTCGAGCACAACGTCGAGATCCGCGTCGCCGGCCTCCAGTCGGGTGGCGAGAGAAGGATCCATCTCGCAGGCGAGCAACACGGGCGCCGTGAAAACGCCTTCTCTGAGATCCGTCCCGAGTTCCTTGCCGGTGATACTCGGATCGCCCACGAGATCGAGAAGGTCGTCGACGATCTGAAAGGCAAGGCCCAGATTGGCCCCGTACTCGACCACCGCTGAACGCAACGATGGTGGAGCTGCGGAAGTGGCCGTCCCCAACTCGCAAGCGGCGCGAAACAGCGCCGCTGTCTTGCGTTCGATCACCTCCACATAAGCAGACACGGGCCGGCGAGGATCGCCCAGGGCCCCCGTTTCCAGAATCTGTCCCTGACACACCTCTGCAATCGCGCGCGCCAAGATGCCTGGAACCTCTCCTGAAGCCTGCGCTCCCAACTCACTTCCACAAGCGAACAGGAAGTCACCGGCGAGCACCGCCACGTCGGTTCCCCACTTATTGTGGACGGTCACCACTCCTCGCCGCGTCTCCGTCTGGTCGATGACATCGTCGTGATAAAGCGTTGCTATGTGAACCAACTCGATGGCGGCCGCAGCAAGGTCGGTAGCGCGCTCGTGGGGGCGGCCGGCGTGCGAGGACAATAGAACGAGCGCGGGGCGCATTCTTTTTCCTCCCGCTTTGATCAGGTGCAGAGCCGGCTCGCTGACCAGCGGATGAGGGGAAGAGCCTGCGGTTTCAAAGAGTACCTTTTCGACTCTGCGCATGGACTGGTCGAGCCATTGTGGCGTGCCGGCTGCGGCCGGAGCGAGCCGGCTCTGCGTCACTCGCCCACGACCTGGATGTAGTAGCGCCTTGCGCGCGCCGAGTCCAGCTCTACGAACAAGACATGCTGTCCATCTCCAAGCACTATCTCTCCGTCGCTAATGGGAATGCACTCGGAGGCCTTGCCGGCGAAAACATGGAAAATATGAGCGGGAGCGTTTGCCGGTTCATCCGCCACCAGGTTCTCTGTCCTGATGGCAAGGTCGTCGTGGGCGTAGTAATCGGACTCCGGCGCTACGGCCGCCATTGCGCGCTCCAAGGCCCGCTCTGTATGGCGTCCGGGAGATGTGAGAATGACACAGCAGGTAGTGTGAGGGGAGAACACTAAAACATTGCCGCACCCGACCCCCGATGACTTGACGACTGCTTGTACCTCCGATGTGATGTCGAGAGCATCCAAGCGCCCTCCAGTCACTGCGTCGAACTCCTCGAACATGATCACCGCTCCATTCTCACCCACACTTTGGCTAAGGGGGTTGGGCGCGCGTTCGACCCTTCTGAACGTATGTTCAAGGGAGCGTGAGAGTTGGTTGTCTTCCTCTGCCAGTCGCTCCCCTCCAACCGGGCTCGAAGGGGTAGCTTTGACAGGGGAACCCACCAAAAAAAGGAGGTCCGAAACATGGCAATTGGATCGCTGCTCAAGAAGACTGCCACCTTCTACGCGGCAAAGAAAGGCTACGACGCGGTACGGGGAGCACGCCGGCCCGAGCCTCGGCGCTCTCTCGGGAGAAAGCTCGGAGCGGCGATCACCATGGCGCTAATCGGCGGGGCCGGCATCATGCTTGCCCGCTGGGGACGCCTCCCCGCCATTCCAGACATCATCGGCAGGAAGACTTCCCCAGGCTTCGATTCGGCCTCGAACGGCGACGGACCTTTCACCGAAAGCTCGACGCTGTCAGACCGCCCCATGTGAGCGAACACTCTTCCCTCAACTCAGTGGTTGGCACCGCGACCAGAAGGTATCCACCGCTCGGGGGAACCGCTCTTTACTCAGCAACGCATCACTCAGCGGACTGGGCCGGAATGGTAGCGGCTGGTGTCCAGAGAAGACAAGTAGGGCGCGTTAGGAGGCACGCCGGGCGCGCGCGCGCCGGCGCTTGAGCGAGGCCCTTTCCTTGTCCGTGTGACCTCCCCAGATGCCGTACTTCTGGTTCGTCTCCATGGCGAATTCCAGGCACGGCTCCCGCACGGGGCAACTCTGACACACCGCCTTGGCTCGCGCCTCACGCGGCTGCCTTTCGATCTCCGACTCGCCTTGGTCGGGACCGAAGAACAGTTCGTTGTCGTAATCTCTGCAGGCAGCCCGCTCTTGCCAGTCGAGCTGATCAGCGTAGTCAACCACTGGGTGAGTCGCCTTCCTCCTTCTCGCTTTGTGCGCTTGTGATACGTGCACAAGCTTGTTTGCCCTACTATTGGCTGTTTTCTCTCTTATGTAAACGACCTTTGCCGAAACAACATTCCAGAATCGCTCCCGGGCGGCAGAGATGATTGCCAATCGCGCCCGTCGAGGATCTCCGCTTACTTAGACGCCGATGGTGGCGTTGAAGTTGCCTCCCGGGCAGCATCTACTATCGCTGTAGCAGAGTCAATGGAAACCCTCTAGGAAGCCACTCGTCAAGCTCTGGGGCTCATTACTCCAGGCGCAGGAGCCTGACCTCGTCGGTCCAGCTCAGCCGGGAACTGCACGATGAGCTCGCCAGCAGGCAGACCTGCGCTCGCAGCCGGTCCCGGTCGTCTCCCACGGCCTGGGGGAAGACGATCGCTCGCCCATCGGCGGCCCACAGAGGCGCGCCCGCGGCCCCCTTCGAACCCCCAAGCGGCCGGCTGGGCCCATCCGGGGAAGACAAAACCACCCGGGAGCTGGGAACGCCGTCCTTGATCCCCTGGAGAACCACCCCGGCTACGGTGTCCGAGTGAGGCGACCATGCCCCCCCGGCCAGCCGCCCGCTCGCCAGCAGGCTTCGGCGACGCCCCAGCTCTTCAGCCTCGCTGAGAGCAATAAAGGCGGCTTCACCCGGGCGGGCGACGACCACCCAGCGGCCGTCGGGGGAGGCTCCCCATAACTCGGCTGGAGCGAGCGGGAGTCTTTGCGAGGGTCGCCGCCCTCCGGCGATTGTCACGGTGCCGGGGTCGTCGCGATCTCCCAGGAGCAACCGCTGCCCCGCCCACGCCAGAAGCGTCCAGTGGCCGGGACCGAGCAAAGTTTCTCGTGCCCCCGAGACTTCCGCAGCGACAACTTCGACGCGACCGGCGCAACTCTCTGCGTCACAGCTCCGTTCCTCCACCGGCCGCAGGTAGGCAAGACCGTCCCCATCCGGGCGCCACAGAGGAGCGAAGCCGGGACCGAGACGGTGACGACGGCCCGATTCGGGATGCAGCAGGCTCAGGCGGGGTTCCGCTGCGAAGTCAGCGGCTCCGGGCGCGGTGGCCAGCGCAAGCCAGGCGGAGGCGGGGGCCGCGGCAACGTCGGCCGGGGGCAGGGCTCGCAGGAACTCGTCCCCGCCGCTGCGCAGGTTCAGGCGATGAAGCCGAGAGCCCCTCAGATAGAGCAGCGACAGCGGGCGTCGTCGCTGCGGGGCAGGGTCGGTAGCGGCACGGCCCCCGTCTTCGTCGGGTGCCGAGAGTGGCAGAAAAGTGACCCCGGCCAGTCCGGCCACCAGCAAGAAAGCGGCGGCGGCGGCCCCCGTTCTCAGTCGCACGGCATCTCATTCAGTCGGCAGACCCGAGCTCTGAGACCTCGCCGGCCGTCTCGAACGCCTGGATCTCACGCTCGGTGGGAACCAGGTTTCCGCCGCCGGCCTGCTCCCGGGACGCCCTCGATTCGCCATAACCCGCCTTGGCGGCCCTCTTCTTCTCCCCCCAGCAGGGACGCCCGGTAGCGTCCAGATCACGGCCCTTCGAATCCTTCTGCGGCCACCACCACGCCCGCTGCGCAGGCAGGTCGGCGTTATCAAGGCGGAGGTCGAAATGGTTATGGGAGAGAGACGAATAGCAGCCGATGCCCGACAGTTGGGAGCGTTTGGCGAGGACCCGTTCTGTGCGGTTCGAAACCGCAACCATCCGGTTGTCGGCGGCAGTGCCGTACATGTGCTGTGAGAGCGCGGCTCCCCCGATACAGGAGTTGTACTCGACGCTGCGGAAGCCTGAGTTGACACCGATCGGCTGCCGACCCCCCTTGGCGCGCACCGCCTCCAGACGCCACATGAGCCGGCGGGCGTTGCGCTTGGCTCGCCTGGGGGCCACCATCCCTCCCCCGAAGGTACCGGCGTAGGCGTTGGCCTGCGCCCCACAGGAGGAATTGAAGTTCTGCTTGAACTCTCCCCACTCGAAGTGAGCGGTGGAACCGTTCTTGTTCTCCAGGCGGTCGAGGACCTTGAACGTCGCCGGTCCGGCGATACCGTCGACGACGAGCCCGTAGTGAGCCTGAAACGCCTCGACGGCTCTCTTCGTCCGCAGCCCGAAGATTCTATTGAGGGCCATCCTCGTCTGATCCCCACGCGGGTACCAGCCTGCGACTCTCGTCTCGAGCGCCTTCACGTCGGCTCCCCGCGAGCCCCGTCGCAGAACCCTCTGGAAGGGATAGGCGGATGCCGGCGCCCACGCAGCAACCAGGATGCTCAGCAACACTAGCGAGCAGATCGGCACAAGGCGCACACTGGCGCGTTTACGGCTCATCTTGGCTGTTTCGGCCCCCACGGTCGTCACTTTAGATATCAACAGCCTACTCCGCCTCACCGCCGGCAGGGGCGCCGCGAGGGGCGAGGCTGCGACCGAACCGAGCGGCAACCCAGAAGGCGGTTAGGCGGTGGCCCGGCCCGGGGCGGGGAACCTGGGCGGGCCACCATCGACGTGGTGGTAAGAGCGAAACCGTTGGACATTGCCTACCGGAAACGGTGGGCAGGAGCGAACCGCGGACATTCGCCACCGCCTGCAGCCGGACCGCGACCGGCTCGCGAAGCCGTGTCGCTCCGCTCTCGGCCGCGACGACTATCATGCACGGGTGATGACCGCCGCAGAAGCCGTGCGGGTCGTGCTGGTTGATGACCACGACCTGCTGCGCCAGGGCATAAAGATCATGCTCGAGACCCAAAGTGACATCGTCGTCGTCGGCGAGGCCGCAGACGGCGAGCAAGCCTTGGCGGTGG
Source organism: Actinomycetota bacterium (assembly GCA_013695465.1). GTDB lineage: Bacteria > Actinomycetota > CADDZG01 > CADDZG01 > WHSQ01 > JACDAL01. Next base: position 30,548 of record JACDAL010000088.1, on the reverse strand, counting down.
TCGAGCAATTTCTCCCCGACGTCGTGGTGATCGACGTGATCATGCCTACCAAGGACGGGATCGAGGCGACCAGGGAGATCAAGGACGCGTTCCCGAACATCGGGGTCCTGGTTCTCTCGGGGCATGATGAGCAGCAGTTCGTCTTCGACGCCCTGAAGGCGGGGGCTTCGGGTTACCTGCTGAAGACGGCCGAGCTCGAAGAGGTGGTGCAGACCGTCAAGGCGGTGGCTCTGGGAGAAGGCAAGCTGGATCCCACGCTCGCAGGCCGGGTGCTGAACGAGTTCCAGGGCTATCAGAAGTCCGAGGTCACAGAAGTCTTCCAGCCACTCACGCCGCGCGAGCGGGAGATCCTGCGCCTGATGAGCCAGGGGCTGCCGAACAAGACGATCGCAAGTCGCCTGAAGATCTCCGAACGAACGGTCACCACGCACGTCGCCAACATCTACGCCAAACTCCACGTCAACAACCGCGTGTCCGCCATCCACGAAGCGATGCGGCGGCGCATTCTCGACTACAACCCCTGAGGGGCCGGTGAGCGAGGGCGATCTGGGCTCGAGGCTTAGAGCCCTTCCCTCCATCGACCGCGTCGCCTCCCGCCTCGACGGACCCCATCCGGTCGCAGTGGCGGCCGCTACCAGCGCCGTGGAACTTGCACGCGCCGAGGTGAACGCAGGCGGTTCCACCACTTTCGAACAGGTACTGGAGGCGGCTCGCGAGGCGCTCGAGCGCGGCGAACAAAAGCGCCTTCAGCGTGTCCTCAACGCCACCGGCGTCATCGTCCACACAAATCTGGGACGCGTTCCCCTGGGGCCAGCTCAGCTGGATGCGGTGGGCGAGATCGCCGGTGCCTACTCGAACCTCGAGTACGACCTCTCCAAAGGTCGCCGGGGCGATCGCTACGGTCATGCGTCCACTCCGCTGAAGCTGCTGACCGGCGCGGAGGCTGCCGTGGTGGTCAACAACTGTGCGGCCGCGGTGTTGCTGACCCTCGCGGCCGTCGCCTCGGGAAGGGAGGTCATCGTCGGCCGGGGCGAGCTCATCGAGATCGGAGGAGGCTTTCGCATCCCCGATATCCTCGAGACCTCGGGAGCTCGACTGGTAGAGGTCGGGACCACGAACCGCACCCGGCTCGCAGACTACGAACGGGCCATCTCACAGGAAACCGCGGCGCTGCTCAAGGTACATCCTTCGAACTATCGGATGGTGGGCTTCACCGAGTCGGTCGAACTGAAGGCTCTCGCCAAGCTCGGCCGGGCGCGTCGGCTCCCGGTGCTCTTCGATCTGGGCTCGGGATTGCTCGAGGACTACGCCAAGGCTCCATGGACGCGAGGCGAGCCCACCGTTCTCGGGGCGATCGCCGAACGGGCGGACATCGTCACGTTCTCGGGAGACAAGCTCCTCGGCGGCCCCCAGTCCGGCATCATCGCGGGACGCGCCGACCTCGTCGCCGTGATCGCCCGCCATCCGCTGATCCGGGCCCTGCGTGTAGACAAGATGGTGCTGGCGGCGCTGGAGAAAACCCTCGAGTGCTACCTCAACAATGACTCGTCTGAACTACCACTGTGGAGGATGGCGGGGGCCGCCGAAGCCGAGCTAGAGGCCAGGGCGAGAAACCTGGCGCAAGCATTGGAAGGACAACCATCCCTCGCCGGCTGCAAGGTGGAGGTGCAGGAAACTCGAGCGGTTGCAGGCGGGGGAACCTTACCCGGCACGGAGGTAGCGTCGTGGGGTGTGGCGTTAGCGTCGGAGACCACGAGCGCTGCACGGATGCACCATCTTCTGCGCCGGGCGCGCATCCCGGTCATCGGCCGAGTCGAGGACGATCGTCTGATCATCGACCTCCGCACGATCCTTCCCGAAGACGACGCCCTCCTTCGCAGCCTTGTGACCTCGGCGCTAACGTAGTTCTGGGGTGCTATGCATGTAGTCGGGACCGCCGGGCACGTCGATCATGGGAAGTCCTCTTTAGTGCAAGCCCTCACCGGCATCGACCCAGACCGCTTCGAAGAAGAGAAGCGAAGGGGTCTCACGATCGACCTTGGCTTTGCATGGCTGTCCTTGCCGTCCGGCCGAGAGGTCGGGATCGTCGATGTGCCCGGACACGAACGCTTCATCAAGAACATGCTTGCGGGGGCGGGAGGCATATCGGTTTGCCTGTTCGTGGTTGCCGCCAACGAGGGATGGATGCCTCAGTCCTCCGAACACCTCGCCGCGATCGAGGTGCTGGGTATAGAGAACGGGGTCGTTGCCGTAACCAAAGCCGATGCGGTCGATGAAGACTTGCTCGAGCTCGCGATCGCAGAGGTCGAAGAGCATCTGCATGGAACCGGCCTACAAGACGCACCAATCGTCTCTTGCTCCGCGCATACGGGTGCAGGACTCGAAGAGCTCAAGACAACTCTCGACGAAGTTCTGTCGTCGGCACCGGCAAGCGTGGATGTGTCCAGACCAAGGCTTTTCATCGACCGTGTCTTCACGATCTCGGGGGCCGGAACAGTCGTCACCGGCACCCTCACCGGAGGCTCCCTCACAGTAGGTGACCATGTTCAGATCGTCCCTGGGGACAGGACCGCTCGTATTCGGGCGATTCAGACTCACAAGCGAAAGGTCGAGCAAATCGGCCCCGGGAACCGCGTAGCCCTGAACCTCGCCGGGTTGCAGCGCCAAGGAGCAGAGCGCGGTGACGCAGTGGTCAAGGCCGGCCAGTGGCGTGCCACGAAGCTCGTCCACGCAAGCGTCGAGGTCCTGCCCGGTCGCATCACCGGTATCGAGCACGTGTTGGAAGAAGAGGGTGCTCACCTGCTTCACGTGGGTTCTGCCGAAACGCCCGTGAGGATCAAGCTTCTGGAGGATTCGGAGATCGCCCCAGGCAACTGGGGACTGGCCGAGCTGCGCCTCAGACATCCTCTTGCGCTCGCGCGCGGCGATCGTTTCGTGTTGCGGGACGCGGGCCGCGCGCTCACCTTTGGAGGAGGACAGATTCTCGACCCCCTTGCAACAACGATGCGCCGGCGTAGCCGGCGCGGCTTAGAAATCCTGCATCGGCTGAGGACTGCCGAACCCTCAGAGGCACTCGCGGCCATCGTCGATCTGGAGGGAGTCGTTTCGATATCCGAAGCACTCATGCGCGCTGGGGTCGGCCCTCCGGAACCGGGAGTGGTTCTGCTGGGGGACTCGATGGTATCTGAGCACCGTTTGCAAGAGCTTGCCCAATCCCTACGAACAGAACTCGACCATCACCACGCGCAATTACCTCTGGAGAAAGGCATGGCTCGCGAGACTCTGCGAGCCGTTCTGAAACTCGAGCTTGACGCCTTCGACGCGCTTGTCGACCGCCTCGAAGACGTTATTTCGGAGGGGCCGATCGTTAGGCTGTCCGCATTCTCGGTGCAGCTTTCTGTAGATCAAGAACGAATGCGAGACGAGGTCGTCGCCATCATCGAGACATCCGGTTTCAGCCCTCCTATGACCAAGGATCTGCCGGCCGATGCGGGACTCCTGCGCGCCCTGTCCGTCGCCGGAGAACTGGTGAAGATCGACGACTTCTATCTGACGCGCGTCCTCGCTACAGAAGCGCGAGGACGCGTCCGGGCCCGCATCGAGGAGGCTGGGCCCATCAGCGTTGCGGACATCAGAGACCTTCTCGGCACCTCTCGCAGATACGCGGTTCCGCTCTGCGAATGGCTCGACGACATCGGCGCGACACGGCGCCGGGGCGATCTGCGAGCCCTGGGTCCGAACCCCTAACTGCGGCGTTGAGGCCCCACACCCTCGGGCCCCCCCCACATGCGGTGGCAGATGTCCTAGGTCCGCTTTTACCCACGTTTTTTTGTGTGCAGATGTCCTCGGTCCACTTATGCCACCCCGCCCGGCGCCCTCCGTGGGCGAAAGCCGAACTCGCCTCGCTTAACTTCGGTTAGGTGCCGGCTCGCGGGAAAGCCGACGCGGTGACCCCGTACACATCTCCTCGACGAGCGAGTCAACGACCGCCGACATGTCATGTGCCTCGGCAAACACCTCGCGCTGCCGAGTCGCCGAAGTTCCTCGTTCCAGAATGTGATTGATGTACTTGAGCTCATCGAGACAGCCCAGCTTCTCTGCTGTTGGCGCTAACCTCTCGACCAGATCCTCAATCGAGCGCCTCAGCGCCATGACGTTGCCCTCTTCATCGCGAATGATCTCCGCGTCCAGTCCATAACGGGCTGCCCGCCACTTGTTGTCGCGAATGGTCCAGGCCCGATGCTCCGGAAGCTCAAGTCCGTTGTCATAACGATCTCCCAGCCACACAACCAAGCTCTGCGACAGCGCCACGACGGCGCACAACTCGTCCATGGTAGGGATCCCGTCACAGATGCGAAGCTCCAGGGTCCCGAAAGCGGGATGCGGGCGAATGTCCCACCACACCTCTCGAATGGAGCGGATCGTTCCGGCTCCGATCAGCGTGCGCATGAAGCGTTGGAACTGCCCCCAGTTGTCCATGTGGTAAGGAAGCCCGGCCGTGGGCAGGGATTCGAACACCTTGGAGCGGACGGAGGCCAGACCCGAGTCGCGCCCCAGCCAGAAAGGGCTCGAGGAGGACAGAGCAAGAAAATGAGGAATAAACGTGGCTAGGCTGTTGGCCACCGAGATGGCCTGCTCGCCAGAGCTGAGTCCGACATGAGTATGAATGCCAAAGATGAGCAGACGACGGGCGGTCCATTGGCAGTCGTCGATCAGCTTGTGGTAGCGGGGATCTGGCGACACCGTCTGGTCGGTCCACGTGGAGAAGGGGTGGGTCCCGGTACACAGAATGCGATAGCCGAAACCGTCGGCTGCTTCGATGAGCGTGTCGAGCTTGGACCTAAGTTCCTTTCGCACGTGGCCGACCGTCTGGCAGACGTCGGTTATGACTTCTACCGTGCACTCCAGAAACTCATGCTTGTAACCGGGCTGCGGACCGAGCTCGGAAAGGAGCTTGGTCGCGGCGGTGTCCGTGGCGAGCGCGCCTGCCGCGTCGACAACCTGGACTTCGATTTCCACACCCAGAGTAGGGCGCTCCGAGGGGTTGAAGACGATGTTCATTGACGTGCCCCTTGCCTGAGGACTTCAGTCAGGGGATGTTACGGCACCGGCGCCAAAATGAGTGAGTCCGTGGAATGACTGCCGACCAACAGGCAGCCGAGGAGACTCTTGGGGGCCGCGGCAACCGCGCCCGGTTCGCGACCGCCCTCTCAGGAATCATGGCCGTGGCGACCTTCTCGCAGTTCTCGTTCGGGATCTTGGCCGGTTACCTGCTCGAAGAGTTCGCCATCACTCGCTCGCAGCTCGGGCTACTCACGACCGCCTTCTTCATCGTTGGAGGTCTCGGCTCTCCTCCGGCAGGTCGTCTGGTCGACCGCTGGGGAGGACGGCGGGTGGCGCTCGCGGCCATGGCCATTGCGACCGTGGCGGTCTGGGCCATGGCCGGTGCCCCCAACTTTGCACTCATGCTGGCCGGGGCGGCTCTGGCGGGCCTGGCGCTGGCATCCGGGAACCCGACCACCAACAGCCTCGTCGCGGCGCACATCTCACCGGGAGAGCGGGGAGTCACCATGGGCGTCAAGCAGGCGGGGGTCCAGGTCGCGGGCTTCGGCGTAGGCCTCGTCCTCCCCTGGGCGGCCCAGCAGGTCGGTTGGCGCTGGGCCATGTCGACTCTGGGCCTGGTCTCGATCCTCGTCCTCATTGCGTGCATCCTCTTCATCCCGCCGGATGAAAGAGCCAAGGAAGCGGCCGGCGCCGCGCCCGAACCGGCCCCCTTGGAAGCGGCGGTGTGGTGGATGACGGCCTATGCCCTATTGATGGGCGCCGGTGTTGCCGGAATCAGCGCCTATCTCCCCCTCTATTCGCAGGAAGAGGTGGGTATCTCCGTTGGCGGCGCCGGCCTCTTGGTCAGCGCGATGGGAGCCGTCGGCATCGCCTCTCGCATCACCCTGGGGTGGGTAACCGAGCACTTCGGGCACATCGAGGTGTTCCTTTTTCTCATGGCGGTGGGCTCAGTGCTGGCATCGGCGATGGTCCTGTTCGCGACCCCTTCGGCCCCCTGGCTCCTGTGGGCCGCTGCAATAACGTTCGGAGTCAGCGCCATCACCTGGAACACCGTGGGCATGATCGCGGTCCTTGCCGAGGTGGAGCCTCAAGATGCGGGGCGAGCCTCCGGTTACGTGCAGTCGGCCTTCTACGGCGGCTTCGCCGCGAGCCCCGTCGTGCTCGGATACTCGATAGACGCCACCGACGACTACCGGATCGCATGGCTGTCGGTGGCGCTGGCGTTCGGCTTGGCGGCCGTGGTGGCGGGGCTGTGGCGCCGGATGAGATAGGCGCTGCCGGCCGGTAGTCATTCGTCCGAAACGCGCGAACGACTACCGAAAGGGTGGCGGATCGCGCATTACGCGCGTTTGAGGACTTCCGGGATGTCCGCGGTTGTAGGACGCGACCGGCAGCCGAACTCGGAACGCGTCAGCGGTTGTAGGACGCGGCCGGGCCGCGCAGCCGCTCCCACACCTCGTCGCAGCGCTTCAAGATTTCGTCGTCGAGCCGGAGGCCGCGGCACGCCTCGAGGTTGGCCTCGAGATGCGCCATCGAGGACGCCCCGAGCAACACCGAGTCGACCAGCTCGCGGCCCAGGAGCCATCGGAACGAGAGCTGAATGAGATCGAGGCCCGCATCCGACGCGAGGCTCCGGAGGTCTTCGACGGCGGCGAAATGCGGCTCGTCCCAGTAGCGTTGTCGATACAAGTCCTGCGCAAAGCGGGTTCCGGCCGCAGGCTTCTGATCGCGCCTGTGCTTGCCGGTCAGAAGTCCTCCCGCCAGAGGGTTGTAGACGATGTCGAAAATGCCGTAGTGGGCGGAGAAGGCCGCGTACTCGTCATCGAGACGACGAGCCAACAGGTTGTACAACTCCTGAGATACGTGCGGCTGCGGGCGTCCGGCCGCAGCCTGGAGGCTCTCCAGGATCTCGTCCAGGCGGGCAAGGTCCGCCACGCCGGGGTTCCCAGTCGCCGCAGGCTTGCCTCGATAGCTTTGTGGATCGCCGTCTTGGTCAGGCCACGGTCATCGGGGGCGCCGCCCATTGAATTGAACACCTTGGTAGCAATCAGGACTTCGGCCCGATGGGGCGCGATCAGCTTGCCGAGGATCTCCTCGCTGCGGCCCTCGTTGTAGGCGTTGGCGGTGTCGAACATGTTGATGCCTTCGTCCAGACAGCACCCGACCATGCGCGCGGCCCCCTGCTCGTCCACCTGGGAGCCGAAGGTCATGGTGCCCATTACGAGCCGGGAGATCTCGAGGTCGGTGTGAGGAACAGAGCGCTTCTCCAAGGAAGCCGACAATACGCCCCCGCCAACACCACATTCCGGAACGAGGTTTGGCCCAAAATCGTCCGTATAGGGCGTTTCTGGGCCAAAGTTCAGTACGAATGGGCAGCGTAGGAGTCTGCGAGCGGCGGTAGCCTCCGGCCATGGATGTAAGGGCCGGAGGTCGATGAGCATGGAGGCCTCGGTGTGGACGCAGGCACTCCTCGCCGTGCTGGTGGTGAGCAGCGTCTCGTTGCTGGGCTCGCTGTGGCTCGTGATTCGGCCCGATCTTCTGCAGCGAACTCTGCTGCTGCTGGTGTCGTTCGCCGCGGGAGCGCTTCTGGGTGACGCCTTCCTCCATCTCATACCCGAGAGCTCTAACCGTCCTGGGGGCCTGGATGTAGCGAGCTCTGCCTGGCTCCTGACCGGGATCCTCTCGTTCCTCGTGCTCGAGAAGGTTCTCCACTGGCACCACGCGCACATGCCTCACGAAGAGGTAATCCACCCGGTGGCAATGTCGAATCTCGTAGGCGATGCGCTCCACAACCTTCTCGACGGAGCCATCGTTGCCGGTGCCTTCGTGGTCTCGCCGGGCACCGGCTGGGCCACCGCGGTCGCAGTTCTGCTTCATGAGATACCCCAGGAGCTTGGAGACTTCGGCATCCTGGTTCACACCGGAGTGGCTCCTCGTCGCGCCCTCGCGCTCAACTTCCTCTCCGGGCTCATCGCGCTGGTCGGCGCCGCCGCTACCTTGTGGCTGCTCCCCCTCGAAAGCGTCGAGCAGTTTCTGGTTCCCTTCTCCGCCGGAGCGTTCGTCTACATCGCCGGAACAGACCTCATTCCCGAGCTACACAAGGAGCCGGAGCCGTTCAAGTCCCTGCTCCAGGTCCTGGCGCTGGTCGCCGGAATGGGAGTCATGGCCGCGCTACTGCTGGTCGAGTAGGCGTGAGCCCCGAACACGACTCTCTGGGCATACAGCACGGCTACCGCGACCGCCACGGCCGCTGGCAGAAGACGTCCCCGGAGACCATCGAGGCGCTCGCCGAGGTCCTCTCGACGGAGAGCTCCGGCGAGGACGCGGTCGCAGTGATCACGCCGGGAAAATCACTCGAGATCGAGGCGCCAGCCCTGCTGGTGACCGAGGACGGCGACGAGATCACCGTTCGAGACCGTCTGCCGTCGGGCCTTCCCCACGGCTACCACCGGCTCACCGAAGAGGCCTCCGGCCGCAGCAGGCGTCTGATAGTGAGCCCCGGTCGCTGCCACCTCCCCGTGGATCTCAGAGAGTGGGGTTGGGCGCTCCAGCTCTACGCGGCGCGCTCGAAGAAGAGCTGGGGCATTGGAGACCTCGGCGACCTCGAGAGGGTGGCGAGCTGGTCGGCTTCGCAGGGGGCCGGGGTGGCGCTGCTGAATCCCCTGCACGCCGTGAACCCCGGCCTCCCACAGCAGGCGAGCCCCTATTTCCCCAGCAGCCGATGCTTCAGAAACCCCCTCTACCTGCGCATAGAGGACGTCCCCGGGTCCTCGGAGGTCGAGGGAATCGAGCGGGCCGCGGCCGCGGGTCGAGCGCTCAACTCGTGCCGGAGGATCGACCGGGACGAGGTCTACCGCCTCAAGCTCGGCTCGCTGGAGTCGATCTGGGAGCGCTCGGGCAACCGTGCGGCCCCCGAAGCCGGCTCCGAAACCGGAAGTGGCACCCTCCACGACTTCTCCGTATTCATGGCCCTCTACGAGCATCATCGCGGCCCCCCCTCGACCTGGCCAAGAGAGCATCGCCATCCCCGGCATCCCGAAGTTGCTACGTTCGCACGCGCCCACGCCGAGCACGTCGCTTTCCATCGCTGGGTCCAGTCGCTGATCCAGGCCCAGCTCGACTCTGCCGCCGACGAGCTGCGAATCGTGCTCGACCTCGCGATCGGCGTCGATCCCGACGGCGCCGACGCCTGGATGTGGCAGGACAGCATGGCACTGGGGGCCTCGATAGGGGCTCCACCGGACCAGTTCAACAGCAGGGGGCAGGATTGGGGTGCACTCGGCTTCAGCCCGGCCAAGCTGCGTGCAGCCGCTTACGAGCCCTTCGGCGCGACCGTACGCGGCTGCATGGGGCCGGGAGGCGGCATGCGCTTCGACCACGTCATGGGCCTATGGCGCCTCTGGCTCATCCCGCCGGGCGCCGAGCCCTCGGACGGCGCCTACGTCTCCTATCCATCGGGGGAGCTGCTCGACATCCTGGCCCTCGAGAGCCACCGGGCCGACGCCATCGTGATCGGCGAGGACCTCGGGACGGTGGAGCCCGGAGTCCGGACGGAGCTCGCTCGGCGAGCCATGCTCTCCTACAAGGTCATGTGGTTCGAGGAGGGACCTCCGGAGAGCTATCCGCCCGGCTCGCTCGCAACCGTGACCAACCACGACCTTCCCACCGTGGCCGGGCTCTGGAGTGGTGCCGACCTGGAGGAGCAGCGAAGCCTCGGCCTAGAGCCCGACGAGGCCGGCACCGAGGCGATCGTCGGACGCCTGGGCGACCGCCTCGGACTCGATCGAAGCGCGCCCATCGAGAGGGTGGTGCGGGGCGCTTACAACTTGCTGGGGGCCGCGCCGAGTGCGCTGCTGACCGCAACCCTCGAAGACGCGCTCGAGGTCACGGAGCGCCCCAACCAGCCGGGGACGACCCCGGAGGAGCGGCCGAATTGGTCGCTGGCACTGCCGCAGCCGCTGGAGGCAATCGAGCGCGTCCCCCTGGCTCGGGACATCGCCGAAGCCCTCGACCGACGAACCGAGTGAGCGTCCCGAGGGTTTGGTAGAAACCGACCGCATAGGCCGTCTTTACCAAAGAACGACGAAGAACCTCATTCCCGGGCCCCCTCGTCCCCGGCCCCCTCGTCGCTGCCGGCTGTGAATGCCGACATGTCCCTGCCGAAGGCGGCCTGGAACGGCTTGAGCAGCTCGATCGGTATCGGGACCACCAGAGTCGAGTTCTTCTCCGCCGAGACATCGGTGATCGTCTGGAGGAACCGCAACTGGTAGGCGATGGGATGGCGGGCGATGACCTCGGCTGCCTGGGCCAGGCGCTCGGAAGCCTGGTACTCGCCCTCGGCGTTGATGATCTTTGCCCGCCGTTCGCGCTCTGCTTCGGCTGCCTTGGCCATTGCTCGCTGCATCTCGAGGGGGAGGTCGACGTCCTTGATCTCGACCAGCGAAACCTTGACCCCCCAAGGATCGGTGAGCGCATCGATGATGCGCTGTATGTCCTGGTTGAGTCTGTCCCGCTCCGTCAGGATCTGGTCGAGGTCGACCTTGCAGAGCACCGCACGCAGGGTCGTCTGGGCTATCTGTGAGGTGGCGAAGTAGTAGTTCTGAATCTCGACTACTGCCTTCACCGGCTCGAAGACCTGGAAGTAGACGACCGCGTTCACCTTGACGGTGACGTTGTCTTTGGTGATGACATCCTGAGGCGGCACATCGAGAGTCACGATCTGCAGATTGACCTTTCTCATTCGGTCGATGATTGGAATGATGAAGAAGAGTCCCGGCCCCTTGGCCCCGGACGCGACTCGCCCGAGCCGAAAGATGACGGCGCGCTCGTATTCCTGAACGACTCGCACCGATGACGCCGCCAGGATCACCAGCACGACCGCCACAACTCCCCACACGATCGGTGTCATCTCTCCTCTTTCGCGGCCACGCTCGGAGCGGCCTCTTGATCTTCGCCTTCATGCAGGGGCTCGACCAACAGGACCAGTCCCTCGGTCGCCATCACCTTCACCTGAGAGCCGGCCGCAATGCCCGTCTCCATGGTGCGCGCCCGCCACAAGGTTCCCTTGGACAATACCGTTCCCTCCGGAGCGATATCGGTCTTTGCCTCTCCGACCCTGCCGACCATGGCTTCCTCTCCGGTGATCGGGCGCCGCAGGCGCACTCTCAGGGCTGCCGTCATCACCGAGATGAAGAACAGCGCGGTGAGCGCCACCGCAGCCGCCACCGCCCACAGGCTCAATCGAAGGGCCGGGGGAGCACCGGAGAACAAGATCAGTGCCCCTACAACGAGCGCGGTGAACCCCCCAGCGGTGAGTACCCCCAGCCCGCCGGTATGGAGGTCGAGGACCAAGAGCCCAACGGCCGCGACCAATAGGAGGACACCGGCCCAATTGGTGGGAAGCACGGAGAGTGCGTAGAAGCCGAGAATGAGCGCGGCCGCGCCGAGGATGCCGGCCAACCCGATTCCGGGGTTGTAGATCTCGAAGATCAGCCCGAAGGTCCCCACAAGGAGCAGCAAGAAGGCAAGCTCGGGGCTGGTGACCGCATGCAGAAGCCGCTCGATCGGGCCCAGGCCCTGAAAGCGCACTGTGACGTTGGGCGCCTGCGCTTCCTCGTCCCAAGTTTCCAATACGACCGGCCCAGACCCCGTGACCTCCACTTCCTGAGAATCCAAGCGCTCGAGAAGATCTCCAAGTGTGGAGGCGATGCCGTCGACCACATCGATCTCGGCTGCCCTGGTTGCGCCGATCGTGGCTGCGTCCACCACCGCTCTCTGTGCCCAATCCACGTTGCGTGAGCGATTCCGGGCAAGCTCCCTCATGTAGCCCGCGGCGTTGCTTGTGAGTTTGCGCTCCAGCGGCGGAGACAACTTTGAGCTCAGGCTCACCGGCACTGCGGCCCCCAGCACCGTGTCCTGAGCCGCATAGGTAAGGTGTCCGGCATAGGCGATGAAGGTTCCGGCGGAGGCCGCCTGAGCCCCGCGCGGGGCGATCCACACAACCACCGGCACCGTGGAGTTCGTGATCGTCTGGACGATCTCCCGCATGGCGATGTCGAGCCCGCCCGGCGTGTCCAGCTGGATGATCAGCGCGTGGACCCCGTCGTCCTCGGCCGCATTCAGCCGCTCTTGAAGGTAGCCGGCCATCGGCGGGTCGATCAAACCTCTCACCTCGACGAGATCGACGGTTCGAGATGCCGTTTCCTGAGCTTGGGAGGGGGATGCGATCAGAATTAGTGAGCCGGCCAGCAGCGTGGCGACCCAGGCGGCACACAGGCGGCGAAGGAGCATGCCCCAATTGTCATCGATCCGGGGTCAAACGGGGTCCGGGTTTTCGGGGGACCGGTGGTCCCCGTGCGACCGTCGCACGTCAGGTACCCAATCCGGTTCTCCCTGTGCGACCATCGCACGTCAGCCCCTGGGGGGCCGAGGGATCGGCGCAACCGGGTCTCGTCCGGGTCGATAAGAATCTCCCGATGGAAATCGCCGACTTCCTGGCTCCGCGCATACACATCGTCTGCGGAAAAGGAGGCGTAGGCAAGACGACCGTCTCGGCTGCTCTGGCCCTGGTGGCTGCACGCGCCGGATACAAGGTCTGTGTCGCCGAAATCGACCACAAGGGCAGCCTGCCTAGACTTTTCGGCGCCTCCGAACCGAGCTACGAACCCTCCGAGCTGTCGCCCGGAGTGTGGGCGCTGAACGTAATGCCGGAAGATGCCCTCGCCGAGTACCTCGAGGTCCAGTACCACATGAAGCGCGTATCGAAGGTGCTGACCAGCACGCATTTCACCGACTACATCACGACCGCGGCCCCCGGACTCAAAGACATACTCGTGCTCGGCAAGATCTGGTATCTGGAGCAGAACCGGGCTCCCGGCGGGCGGCGGTACGATTTCGACACAATCATCGTGGACGCCCCGGCCGCCGGGCACATGATTACTTTCCTTGCAGCCCCCATGGGCCTGGCGGACGCGGTCCAGGTGGGACCCGTAAAACGCCAAGCGGACTGGTTGATCGAGATGCTCACAAATCCCGCGCGCTCCATCGCGCACCTGGTGACGCTTCCGGAGGAGATGCCCGTGGCGGAGACCCTGGAGACATCACAGAAACTGGACGATGAGCTCGGCGTCTCTCAGGGAGTGACTTTTGCCAACGGCGTCTATCAGGACTCTCTAAGCGACGAGCACCTCGCCCTTCTCACCAAGCCCTCATCGCTGCAGTCATGTGCCGACTCGGTCGGACTGCGCCTCGACAAGGAGGACTTCGACGCGCTCAACGGCTACGCCTCCTTCCTGGAGGCGCGGAGCGCGATTCAAGCGAAGCACCTGAGGGTCCTGGCAAAGAGCGCGACGAGACCGATCGTTAGGTTGCCCCACCTGTTCGGCTCGGGGTTGACGCTGCCCGACATCGAAACACTGGCGGACGAGATCGAAGGAAAGCTCCAAGAGCTGTGAATCCGATTCAGCGAATCACGGCAACCAAACAGATCATCGTGTGCGCGGGTGCGGGAGGTGTGGGAAAGACCACCACCGCTGCCGCCATCGCCTTGCGCGCCGCTTCCGAGGGAAAGAAGGTCGCGGTGTTGACGATCGACCCGGCCCGGCGACTAGCCTCCTCGCTCGGGCTCAAGGAGCTGGACAACGTTCCCACAAAGGTGAACCGACGCAAATTCACCGCGGCCGGAGTGGAAGCTGAAGGCGAGCTTCACGCGATGATGCTCGACACCAAGACAACGTTCGACGAAGTCGTCTATCGCTACGCGCCAAGCCCCCAACAGGCCGATCGCATCATCGCCAATCGCTTCTACCGCAATATCTCGGGCACATTGTCGGGAACCCAGGAATACATGGCTTTGGAAAAACTCTACGAGCTCCATGTCACCGGCGACTACGATCTGATCGTCATCGACACGCCGCCTACCCGCAACGCCCTCGACTTTCTCGATGCCCCCCGCCGGCTCACAGGCTTCCTCGAGAGCCGAGTTCTGCGCTGGTTCCTGCTTCCCTACATGAAGGCAGGCTCAGGTTTCATGCGTGTGGCCAACGTGGCGGCAACGACCTTTCTGAGGGTCGTCAAACGGATAGTGGGGGGCGCGGTCCTTGAGGACACGGCTGAGTTCTTCGTCAATCTCGAAGGCATGTACGACGGCTTCAAAGAACGAGCGCGAGCCGTGCAGGCACTGCTGCAGTCGGATCTGACCTCGTTCGTCGTTGTGACCTCGCCGACAGAGGAATCGGTAGCCGAAGCAGTCTACTTTGCTCAAAGGCTCAATGAGGCTCGGTTGCCTTTCGGCGCCGTTGTCGTCAATCGTGTCCACCCAAAGTACGGCGACGGCATCGGAGCCAGGACGAGGCAAATCTCGAAACTACGCGCCCAGGAGGGCGACGGAGCGCTCCTGGCCGACCTCCTCGACAACGAGAGCGCGTTCATGCGCGTAGTGCGCCGAGAGGAGCGCAACCTGCGCGCCCTCGCCAGCAAGGTCCCGCGCCATCGTTGGGTGCGTGTCCCCTATCTCGAGCAAGAGGCGGTGGACTTCCGCGGCCTGGTGGCCGTTTCAGACCAGCTCTTCGATACCGGCGGTGGTCCATCGCGAAATTAGCGCCAACACCGAGAGCGTCACTGGGTGCCAGATTGAATCCCAATTCCGACCTCGGCGGAGCCGTGCAACGCAGCCGTCGGTGATGCAGGGGCGCTCGAATGTGACGATGATTTCCGCGACGGGGCACTAGACTCGGCTCGTATGCTCGCCGCCAAACTCATAGAAGGACTCGTATTCGTCCTGACCGTGGGGTCGGGACTCGTTGCCACCCTCTTGCTCGTCGACTTGCTGCGGGTGGGAAAAGGCCGCCAGGGAGTCGCTTACAAGGGCGGGATCGGGCAGTGGTCGTGGGTGGCCCACCGGGTCACCGGAATCCTCGTGGTTGCCTTCCTATTTGGCCACATCGTCGACACCTTCGGAGTCGGCTTTGGTCCCGAGCTCTACGACGAGACCATCTCCTTGTATCAGCAGTGGTGGTTCAAGCCTTTTGAGGTTGCATTAGTCGCCGCAGTCGTCTACCACGCTTTCAATGGGTTGCGGATCATCCTCTTCGACTTCTGGCCGCATCTGGCACTGAAGCAGAAGCTCTTTGCAAAGATCCAGCTCGCAGCCTTCGCAATAGCTTTTCTTCCCGCCGCTTTCTTCATGCTGCGCTCGGCGCTCGAAGAGTCTCCGCTCGGCTGATGGCGCTCAGAGAGGAACGCAGGCGCACAGCGCTCTCTCCCATCGTGGAAGAGGTCGCCCGAGCCATCGGCCGGCACGGCGTCAAGCCGGGGGAGACCGCGGGAGCGAAAGCCGCGCTCCGGGTGACTCTGGAGCGCGATGTCAGCCGCGTGATCCAGGTGTATTGGACCCCCTTCGAAGCTACCGTGCCCGGGTCCTCGATCGGCCTGCACCTCGAGGTGGCCGAGCCAACGGTGCATTGGGCCGAGTGCTACCTGTCGCCCGAATATCGCAACTGGGTCTTCTGCTTCCACGAGCGCCCCGACGGTGACATCCAGCTTGCCTATCACCGCGATTACGCAGCGCCTGAGGAGGCGGTCAGAGGCTTTTTCGACCTGTCCGGATGGTACGTGCTGACGGCCACCGACAAGGCATGGTCCGACGCCGCTTACGAGGTCGATCCCGAGCTCGACTGGACCGACCATCACAGCGCGCTGTCGGGTTCGTCTCAGGCGGGAGGGATCCAGGAGTCGCTCAAGAAATCGACGATCATCTGGCTGCGCTGGCCCACCCAATCCGGGACCGAGACGATGCCGGTGTGGTTCGTATACGACCAGAAGGCGAACAGGATCTTCGTGCTTTCAGGCGAGCGGCAGCAGACCATCCCCGGGGCCGAGAGTTTGCGGGAGGTCGACGTCATCTTTCGCTGGAAGGGCAAGAACGCCCGGGTTGGAGAGGTTCCCGCCAACGTCAGGGTGCTCGAGCCGGGCCCGGAGTGGGACGAGGTCGCCGAGAAGGTCGCGGAGAAGCGCTTGAACATCCCCGGCCTGCCGGAGGACACCGCCCGTCGCTGGCGCGACGAGTGCACGCTATTGGAGCTGACGCTCAGAACCTAAATATCGAGTGGTCGTCAGATGCTCTATAGCGGCGGCCGGCCCTATACGACCACTCGGCGAATGGGCTAGGCGATGAGGGCCCGCCACTCGGCCCCCCAGTGCCGGCGAAAGCGCCTGCGCTCCCGCTCGGTCATGCCCCCCCAAACACCGTGGTCGATGGGCGTTTCCAGTGCAAAGAGAAGACACTCCCTGCGCACCGGGCAATCTCTGCAGATCCTCTTGGCCACTCTGTGCTCCAGAGATCCTGGAGAAAAGAACAGATCGGGATCAAAAGAGGCACAGCGCGCCTTTGCGCGCCAGTCCTCGTCGGACGAATCTAGAATCAGCAACTGTCCCCACCTCGCCTAATTCATTTCCTGATGTGTTCTCAGGGTAATGAGAAGCGAGGCAAAATGTTATGGCCCGCTGGGATGATTTATTGGGGGTAAAGGACTAGGCGTCCCTGAAGCCTGCCGCAGCCTCCTCGACGGTCGGTGCGATCGATACTCCCTCGCCGAACCCGGTGATCGAGAACAGCTTCAGATGTTGCTCCTTGGTGCAAGAGACGGCGAGATCACCTCCTGCCTCGCGCATCCGTCGCACACCTCCCATGAGCGCACCGAGGCCGGAGGAGTCCATAAAGGGGACGCCGTCGAGATCCACCACTACATGCGGCGACTCCTCTTCGATCATCTTCCCGAGCACGTCGCGCAGCGATCCCACCGTATAGACGTCGAGATCGCCGGCGGGCTTGAGGATCCGATAACCGTCGGCTTCCTCTATCTGGATATCTACCTTCTGCTGTGCCACTGTTCTTCTCCTGTCAGCTCCGCACCTGCCCTGCCCACCGGAGCCCCTAGAAACTCGACCACCAGCATAGTCAGGTCGTCGTCCAGCTTACCGGCCGCGAAGCGCTCTACCTCCCGGACGAGCTCTTCCACGAGGGCCTCTCCTCCGAGGATGCCCAGGCGTGTGAGGGCCTCGGCGAAACGGTGCTCTCCGAAGGACTCGCCGTCTACGGACTTGGCCTCCAGCCAGCCATCGGTATAGAGGACGAGCCGGTCTCCGGGGAGCACTTTGACGCTGCCTTGCTCGAGTCCGGGGTCGTCGAACCAGCCCAGCACCCGGTTGCGAGGTCCCTCGAGATAGTGGCCTCGAGGGCCATCGCGCGTGCCGGAGGCGCGCAGGATGAAGGGCGGCGGATGGCCCATGTTGAGCCAGGTCGCCTCGCCCGTGGACAGCTCCAGATCGAGGTAGATCACAGTCGCGTAGGACTCGGGGTCTGTGGCGTCCACCAACGCCCGATTAGCCCGGGACACGATCCGCCGGCCGTCACCGCCGAGGCCGCGCTCCGCCCGCAGAGCAGACAAGGCCACGGTCGCCATCAGCGCAGCTCCGATGCCTTTCCCTGAGGCGTCGCCGACCACGATGGCGAGCCGGCCGTCTGAGGAGTCGACATCGAACCAGTCCCCGCCGACCAAGTTGGCCTGTCGCTGCATCGGGGCGAGGTGAACCTCGGGAGTGTGAGGGACGCTCTTTTGCAACAGATTCCTTTGAATGGAGGCGGCGATCTCCAGCTCTTGGTCGTGAAGAGCAAGCTGCTGCAGGCGCTTTAGGCCCGCCTGCATCTCCGTGAAGCGGGTCGCGAGCTCCTCGACCTCATCCCCGGTGCGGATGTCGATAGTCTGGTCGAAGTCGCCTCGACCCACGGCCCTGGCAGCGTCCACCAGCTGATGGAGGCCCTGCACGAGCCTGCGAGACACGACTATGGCGAGCAGCAGCCCGATCAGCACTGCTCCGATGGTCACCAGCAGGAGAATGGCGAGGGCCTGGGCGCTGCGGTCCTGGAGGCCGCGCTGATTGCGCGCCATGACGCGGTCCTGAGTGCGCCTCAGCTGCTGGCCGAGGCGCTCGATGTCCGCCACGGCGCTGTCTCCCTCCCTGCCGAGACGGTTGAACGCAAGCGCCCGGTCGCCCTTCTTGGCGATCGGCAACACCCTCTTGTCCACCTCGCGATGGAAGTCCTTGCCGGCCTCGATAAGCTCCGCCAGGAGCGTCCGCTCGCGCGGAGAGTCGAACAGCGCGCGGGCGCGGCTCTCGGTGACGGCGACTTGCGTGACCTCCTCGCGGTACTGCTCGAGCTGCTCGCGGCGGCTATTGATCAGGTAGCCCCGGATCGCGGCCGACTGAGCCGTGTAGGAGCGCACCACTTCAGCGGCCACCACCAGCCCGGGCACGGCGTCATCGAACACCCGAGTCTGGACCTCTCTGAGGGACCCGAACAACGAGTAGGTCACCCATCCGAGAAGACCGATGAGGGAGAGGAGGAGGACGAAGCCCCCAACGATCTTGTATCGCAGGGACAATCTCACAATGCCAGTATGCTCGAATCGATGCAATTTGCGCGCGCCGCCCTCGCCGTGGGGGCGGGTCTCGGCGCCTACTCCTTGTTGGAGCCACACCGGTTGCGGTTGGTCGAGCGGCGCGTCGAGGTCGGCGCCGGGTGCCCCCCTCTGACGATCCTCCACCTCTCCGACACGCACATGACCCGGCGGACGGCTCATCTCAAGAGCTGGATCCAGGCCCTGGGCGTCCGCCTCGGGAGCTCTGTCGACCTCGTCCTCTTGACCGGGGACATGATCGACGAGGATGGAGGCATTCCGGTCGTGCTCGAGGCGCTCGGGCCGCTTCGAGCGAAGCTGGGGCAGTTCTACGTGCTCGGGTCCCACGACCTGTTCGTGTCGTCCCACCAGGGTTACTTGAAGTACCTGAGCACCTCGGTCACGCCCCCGCCTCCCCGCAAGACGAGGATCGAAGAGCTCGAGAGCGGGCTTCGGGAACAGGGGTGGGTCGCTCTCACGAACCGCACCGAGCTCCTGGATACAGCAGGGGGCCGCGTAAGGCTCGCAGGCGTGGACGACCCCTACCTCGGCCGCCACAAGACATCTCACATCGCCCGGGCCGAGGACGAAGGAGCCGCCATCGCTCTCGTGCACGCACCCGACGTGGTCTCGGAGTGGGCTCTCAATGGCTTCGATCTGATCTTGGGGGGGCACACCCACGGTGGCCAGCTGCGCCTGCCGGGCTGGGGGTCGCTGGTAACGAATTGCCGCCTGCCCAACGCTCTGTCCCAGGGGCTGCATCGTATCGGCAATACCTGGCTGCACGTCAGCCCCGGGCTCGGCCAGAGCCGCTTCTCACCGATCCGGTTCTGGTGCCGGCCGGAGGCGACGCTGCTGCGGCTGGTGCCCGGTGGGCGATGAGCCCGATAGCGCTATAAGCAACATTGAGCCGGGAGAGCAGGCCTCAGCGAAGGTCATTCTCGGGGTGGGATGCATCGGTGAACTCCCGCATGACCCCGGTCACCATGTAGGAGGTGCGCTCTCCGATGTCGACCGAGTGATCGCCGATACGCTCGAGATAGCGAGCCACCAACACCAAATTCACGGCCCATTCGAAGCTCTGTTCGTCTCCTGCGTACTGCTTCAGCTCTTGGAGCATGCCGCGGTTGAGCCGGTCCAGCACATTGTCCTTGACAGGAAGCTCCTCAGCCAGATCGGCATCGCGCGCCGAGAACGCTCGCAGCGCGATATCCAGTAGCTCCCCGGCTCGAATTCCCATCTCTTGCAGCCTGGTGAGCATCGGGGAGTTCGACGGGTACGGAAGCCCGTTCAGCACGAACTTGGCGATGTTGACACACAGATCGCCGACGCGCTCGATGTGCCCGTTGGAATGGAGAATGGCGTTGACCAGCCTCAGATCACGGGCGACCGGCGCCTGCAGGGCCAAGAGGCTCAGCACCCGTGTCTCGGTCGCCAGATAAACATCGTCGACGCGGTCATCGCCTTCGATCACTTCCCGGGCAAGGCCGGGATCGCGTCGCTCGAGCGCCAGCATGACGCTCCCGAGTTGTTCGAGCACCATGCGGCCCCCTGCCAGGAGACTGGATTCCGCGGTATCTAGCTCCTCGGCGAAGTTGATTCTGACCATGTCCTCGACCCTATCTGTTGCGCGACTTTCTTAACGCAGCGCGAACACGCCACGAAATACCTGCTCAGAGCAGTCAAAGCCCTCCCCACAGCAGCACGAGCACCTTAGAATCTCAAGTGGAGATGAACACTAGATGATCGAAGTCCTGCTGACGGCGGCCTGCCTCGCGCTCGCCGGGGCGCTGATCTATTTGCGAGGCAACCTCAAGTTTCAAGAGGCTGAAGTACGCCGTCTTCAAGAGGCTGAACAACAGCGGGTCGAGCTCGAGCTCACCACATTGGAGCGAGAGCAGCGGCGCTCAGGCGAGATCCTCGATCGCATGGACGAAGGAGTCTTGGTGTTGGACGATGCCCTCGTCCCGATCAAGGCCACCGCCGCCGCGCGCGCTCTCCTGCACTTGGGGCAGGGAAGACTGCCTGCTCGGCTCCCCTCGGATGAAGTGCTCTCGGTAGCGAAAAGGGCGCTTTCGACTCAGGGTCCAACCGAGCAAACGATCAGTCTGTGGCCGGCCCAAAGCACCTTGCGCATTCGCGCCCTCCCGCTGGAGGATCCGGCGGGAGTCGCCGTCCTGTTCCAAGATGTAACCGAGGAGCTCAGGACGATGCGCATCAGGCGCCAGTTCGTCGCCAACGCCTCCCACGAGCTCAAGAGCCCCGTCGCCAGCCTTCAGGCTTTAGGAGAGGCGATCGGGGAGGCGGCGCGCGACGATCCCGAGACTGCCATCAAATTCGCGGCCAAGCTCACCCGGGAGACCGAGCGGCTGAGCCGCCTCATCGCAGATCTGCTCGACCTTTCCAAGCTTGAGGACCCAATCAACCTAGCGGCGCGTGACACAAATCTCGCTGCCGTCGCACGACGCCAGCTCGCCGAGATCCGCTCCGTAGCGCAGGCGAAGGACTTGTCTCTCGTGGAACGCTTGGAGACCGGGGTTCTGGTCCGAGGCGACGAGCAACAGCTCGGACTGATGCTAAGAAACCTGCTCGACAACGCCGTCAAGTACACACCCGATGGAGGAGTCGTGTCGGTCGAGATATTTTCCGACGGTGCCGACGCAGTCGCGCGTGTGTCCGACACGGGAATAGGCATTCCTCTCAACGCCCAGTCCAGGGTGTTCGAGAGGTTCTATAGAGTCGACAAAGACCGCTCGCGCGGCAGCGGCGGCACCGGCCTTGGATTATCCATCGTAAAACACGTCGTGGAGCTCCACGGAGGCTATCTTGGCCTTAAGAGTCAGCTGGGTGAAGGATCCACCTTCACCGTCAGACTGCCCGCACTCGGTGAGAGAAGCCTAAAATCGGTGGCCAGCTGACTGTGGCCCGAGCTCAAGTGGAGAGGATCGCAGCCGTGCCGCACATCCTATTGATCGAGGACGAAGAGGGGCTCGGCGAGGCGCTCGAATATCAGCTCGGACGCGAGGGCTATGTCGTGGACCGAGTAACCAACGGAGCACAGGGCCTCGACCGCTTCAAGACGGCGGGCGCCGATCTGCTCTTGTTGGATCTCATGTTGCCCGGCTTGTCGGGAGAGGAGATCTGCAGGGAGATTCGTAAGACCTCGAGCGTTCCCATCATCATGCTGACTGCTCGCGACACCGAGATCGACAAAGTCGTGGGACTCGAGATCGGAGCCGACGACTACGTCACCAAACCGTTCAGCACACGCGAGCTGATCGCCCGGATCAAAGCGGTGCTGCGCAGGACAACGAGCGGGGCCGGCGGCAGCGAGGGTGTGCTGGAGGGCGGCGGCATCAGATTAGACGCCGACCGCTTCGAGGTAATGGTCAGAGAGGAGCGCGTGCATATGCCCCGCAAAGAGTTCGAACTACTAGAGCTGCTGATGGAGAACTCGGGTCGCGTCCTGACACGAGAGACGCTCATCGACCGCATCTGGGGGGCCGACTACTTCGGTGACACGCGCACTCTCGACGTTCACATCAAGCGTCTCCGGACCAAGTGCGAAATTGACCCCAAGAACCCGCAACATCTCACGACGGTCAGGGGGCTTGGCTACAAGTTCGTGCCGTGATTTCTGGTCGAGCGGGCATTGGTGGTCGCCAGACGACCCTTTCATCCCGCTCGCTCGACACCGAACGTCTTCTCGACGCCACACCTAACCCTCGGAACGCTCCAGAATCACGACAATCTCAGCCTTTGGCGCTCTTCCAGACGCTGGCTGCAAGAAAGCCCTCCACGACCCGCCAACCCTCTGCCGCATAGGTGTTCAGAACCTTCTCCAAGACATCTGGGTCGAACCTACCTGCAAACCGGCTGTCACGCTCTGCCAAGTCTTTGTACTCGATCATTAGAGCTCCCTTCGTGGACACCCCTTAAGCCTCTCGAACGCAGGGTCCGAGGCTCACGGCCCGATTTGTTTTGAGAGAGAACCCAGGTCGCCTGTGAGCAGGTAGCGGAGGCGTTCGCCCACCATGACGGAGTGGTCGGCAATGCGCTCGAGAGCGCGGCCCGCGAGCATGGTCTGCACCGCCTGCGGCACCGCCCCCCGCCCCTCCATGGCGAAGATCGCCTCGGTCAAACGCGCGTTGTAAGCGTCCATGGCATCGTCTCGCTGCTCCAAGCTGTGGGCGAGCCGCAAATCCTGCGAGGAGAACGCCTTGATCGCAAGTCTGAACAACTCGGTCGCCTCGCGCGCCATGTCTTGGAGGATGGAGAACGTGTCCGGGTTGAGTGAGAGCAAGTGGTGGTCGGGGGCGAGCTTCACGATGCGCAGGCAGAGATCGCCGGAGCGCTCCAGGTCTTGGATGACACTGAGAACCGACACCACCAATCGCAGATCGGAGGCGACCGGCGACTGACGGCCGAGCAAGTCGTAGCAACGCTCGCTCAGCGACACGAACATCTCATCTATATCGTTGTCTCCGAGGATGACCTTGTTTGCTAAAGCGAGGTCCCCGGTAAGCAAGACGCTAGCCGAGCTCTCGAGCGCCTGATCAACTCGAAGGGCCATCATCTCGACCTGAATTTTGAGTTGCTCCAGAGCAAAGTCGAAATACGCCCGCGCCGATTCCGGTGCGGGCTCCGGCACGGGATTCCTCTGCCGTCCGGCGGCCCCCATACCGTGCCTATCCGAAGCGGCCGGTGACGTAGTTTTCCGTTCTTTCATCTGAGGGGTTGGTGAACATCCTTTCGGTGTGATCGAACTCGACGAGCACACCGGTGCGACGATCCTGTTTCTCGTTCACCTCGGCGGTGAAGAACGCTGTCATGTCGCTGACGCGCGCTGCCTGCTGCATGTTGTGGGTGACGATGATGATCGTGTAGTCGTTCTTCAGATCCTGCATGAGGTCCTCAATGTGCCCGGTGGCGATGGGATCAAGAGCAGAGCACGGCTCATCCATCAAGATCACATCGGGTTGCACTGCGATCGCACGCGCGATACAAAGACGCTGCTGCTGTCCGCCCGATAGCGACATCCCCGACTCCTTGAGGCGGCTCTTGACTTCATCCCAGAGCGCTGCTTTGGTCAGCGCCTCCTCCACCAAGTCGTCCATGCTCCCCTTGAAACCTGCGATCTTGGGACCGAACGAGACGTTGTCGTAGATCGACTTGGGAAAGGGATTGGGCTTCTGAAAGACCATACCGACACGTCGTCGCACCTCCACTGGATCGACACGAGATTCATAGAGGTCGACTCCATGATAGAGAATATTGCCTTCGATGCGGGCCGTATCGACGAGGTCGTTCATTCTGTTGAAGCAGCGAAGCACGGTCGTCTTACCGCACCCCGAAGGGCCGATGAGAGCCGTGATGTTCCTCTGGGACACGGCCAGCGTCACATTACGAACGGCCCGGAAATCTCCGTAGAACACGGACAGGTCCTGAACGTCGAAGACAGCTTCCTCGGAGGTTTTCTGCTCTTGTGGGCGCGATTCCACCTTCTCATCCGTCGCTCGATTGGTTCGACGGCTCAGTGTACCCAAGGGCTTGGCTTGCACCCTTTTCACCACTTCCTCTCGTATCGGTTCCTCAGGATGATTGCGGCAAGGTTGGCTAAGAGGATCACGGCGAGTAACACGATGATAGCCGCGAAGGTAAGCGCCCGGAAGTCCGTGTCCGGCTCCTTGGCCCAGGCGTAGATGATGGTCGGCAGAGAGACGTACTCGCCCTGGAGCTGCTCGGCCAAAGTTTGCGAGCCGGTCGACAAAAAACCTGTGACCGCGCCGACCAGAAGCAGAGGAGCAGTCTCGCCCAGCGCTCGCGACAGAGACAGGATCGTCCCGGTGAGGATTCCCTGTGCAGCCGACGGCAAGACGTGCGAGCGGACAACCTCCCAGCGAGTGGCGCCCACACCGTAGCCCGCCTCACGAATGCTGTCGGGCACTGCCCGCAAAGCCTCCGCCGATGTGATGATGACCAGAGGGAGCACCAACAGCGACAAGGTCAGTCCGCCGGAGATAATGCTACGCCCGCCCGTCAACGGCTCGAGCACCTCGACGAACAGAAACAGGCCGAGCAAGCCATAGACGACCGACGGCACACCTGCCAGGTTGCGGACATTGACGTCGATGAGCCGAGCAATACGGTTATCGGGGGCGTACTCCTCGAGGTAGACGGCGGCGCCGATGCCCACCGGAAATGCCACCAGGACGACGAAAGCCATCATCAGAAAGGACCCCACGATGCCTTGCCACACGCCCGCCCTCTCGGCCAGCGACGACAAGCTACCCTGAATGAAGTCGCCGCCACGTTCGGTGAGCACTCCGGCACCCGAACGCACGACATCGGTTAGCAGGATGACGAGTATCGCAAGCGAGGCCAGCAGCATCAAGAGCAGGGAAGCCTCGAACGCAGCGCTTCGGAAATCAAAGCGCCTCTTTGACAGGCTCTGCCTGACGACCTCGGTTACGGATGGCGACTCCGCGCGCGTCGCCATCAGTACTTCTTCCTCACGCGTCTGACGATCCGGCCGCTCAAGACATTGAGTCCGAGCGTGAGCAGAAACAGAACCAGGCCCACGAAATAGAGGCTTTGGAAGGCAGAGACATCCCCCTTGACCTGATCCCCGCCGATGGCGAGAGCCGCCATGGCGCCGGTCATGGTCTGGCCGGGCTGGCAGTAGTCGGCCGAGAACAACGACCCACCCGTGGCGCCGCCCGCCAAGGCGACAACCATGGTCTCTCCAATTGCTCGCGACATGCCGACGATCACGGCGGCCACGATGCCGGAGATGGCGGCGGGGAACACGATCTTGACCGTGGTCGAACGCTTGCGGGCGCCGAGGCCGTAGGCCCCTTCTCGCAGGGACATGGGCACCGCTCTCATGGCGTCCTCGGCGATGGAGGCGACCAGCGGCGTCACGAGCACTCCCACCCCGACGCCGGCAGCGCCCAGGTTGAAGAAGGAAGCGTCGCCGCACAGGAAGCGGTCGACGATCTGCGGATTGATCCAGGAGAAGGCGAACACGCCGAGAACGATGCTGGGTATCCCGGCGATGATCTCGAGGATCGGTTTGAGGAGCTTGCGGATGCGAGGCCGGGCGTACTCGGAGAGATAGACGGCAGCGCCGAGACCGAGCGGCGCGGCGACGAGCATGCCGATCCCGGTGACGACCAGGGTTCCCACGAGAATCGTGCGGACATCGAAGATTCCCCGCCGGGGGAACCAACCCCGTTGCCACAGGTCTCCAACACCGATGGCACCGACGAATTGCACGGCTTCCTGGATGAGGGCGAGCACGATGGTGGCGCTGATCACCACCGACATCGCGGCCAGCGCGAAGAAAATACCCCGGACGATGCGCTCTTTGCGCCTGCGCGCGGGGCTTCCTTCCAGCTCGAGGAGCAGCCCGCCTGCGGCGTTGCTCAACCAACTCCCCAAATGCTCATCCGTGGCTCCTTAGTAACAACGTCCGGTGTGGAGGCCTTCCCACTATGGGTATCGGCCTCCACACCCGAATCGTTAGGACTGAGCGACGGACCTAGCCGTCGCGGGTCCCGGTTTCGCGGTCCTCCCACACCTGCGTGGTCTCTGAGATGACATCCTCGGGAGCCTCGACGTAGCCGGTCTCCTGGACCAGCGTCTGCAGCTCGGCCAGGTAGAAGTCGACGAATGCCTGCAGAGAGTCGTTACTCTCCGCCTTCTTCGAGTTCACGTAGAAGTAGAGGTCACGGGAGATCGGGTACTCGCCGGCTGCAATGGTCTCGTTGGTGGGCTCGATGCAGTTGTCGCCTTCCTCGGCGATGGGGATGGCCCTCACCTTGTCGGTGTTCTCCTGGTAGAAGGCGTAACCCACCCAGCCGAGCGAGGTTTCGTCGCCGGACAAGCCCTGGATGATGACGTTGTCGTCGGCAGAGGCCGTGTAGTCGGCGCGAATGACCGGCGCGTCTTCCTCGATCTTCCTGTCCTCGTAGGCGATGTCCTCGAGAACTAGCTCGCCGAAGGAGTCATAGGTGCCAGACTCCTCACCCGGAGCCGTTATCTCAAGCGGCACGTCGGGATAAGGGGCGTGAGCGGCGCCGATCTCCTCGGCCAGCGAGTTGGCGTCGGACCAGCTGTTGAAGCCCTCGGACTCGGGGCCTATAAGGGCGTAGAGGTCCTTGAAGTCGAGACAGGAGATCTCGTTGTTGTTCTTGCTGGTCAACACCGAGAGGCCGTCGATGGCGACCTTGAGCTCGATGTATTCGATGCCTCCGTCCTTGCAAGCCTGCTGCTCTTCCGGCTCGATGGCCCTCGAAGCATCAGAGATGTCGGTCTTGCCCTGGCAGAACAGCTCGAAGCCATCGCCCGTGCCGGGCCCGTCCACCGAAAGAGACACATCCGGGTTTTCCTCAGCGAACAGCTCAGCAGCCAGAGAGGTGATCGGCTCGACCGTCGAGGAGCCTGATGCCACGATCTTGCCGGTGAGGGCTGCCCCGCCCGACCCGCCGCTGCCGTCGTTGGTGGCGTCGGCTCCGCCGCAAGCAACCGCAACGAGCGCCAGTGTCATAGCGGCGAGCAGGGCCCTGAATCCGGCCGTGTCGCGAACCCTAAACATTCGAGTTGGTACCTCCTGTGATGGACGCCCCGCTTGAGGGATATCGGTGATGCTCAAGCTACAGAGGGCATGTGGCAGAGTGGCATCGCTACTATGAATTTCGCATGAACAGGGTTTTCGGGTTCTGAGCAGGGCCGGCTCCGGTACAAACGCGCGCAGCGCGCCTCAGAATCCCAAAAACGCACTCAAGAGCGCATTGCGCGCGATTGACTTCCGCGGCACCCGCCCGCGCCGTCCCAGCCGGCTCAGGCTGAAGAGAAGGTCTTTCGGGACCAGCGACTCAATAGCAGCAGTGTGGCTATCGCCAGCAACTCGAAGCCCACTTCGATGCGCCCAGTCGACGAAGACTCAAGTAGCCGGCGGTTAGGAGGGCTCTCCTGTACTGCGCTCGAATCCCCGAAGGCGTCGGTTCTTGCCAGAAGCCTGGGAAGGCGTGGGACGAAGGACGCGAGAGTCAACTTGTTCTCTGCCTCGGCGCGCCCCTCGGAGCCGCCACGATTCGAGCCTCGCCCATCGTCGTGGGCGAGCCTCAGCCCACGCTCGGCGGCTCGCAGCCAGCCAACCAGATATGTCATTGGATCAATTGCTCGCCCATCCGATCCGTAGAAGCCGAAATGGACGTGCGGGGAGGAGCCGGCCGCGTTACCGCTGCTGCCGCAGTACCCGATGACGTCGCCCCGGGCGACTCGATCGCCGGAAGCGAAATCACGCGAGTTCCAGGCCGACAGGTGAGCGTAATACCAGTAACTCCCATCGGCCCTATGGAGCCTAGCCACCTTGCCCCCGAGACCGCCCTCGTCGAACTCCACGTACCCACTCTCGCTTGCCAAGACGGGGTCGCCGTAGCGACAGAACACGTCCTGCCCCTCATGTTGTCTCGTCGACGAGCCCGGCCCGAAGCGGGGAGCTCCCCACGTGTTCGTCCACGAGGCGGGGCCGGCGATGATGAAGGGGGCAACCTCGGGGACGCGTTTCCTGGCGCGGAGGGCCTGCGCCGGGGGCAGCGCATCGAGCAAGGCCGCCGTGCTGAAGGACCCTGCGAGGTTGTATCCCGAAACCACACCCGTGGGGCCGAACGGAGCTCGTTCGCCGTCATGCACCTCTTCGTCGGAGCCCGGGTCCCTGGGACCACTCCGACTCGCCCCCACGACCAGTCCAGGCTCCGCGGACCCTGAACCCCCTGATTCGGATCCACCAGCACCCTGGGAGTTGTTGTCTTGGTGACCTCTTCCGGGGGAACCACCGGCTGCGCCGGTCGGATCCGGTGATTCCGGAGCGGCTTCGGCATCGGTTGGAGGCTTATCGATGCCTGGCCCGCTCTGATCCGGACCGGTCTCAGCGGGCCCCGGCGGCTCTTCTTCCGGAACATCGCCACTGCTTGCCCCCGGTTCGACGTCATCGTCCGGCTGCTCGGCCTCGTCAAGCTCTTCCGCCTCTTGGTCGTCCTGGCCTCCGGCGGGCTCGTGCTCAGCGGCCTCGCCGGCCTCGTCGTCGACCCCCCCGTCGGCTTCGTCGGCCTGGTGGTCGTCGTCTCCTTGCTCGGCTTTGTCGGTCTCGTGGTCGTCGGCTTCTTGCTCAGCTTTTTCGTCGGCGTCGTCGGGCTCATGGGCGTCGGACTCAAGCCCGTCGGCTTCATCGTCGACCTCGGTGTCGGCGTCCGTATCATCCCGGCAAGCGATTGCCTCCGGGGCTGGCTCCCGCCCCTTTTCTGAGGCGTCCTGATCGCCTTGGGACTCCACTGCCTCAGGTGCCGAGCAATCCCGCTCTACATCCGGCCGCTCCCCGTGGTCCTGGTTTCTCCCGGCCACGGCGTCGGAGGCCGCCGCCCCCTGCAAGCCCAGCAAGGCAACGAGCGCAAGCACTTCGAACAACGCCAGGGCGCGCAGGCGCCAGCCGTGTACGTGTGTCTCAGGCCCCATGAATCCTCCCAGTCAAGTCCGATCCTCAGAGGACATTCCTGGGTTAAGACGTGCACGGATTGGTCTTAGTGCCATGAAATCGGATGACACAGGCTTTCAAGGCAGCCAACATCCTGTGGGATGCTAAAGACCTGCGGGAAGTGGCGCAGCTTGGTTAGCGCGCGGCGTTCGGGACGCCGAGGTCGGGGGTTCAAATCCCCCCTTCCCGACTAAGAGCTAGCCGAGTGGTCGCAGGATGCGATATAGCGACATTTCACGACCCCTCGGCAACAATGAGCTCGGCGATCTGAACCGCGTTGAGCGCGGCCCCCTTGCGCAGGTTGTCGGCGACGCAGAAAAGCTCGAGCGCCCGCTCATCGAAGGGGTCCTGGCGGATCCGTCCGACGAAGCAGGGATCGCGCCCCGCCGCCTCCAGAGGAGTCGGATAGGCGAAGGCTGCGGGATCGTCGATCACCTCGACACCGGCCGCTTGCTCGAGGAGCGAGCGCGCCTCGTCGGGCCCGAGGGGCTGAGAGAACTCAGCGTGCACCGCCACCCCGTGGCCGGTGACGACCGGCACGCGCACGCAGGTCGCCGTGACCCGCAACTCGGGTAGGCCCATGATCTTGCGGGTCTCGTAGCAGAGCTTGAGCTCTTCCGAGGTAAAGCCTCCCGCTCTGAACGAGCCCGCCTGAGGGAGCAGGTTGAGCGCGATGGGGTGAGAGAAAGCCTGTCCTGCCGAGAGAACCTCCCGAGCGAGTCCCGCGCGCACGAGCTCGCCCTCCTTGGCAGCGGTCTGGGTCTGATCCCAAAGCTCGTCGACCCCGCCTTTCCCGGCTCCCGATGTGGCCTGGTAGGAGGCAACGATCAGGCGTTCGAGCCCGGCTCGATCGTGAAGCGGCGCCAGCGGGACCACCATCGCCAGGGTTGTGCAGTTGGGGCTGGCGATGATTCCCTGGGGTCGGTCGGCGGCCGCTTGCGGGTTGATCTCGGGGACGACCAGGGGTACGGAGTCGTCCATGCGCCACGCCCCCGAGTTGTCGACGACGACACCTCCGGCGGCGGCCGCTCGCGGCCCCCAAGCGCGCGCCACCTCGTCGGGAACGTCGAAGAGACAGATGTTGGCCGCCTCGAACACCGCATCCTCCAGAGCCACCACCTCGATGTGGTCTCCGCCGAAAGAAAGCCTTCGTCCCGCCGAGCGCGCCGAAGCGACCGCGACGATGTCGTTCAAGGGAAAGCTTCGTTGCTCGAGGATCCTCAGGATCTCAGTGCCGACGGCTCCGGTGGCGCCGACCACGACGAGCTTCATCAGCCTCTGACTGCTCGGATCTGATCGGTGGCGGTTAGCGGGTGCTTCTCTCGCAAGATCGCGTCCTCGGACAGCTGAAAGCGATCGTGGATCGCCCGCACCGCCCGCTCGACCTCCGAGGCAGCGACCACGCAGGAGATGCGGATCGAGGACGTGGAGATGATGTCGATGTTGATGCCGACCTCGGACAATGCATCGAACATGTCGGCGGCGACCCC